>NZ_JANGAA010000013.1:0-96915 GCF_024461705.1 Blautia sp. DFI.9.10
AGCACACGGTTCATACCCGTGGTGTCGAGGGTTCGAATCCCCCTCTCGCTATTTAACAAAAGGTCTGAAGATTCAATTTTATTGGGTTTTCGGACTTTTTTTGTTATAAAATTCCGGCTGCCTGTGGTAAGACCAGATGTGAAAAGTTAAGATTGACATTTTACATCGTTTTTTTTATCATAGTAAAAGAATAGACATAACGAATCATTTCGGGAAATGAGGATTGTATAATGAAAAAAAGAATGCTTTTTGTTTTCAACCCCAAATCAGGAAAAGGAAGAATCAAGATGCATCTGCTGGACATTGTGGATATCTTTAATAAAGGTGGGTACGAAGTGATCATCCGTGCCACGCAGGGACCGAAGGATGCTTATGAACAGGTGAAGGAATATGCAGATCAGGTAGATCTGATCGCCTGCAGTGGAGGTGACGGTACACTGGATGAGGTGGTTACCGGAATCGTGGAAGTGGGCAGCCAGACACCGATCGGGTATATCCCTGCAGGAAGCACCAATGATTTTGCCAACAGTCTGTTTATGCCGAAGAGTATGACTGCAGCTGCCTCCATGATCATGGAGGAGCAGATCTATCACTGTGACATCGGTAAATTTAATAACCAGACATTTGCCTATGTGGCTGCGTTTGGACTGTTTACCAATGTTTCCTATGAGACAGACCAGGATCTGAAAAATATCTTGGGACATGTTGCCTATGTGCTGGAAGGGATGAAGCAGCTTTTTGAGGTGAAATCCTATCATCTGAAGGTAACCTCCGATGAGCTGACTGTGGAGAATGATTTTATCTACGGTATGATTAGCAATTCCAGATCTGTAGGCGGATTTAAGAATCTTACCGGAAAAAACGTGGATATGAATGACGGACTGTTTGAGGTGACACTGATCACCAATCCGAAGAATCCGCTGGAGCTTCAGGAGATCATGACTGCGCTTCTTACTGCAGAGGATAATACAGATCTGATCTATTCTTTTAAGTCTGCGCATGTTGTGATAGAGTCAGAGGAGGCTGTTCCGTGGACGCTGGATGGAGAATTCGGTGGAGATCAGACCCGTGTGGAGATCGATAATCTTCATGAAGCCATGAACCTTTATCTTACCAGCAGTAAGAAACAGAAAAAAAGCCGGTTGAACCAGAAAATGCAGGAGATCAAGGAGATTACCCAGAAGAGCGAAGAATGATCCGAGTATCCGAAGACAAGGTGATCATACAGAGGTGAAAATGTCTTTCCTCATAAGAAAGACTGGATATACAGGAACGAAAAGGAGGAAGAAATGGGAGATTATATCAACGTAAAGGAAATCTTTGGCTGCGATGTATTTAACGATTCTGTTATGCAGGACCGTTTGCCGAAGAAGGTATACCGCGAACTGAAAAAGACAATAGAAGAGGGTAAGGAGCTGTCCATGGAGATCGCTGATGTGGTTGCACATGAGATGAAGGAATGGGCTATTGAGAAAGGTGCTACTCATTATTGTCACTGGTTTCAGCCGCTGACAGGTGTTACTGCCGAGAAACATGACGCATTTGTCACAGCGCCAAGAGAGGACGGAAAGGTACTCTTAAGCTTTTCTGGCAAGGAGCTGATCAAGGGTGAGCCGGATGCATCCTCATTTCCATCCGGAGGACTTCGTGCAACATTCGAGGCAAGAGGCTATACAACATGGGATTGCACATCACCTGCCTTTGTACGTCATGACGCAGCCGGCGGGATCTTATGTATCCCCACAGCATTCTGCTCCTACACAGGAGAGGCGCTTGACCAGAAAACACCGCTTCTTCGTTCCATGGAAGCGGTCAATACACAGGCGCTTCGACTTCTTCGCCTTTTCGGAAATACAACATCAAAAAAAGTAACTCCTTCCGTTGGAGCTGAGCAGGAGTATTTCCTGGTTGATAAGGAGAAATGGCTCCAGAGAAAAGACCTGATCTATACAGGAAGAACTCTTTTCGGTGCTATGCCGCCGAAGGGACAGGAGATGGATGACCACTATTTCGGAACCATCCGTCAGAGAATCTCCGCATACATGAAGGAAGTCAACGAGGAGTGCTGGAAGCTGGGCGTAACAGCAAAGACACAGCACAATGAGGTTGCACCTGCACAGCATGAGCTGGCACCGATCTACGCACCGGTAAATATTGCAGCAGATCACAACCAGATCATGATGCGTATCCTCAAAAAAGTTGCAAGCCGCCATGGTATGCGCTGCCTGCTTCATGAGAAACCGTTTGCAGGAGTTAACGGTTCCGGTAAGCACAACAACTGGTCCCTGACAACGGATGACGGGATCAACCTTCTTGAGCCGGGAAAAACTCCTCATGAGAATATCCAGTTCCTTCTTGTTCTCACCTGTATCCTGAAAGCCGTTGATGAGCATGCAGATCTTCTGAGAGAGTCTGCAGCAGACGTTGGAAACGATGAACGTCTCGGAGGAAACGAGGCACCGCCGGCAGTTATCTCCGTATTCCTTGGTGAGCAGCTTCAGGATGTTCTGGAGCAGCTGATCAGCACAGGTACCGCCACACACAGTAAGACCGGCGAGATCCTGGATACCGGTGTTAAGACACTTCCGGATTTCATGAAGGATGCTACAGACCGAAACAGAACATCACCATTTGCGTTCACAGGAAACAAATTTGAGTTCCGTATGGTTGGTTCCCGTGATTCCATTTCCGAGTGCAACGTAGTTCTGAACACGATTGCAGCAGAAGTATTCCGCGATGCATGCGACCGTCTGGAAGCAGCAGACGATTTTGATACTGCAGTACATGACCTGATCAAGGAGTATGCGATCCAGCATCAGCGTATTGTATTCAACGGAAACGGATATGCACCGGAGTGGGAGGCAGAGGCAAAGAGACGTGGACTTCCGATCCTTCCGTCCATGGTAGATGCCATTCCTGCGCTGACTACAGATAAGGCTGTGAAGCTTTTTGAATCCTTTAATGTATTTACAAGAGCAGAGCTTGAGTCCAGAGCAGAGATCCAGTATGAAGGCTATGCAAAGGCTATCAACATTGAGGCCAAGACCATGGTGGATGTAGCTACCAAGCAGATCATCCCGGCAGTGATCCGTTATACAACGGTTCTTGCAGAGTCCATCAATTCTGTGAAGGCAGTGAGCGCAGCGCTTGATGTCAGTGTACAGACAAGTCTTCTGGAAAAAACCTCCGCACTTCTTGCTGAGACCAAGACAGCTATGGATAAGCTTTCCGGACTGATCGCTGAGTCGGAATCCCATGAAGAGGGACGTGACCGTGCTGTATTCTTCCGAGAGAGCGTGGTACCGGCAATGCAGGCTTTAAGAAAACCTGTAGACGAGCTTGAGATGATCGTAGATAAAGATATGTGGCCGATGCCATCCTACGGTGATCTGATCTTTGAGGTATGATCGGTTAAATAAAATACAGGAAATAAGAGATGTTCCCTGGGTGCAGCGGCATCTTTGAGATCAAATGACGGGACAGATGTAAGATCTGTCCCGTTTTTTACCTGGCGGAGAAAAAATCTGTAAGCGGTTATCCGTCATAGGATCATATAATAACTGCGGATGAGGATATCTGCGGTATTCAATCAGATTCAGGAGTAAATATATATGATAGAATTAGAATTTTTAAAAGAACAGAACGTTTCCGAAAGCCTGATCCACGGTATCGAGGAGTTTCGAAAAAATTATAACGTTGACGAGGGGGCTGCAGCCAGAGTTACCAGACCGTCCATACCGTTCTACGGAAAAGAAATCCTGGAAATGGCCATTGCAGGACTTCTGGAAGGAGAAAATCTTCTTCTTGCAGGCCCAAAGGCCACGGGAAAAAATATCCTAGCAGAAAATCTGGCATATGCTTTTGGCCGCCCGGTTTATAATGTTTCCTTCCATGTCAATACAAACAGCGGAGACCTGATCGGAACGGATACCTTTGTAAACAATGAAGTCTGCCTCCGAAAGGGCAGCATCTATCAGTGTGCCGAGTATGGTGGCTTCGGTATTCTGGATGAGATCAATATGGCAAAGAACGATGCGGTCTCTGTCCTTCATGCAACTCTGGACTATCGTCGCTCCATTGATGTTCCGGGCTATGACCGGATCGACCTTCATCCTGCGGCACGTTTTATCGGAACCATGAACTACGGATATGCAGGAACAAAGGAGCTGAACGAAGCTCTGGTTTCTCGTTTCCTGGTGATCGATATGCCAGCGCAGACAGAAGAAACCCTGGGATTTATTTTCCGCAAAATGTTCCCGGAGGCAAAGAAAAAGGCAGTGGAACAGTTTATCGGTGTATTTATGGATCTTCAGAAGAAATCCGTAAACAGTGAGATCTCCACAAAAGCGCTGGATCTTCGAGGACTTCTGGCTGCTATGAAGATCGTTCGTGCAGGACTTTCTCCCCTGGCAGCAGTGCAGATGGGAGTGGTGAACAAAACCTTCGATATTTTTGAAAAGGAGATCGTGGACGATGTAGTCCGTACAAGGATCCCGGAAGAGTGGACAAAGGACGATGTCTATGCATAAAGATCTGACAGAAGAACTTTCTATAGAAGATTACAAGATGGAGCTGGAAAACCGGATCCGTAATCTCCTCTGGACGGTAAGCGGCGATTATACCCTGGATGTGAAGCCGGATGTATCGCTGTTTCTCCGCTCAAAAGAGATCGCTCTTTACGATGGAATCAAACAGGGGGCTTTTGCCAGATATTTTGACAAAAATCTGCTTGGCCTTTATCTTGTAAAAAAAATCTATCTGGATGCCTCTGAGACGGAGCTGACCGGGCTGACACAGCTCTGTATCGAAGCGGCAGTGGGAGAGCGGATCTGTGAAGAGCGCCCCGGGGTTCGCCGCATGAGAAAAAAAGCTCTGGAAGATATCCTGGATCAGGAATATGAAACCCTGCCTTTCTACGATAAGTTGTTAGACAGGCTGAAAATTGCAGTATTCCGTGATGTACTTACAGGAAGCGTACAGCCTCTGGAGAAAAAACTGTCTGCATTCCGGGATCAGATCTATGCCTGCGCAGAAAGCAGAGACACCATGGAACTGATTCGGATCATCGACAGCCTCTATAATGCGGTCATCGATCCGGACTTTGAGAAGAAAAACGGTTCCCTTGAACGGGTAATGGCGGTGACGCTGGAAGAACTGACGGAATTTGGCTGGGAAGACTACCTTAATGAAGAGATGTATGAGGAAGCTCTGGAAAATTATGTGGAAAAGCTCACAGACCGGATGACAGATATTGAAGATTCCTCGCTGACACAGGATATGGAAGAAAAACGTAAGGTGAAAAACAAGATCACGGTGATTTCAGAGGAAGCTCTTCAGAAAGCTCATACCTATGTGGAACTGAATTTTGGAAAAACCTATCTCACACCTGCGGAAGAAAAAAGAATGAACCATCTTATGTGCCGGGGAATACACGGAGACTGTAGCCTGTATTTTACAGAAGGAATCCTGAAAAATCCGGTTCGTGATAATTATCAGTACCAGTATGCAAAGCGTCTGCGTAATAAGAACATATGGATCTATCATGACAAGCACAGAATTGCAAAACGAAATATTGCCATATTGACTGAACTCCTGAAAAAAGCACTGGTGATCCGAAGTGAAAACCAGGAAGTCCTATCAGACCGGGGAACTATCGTTCCTTCCAGGCTGTGGCGTATAGGCAGAAGCGGTGAGGCAAATCTTTTTAAGAGGATTCTTCGTGGAGACAATACGGATTTTGTGGTGGATATACTGATCGATGCCAGTGGTTCACAGATGAGCCGACAGGGAGATGTGGCACTGCAGGCTTATATGATCAGCTCTGCCCTGAGCAATGTGGAAATCCCTCATCGGGTTATGAGCTACTGCACATTCTGGGATCATACGATCCTGCACAGGTTCCGGGAATATGATGATCCGGTTTCGGCAGATGAGGATATTTTCAATTATGTGACTTCCTCCAATAATCGGGACGGGCTTGCCATAAAAGCAGCGGGATACAGTCTTTTGCAGAGGGAAGAGGAAAAAAAGATCCTGATCATCTTAAGTGACGGACGCCCCTACGATGTGATCATAAACCGCCCCAATGCAAAAAATCCGGCCCCTTATCAGGGAAAATATGCCATTTCAGATACTGCAACAGAGGTGCGGCGTCTTCGGAGCCAGGGCGTCAGTGTTCTGGGGGTATTTGCAGGTGAAGAGAAGGATCTTCCGGCGGAAAAGAAGATTTTTGGAAAGGATTTTGCCTATATCCGGGATATCGGAAATTTCTCGAAGATTGTAGGGCGATATCTGACAAAACAGCTGGAAACGGACAACTGAAAAAAAAAAGTATTTTATTTTAAATGTATAATATTCAATTGTAAGGAATAAGGTCACTATGTTAGCATAAAAGCTGCATAGTGACCAATTATTTGCTTATAATTATACAGAAAATTGTAAATAATATATAATATCTCAGATATAATTTCTTGCAAAATACTGCGAAATTTGCTATACTATATAACGTTACTAATTTACTAGATAAAGGGAGAGGAAATATGAACAAAAACACAGAGTTCAAACCTTACATTCCTGCGGAGAAAATCACTCCGGAGCTCACAGTTACATCTGTGATTATGGGATGTATTCTTGCTGTCATCTTCGGCGCAGCCAATGCTTACCTTGGTCTTCGTGTTGGTATGACAGTATCTGCCTCCATTCCGGCGGCAGTTATCTCCATGGGTGTTATCCGCGTGATTCTTCGCAGAAACTCCATTCTGGAGAGCAATATGGTCCAGACTATCGGTTCAGCCGGTGAGTCTCTTGCAGCAGGTGCTATCTTCACCATGCCTGCACTGTTCCTCTGGGCAGAGGAAGGACTTACAAGCAAACCAGGCATCGTTGAGATCACTCTGATCGCACTTTGCGGTGGTATCCTTGGTGTACTTTTCATGGTACCCCTTCGTAATGCCCTCATTGTTAAAGAGCATGCAACTCTTCTCTATCCGGAAGGAACTGCCTGCGCAGACGTTCTTCTTGCCGGTGAGGAAGGCGGAGCAAATGCTTCCACAGTATTCTCCGGTATGGGACTTGCTGCTGTCTTCAAATTTGTTGTTGATGGACTGAAGCTTCTTCCGGCAGATGTTTCTGCAGCATTTAAATCCTTCAAGGGTGAGATCGGTATGGAGGTTTATCCGGCACTTCTCGGTGTTGGTTATATCGTAGGACCGAAGATCGCATCCTACATGTTTACAGGTTCTCTTATCGGCTGGATGGTCATCATTCCGCTGATCTGCCTGTTCGGACCTGATACATGGATGTATCCGGCAGCAGAGGGAACGACCATTGCCCAGCTTTACGCAAACGGCGGAGCATCAGCAATCTGGTCTACTTATGTTAAATATATCGGCGCAGGTGCTATCGCAACAGGTGGTATCATTTCCCTGATCAAATCCCTGCCGCTGATCGTTACAACCTTCCGTGACTCCATGAAGAGCATGAAGGGAAGCAAGAACACAAGCACAGAGAGAACCGCACAGGATCTTCCGATGCAGTTCATCCTTCTCGGTGTTATAGCAATGGTATTTATCATCTGGATCGTTCCGGCAATCCCGGTAACTCTTCTTGGTGCAGTTATCATCGTAGTTTTTGGATTCTTCTTTGCAACAGTATCTTCCCGTATGGTAGGTCTTGTAGGAAGCTCCAACAACCCGGTTTCCGGTATGGCTATCGCTACTCTTCTGATTGCTACATTTGCGATCAAGAGCTCCGGTAAAACAGGTATCGACGGAATGACAGCAGCGATCGCTGTTGGTTCTGTTATCTGTATCATCGCAGCGATCGCCGGTGATACCTCTCAGGACCTTAAGACAGGATACCTTCTCGGTGCTACACCTAAGAAGCAGCAGATGGGCGAGATGCTCGGTGTTGTTGTTTCCGGCCTTGCTATCGGCGGTGTTCTGTATCTTCTGGATGCAGCATGGGGCTACGGTACAGCAGAGATTCCTGCGCCACAGGCTCAGCTTATGAAGATGATCGTTGAGGGAATCATGGGCGGAAACCTTCCATGGGGACTTGTATTTGTAGGTGTATTCCTTGCAATCTGCCTTGAGATCCTCCGTATCCCGGTAATGCCTTTCGCAATCGGTCTTTACCTTCCAATCTACCTGAACGCAACCATCATGATCGGTGGTATCGTTCGTGGATTACTTGACAGCAGAAAAGGTGTTGACGAAAAAACCAAGACAGCTCAGTCCACAGATGGTACCCTGTACTGTGCTGGTATGATCGCCGGCGAGGGTCTTGTTGGAATTCTTCTTGCGATCTTTGCAGTTGTCGGTATCAGCCTTGATATGTCCGGCGTTGTAAACCTTGGAAATATCGGCGGCGTTGTGCTGATGATCATCATGATCCTGTCACTGCTTAAATTCTCTATCTGGAGAAAGAAGAAAGCCTGATGAGAAAAAACAAAAAGGATAAGAAACAGGATATCAACTATCTTGATCTGATCCCGGAAACAAACCAGTCGATCCGGTGGCACCGGGACCTGAAGCAGCGGATCATTCTTGAGATAGAGAATAAGGGTATGTTCAATACCATCGCGCAGAAGGTTTTTGGCAAGCCAAGGTTTTCCAAGGTTCATCTTGATGAAATGGGAACTTTTATCTGGCCTGAGATCGATGGAGCCAAAACCGTGCAGGAGCTTGCCCTGCTGGTGAAAGAGCATTTCGGAGATAAGGCAGAACCGCTTTATCCGAGAATCGTAAAATACTTTCAGATAATGGAAAGCTATGAATTTGTTCATTTTATAAATAAAAAGACAGAAAAATAGCATGGAGAACGGGAACGGACGCAGAATAGTGTACGGTCCCGTTCTTTTTATGACACGTCAGTGCGGGAAACTGATGCAGTTGTCATATGATACTATAGCATTTCTGGGATTTTCACAGCGGAATAGAAATATTGAGGACATTTCAAGACAGAAATTCCGGGAATTGCTGTAAAAAATGAAAGGAGCACTTTATGAGTCTTGTGAAAAAAAAGGACTGGTATCTGGATTATCTTCTGATCATAGTAGGAACCGGGCTGATGGCACTTGCCATCAATTCCGTTTTTGATGCAACCGGGCTGGTAACAGGCGGCTTTTCCGGTATAGCGATCCTGGTGAAGCATTGGACCGGTGAGATCATAGATGGCGGGGTTCCGCTGTGGCTTACCAATATCACGCTGAACATTCCGCTGTTTTTTCTGGGATGGCGGATCAAAGGCTTTTCCTTTGTAAAAAAAGCTCTGGTCGGTGAGATCTCCCTCTCAACCTGGCTTGCCATTCAGCCGGTGTGGAATATTGCGGGAGATGATCTCCTTCTGGCTGCTGTATACGGTGGTGTGATCCTGGGAATCGGCATTGGAATGGTTTTCCTTGGACAGGGAACCACAGGCGGAACGGATATGATGGCAGCACTGATCCAGAAGTATATGCGTCATTATTCCATCGCACAGATCATGCAGTTTATTGATGGACTTATTGTGATCGTAGGAATGTATGTGTTCGGTATCCAGCGGGCCCTGTATGCCATCATTGCGGTTTATCTGGTAACAAAAGTATCCGACAGTCTGATCGAAGGTCTGAAGTTTTCCAAACAGACATTTATCATCACGGAGAAGCCGGATGAGGTTGCCAGAGTCATTATGGAAGACCTAGATCGCGGAGCGACAGGGATCTGTGGCAAGGGGATGTATTCCGGTCAGGAGAAGACGATCATCTTCTGTGTGGTAAACAAAAAGGAAATTGTGAAGCTGAAAGAGCTGGTAGATGATATTGATCCCAACGCTTTTGTGATCGTTTCCGATGCAAGAGAAGTTCATGGGGAAGGTTTTATAGAGAAAAATTAGGCGGATTTCAACAAAAATTTGTAAATTTTTTCAGTTTTACTCTTTCATTTTTGGTGATTTTGTATTAAAATAGCCATAGATAGAGAGGGAAAGACAGAAGATAAGCATACACATAAGTGAGAAGGGATTGAACGGAATGATATCGAATCAGGTGTTACAGAATACGCTCGAGGGACTTAAAGAAATATCAAGGACGGAATTTTGTGTCATTGACACAGACGGCAAGGTACTTGCGTCTACCTTTTCTGATTTTGAGATCCAGCCGGCAGATATCCAGGCTTTTGTAGAATCCCAGGCGGACAGCCAGCTTGTCAAGGGATTTCAGTACTTTAAGGTCTGTGATGATTATCAGTTGGAATATGTCCTGGTAGCCCACGGAGATGATGAGGATACTTATATGGTAGGCAAGCTTGCAGCCTTCCAGATCCAGAATCTGATCGTTGCGTACAAGGAGCGTTTTGACAAAGACAGCTTTATCAAGAATCTTCTTCTTGATAATCTTCTTCTGGTGGATATTTACAACAGAGCGAAGAAGCTTCATATTGAAGCAGATGTCCGTCGTGTAGTTATGATCCTGGAACTGAACCAGGAGAAAGATCACAGCTCTGTAGAGAGCGTGAAAAGCCTTTTTGGCGGAAAGAGCAGAGATTTTATCACTGCTGTTGATGAGAAGAGCATCATTATAGTCAAGGAACTGGAAGAGGGAGAGGGCTATCCGGAGATGGATAAGCTGGCTCATACGATTATGGATACTCTGGATCTGAATAAAGATGGTGAGGATGTCCATATGGCATACGGTACCATTGTCAATGAGTTGAAAGAAGTTTCACGTTCCTACAAGGAAGCGCGTATGGCCCTTGATGTAGGTAAGATCTTCTTCGGAGACAGGGAAGTTATCGCATACAGCTCACTTGGAATCGGACGCCTGATCTATCAGCTGCCTATTCCTCTGTGTAAGATGTTTATCCGCGAGATCTTTGACAACAAATCTCCGGATGATTTCGATGAGGAGACACTTGTCACCATCGATAAATTCTTTGAGAACAGTCTGAACGTATCTGAAACTTCACGTCAGCTGTATATCCACAGAAATACGCTGGTATATCGTCTGGATAAACTCCAGAAGAGTACAGGCCTTGATTTGAGAGTGTTTGAGGATGCCATTACATTTAAGATCGCGCTGATGGTTGTTCGATATATGAAATATATGGAAACCTTAGAGTATTAATAGCATTCGGAATGCAAGATGATAGTTTGCTATATTAAGGTAACATATTAGAACTTTTAAACTGCCGCTTATTCCTTCCCGGAATAGGTGGCAGTTTTTGTATGAGCGTTTTTCATCATGGAATATTGTTGTAAATGTCCCTCCTGTTTGGAAGCATTCACGAAGTGTGTTACTGAGAACGGAGTGAGCAGTAACGAATTCACATGAACTTCACAGATAACATCCATGACTCTATTGTAATTTTGGTATTTTTACGTTAAAATAAATAATTTGAAGAGGGCTGTTGATTACTGTTCACTGGTAATATTCCGCGGAGCGCATTAATGAGAATGGAGTGAACAGGTTACTGTTCACTGGTAATGTCCCGCGAGGTGTTTTTTGTGAGCGAAGGTCACAGAAAACCCGAGACATACCGCGCGAATTTATGCGATCAGCATAAATTCTGTGCATCGCGAAGCGTGTTACTGAGAACGGAGTGAACAGTAACGTGAACAGTAACAGTTGTAGGGCCCGGGAAATTTATTCTTGCATTTAAACAGAAAATATATTACAATAATGTTACAAAAAAATTAAGAAAATTATGCTTTTATAATATAGAGGAGGATATATATGATCGATCTTGTAGATGTGAGCAAATCTTACGGTCCGGGTCTTCCGGCTGTGAATCATGCGAACTTACATGTTGATAAAGGGGAATTCGTATTTGTAGTAGGAAGCAGTGGCTCCGGTAAATCCACACTGATCAAGCTTCTGATGAAAGAACTGGATTCTACCAGCGGAACGATCACAGTCAGCGGGGAACGTCTGGAGAAGATGAAACACAGACGCGTTGCCAAGTATCGCAGAAAGCTTGGGGTAGTATTTCAGGATTTCCGTCTTTTAAAAGACCGTAATGTATATGAGAATGTAGCATTTGCGCAGCGTGTCATAGGAAGACCTACCCGTGTGATACGCAAACGTGTGCCGGAGGTTCTCCAGGAGGTAGGACTTGCAGGAAAGTATAAGGCATACCCGGATGAGCTTTCCGGTGGTGAGCAGCAGAGAGTTGCTCTTGCCAGAGCACTGGTAAACCGCCCAGACATCCTTCTGGCAGATGAGCCGACCGGAAACCTGGATCCGAAAACCTCTGAAGAGATCATGGCTCTGATGGAGCAGATCAATGACAGAGGAACCACAGTTCTGGTAGTTACCCACAATAAGGACATCGTCAATGCCATGCGCAAGCGAGTAGTCACCATGCACAACGGCAAGATCATCAGCGATGAGAAAGAGGGAGGATATCATGAGGCCTAGTACGATCTGGTATACCCTGAAGCAGGGCTTTAAGAATATAAAAAGAAACTGGATGTTTTCCCTGGCATGTATCATCACGATGGCAGCCTGCATTTTTCTGGTAGGCATTTTCTATTCCATCGTGAACAACGTCGGTAATATTGCCCATAAGGTGGAAGAAGAAGTACCGATCACAGTATTCTTTGATGAGGGCACTTCAGAGGAAGAGATCCAGGCGATCGGCGATGCTATTCAGTCCAGGCCGGAAGTGGCCAGGATGGACTATCAGTCCGCAGATCAGGCATGGGAAGAATACAAACAGAAATATTTTGGAGATGAAGATGCGGCAGATGGATTTAAAGATGATAACCCTCTTGCCAATTCATCCAATTATCAGGTATATCTTAATGATATTACCAAGCAGACAGAACTGGTGAATTATATCCAGGGACTGGAACATGTCCGGAAGGTAAATCAGTCTGAACAGGCATCCAGGACACTTGGTTCCATTAACAAGCTGGTTTCTTATGTGTCGATTGCCGTGATCGCAATCCTTTTGATCATTTCCATATTCCTGATCAGCAATACAGTATCTATGGGTATTTCTGTCCGCAAGGAAGAAATCGGAATTATGAAATACATAGGAGCTACAGATGCTTTTGTACGACTGCCATTCCTTCTGGAAGGTATGATCCTCGGTGTGATCGGTGCGGCGATACCGCTGATCTGCCTGTTTTTCCTGTATAATTCCGCTGTAGAGTTTATTCTGACAAAATTCAATGTATTGACAGGAATCGTGGATTTCATTCCAATCTGGCAGATTTATGAGGGTCTGGTTCCCATGGGACTTGGACTTGGTGTGGGAATCGGTCTTTTGGGAAGCTTTTTCACAACAAGAAAACATCTCAGAGTATAACCAAATAGCAGAGGATCTTATGTATCCGCAAGATGTGTGATCATAAGATATACAGCGGCTGTCGGAATATCGGCAGCCGTTTTCAGTATATAAAAACCGAACGGCGCACAGAGGAGTACAGAAAATCTGTGATCTTATCGGCTTTACCGGCTGTGCAGAAGAAAGGAAAAATATGAAAAATAAAGAATTCAAAAAAGGTATAGCCATTGGAGTGGCAGCAACGCTGGTTGTGACAGGCGCTGTTTTTACCAGCTATCAGAAAGTACTGTTTCCGAAAGGCAATGCGCTTTCCGATGTGAAAACGGTTCAGAAGCTGAATTACCTGGAAGAACTGATCGATGAAGAATATCTGGATGAAAAAGACGAAAGCAGCCTGCGTGAGGGGCTTTATGCTGGCCTGCTTGCCGGCCTGAAGGATCCGTACTCCACCTATTACACAGCAGAACAGTATAAAGAGCTGAATACTTCCAATGAAGGCTCCTACGTAGGGATCGGTGCCGTTCTTCAGAAGGATGACACCGGAGGGGCAAAGATCATACAGCTTTATGAGGGTGGCCCTGGAGAACAGGCGGGACTGAAAAAGGGAGATGTGATCAAGGCAGTAGATGGAGCTGATGTTACAGACAAAGAAACTTCAGATATTGCTGCCATGGTCCGTGACAGTGAGAAAGATTCCGTAATGCTGACCATACAGCGGGAAAACGAAGAGAAAACCCGGGATGTCAAAGTGGAGATCCGGGATGTGGAGATCCAGACGGTTTCCCATGAGATGCTTTCCGGAGACACCGGCTATATCCGGATCTCCGAATTTTCTGAGGTGACCAGCGATCAGTATAAAAAAGCATTTGCAGATCTGAAGGAACAGGGAATGAAGAAGCTGGTTGTGGATCTCCGTGATAATCCGGGAGGCCTTCTTACTGCAGTCTGCGGCGTGTTACGCCAGATTCTTCCGGAAGGACGGATCGTCTATACAGAGGACAAAAATGGAAAAAGGGAAGAGGAGACCTGCGACGGAAAAAATGAACTGGACATGCCACTGGCTGTTCTGGTAAACGGAAACAGTGCCAGTGCGTCGGAGATCTTTGCGGGGGCGGTAAAGGACTATGGGATTGGAACGATTGTAGGAACAACTACCTATGGGAAGGGTGTGGTGCAGACCATCCAGCCTCTTACCGATGGCAGTGCGGTAAAGATCACCATCGCAAAATATTTTACGCCAAAGGGCAATGATATCAACAAAAAAGGAATCACTCCGGATGTGGAAGCAGAGCTTTCCGGAGACATCACAGACTGGACAGAACTTACACATAAAGAAGACACGCAGCTTCAGACAGCCCTGAAAGAGATAGGACAGAGCTGATGCGTTCGGAGGAGAGAAAAAATGATAACTTTACAATTATTGCAGCAGATCATCGTATTTTTTCTGATGATGTCCTGTGGATTTACAGTGGTAAAATGCGGACTTATCGATGCAAAAAGCAGCAGGACACTTTCAGTCATCTGTATCTACATCATCATGCCCTGTGTAATGATCAATGCTTTTCAGATCGAATATTCCAGAAGCATCCGGAATGGCTTCCTTCTGGCAGTGGCAGCAGCCATCCTGATCCATATTTTTCTTCTGGTATTTGTACAGATCATCGGCAAGCCACTGAAATTAAGTGTGGTAGAAAAAGAATCCATCATCTATTCCAATTCCGGAAATCTGGTGATCCCTCTTGTAACGGTAGTCCTTGGTGAAAAATGGGTGATTTATGCCAGTGCTTTCCTGAGTGTGCAGATGATCCTGATGTGGACCCACGGACAGTCGCTGATGGAGGCGAAGGCCGGCATCAACTGGAAAAAAATCCTCTGCAACATCAATCTGATCGCTATTGTCCTTGGAATCGTTCTGTTCTTCACGCAGATCAGACTGCCGGTGATCCTTGGAAACACCATGAGCCAGATTTCAGCCACCCTGGGACCTGTATGTATGATCATGCTTGGAATGACCATGACGGAGGTAAAATGGAAAGATATTTTCAGCCATTCCAGGATCTATCTGATCACGATCTTGAAAATGGTGGTGACTCCGCTGCTCATACTGTTGTTTTTGAAGTATCTGCCCTTGGCTTCAATGGTAAAGGATGGAAAAACCATTCTGCTTATCAGTCTGATGGCAGTGATCACACCGTCGGCAACAACGATTGTACAGCTGGCACAGCTCTACGATCAGGACCCGGTCTATGCCAGCACCATCAATGTAATGACAACGCTGGTAAGTATCATAACCATGCCGCTGATGGTCATGTTGTATCTTGCCTGAGCATCTCAGGGAATCGTTACGGATAACTTTGTGTCAGGCAACATGCTTTGCGGATATTACCTGTGAACAGTGATCGGAAATCCTGCCCTCATAATTGTAAAAACAAAATAAAAGTGATAGAATCAAATCATATGAGGGCAGAAGAACTACATCTGCTCATAGTAGAAAACATAGCACACGATCATCAAAACAGGAGGATAGCATAAATGGAACGACATGCTTTTGCAATGAAAGTAAAAGAAGGAAAAATGAATGATTACCGTAAGACCTTAGGCGAGATCTGGCCGGAGCTTACTGCATATCTTGACCGTAACGGCATCCATAATTTCAGCATCTGGAATGCGGCAGACCTGATCTTCGGATATTACGAAAATGCAGACGGAGAGGTGATCTCTCCGGAAGAGGAGAAAGTAAAGGCAGCATTGACTGAAAAGATCGGAGATACCTTTACCTGGATCTCTACTCCTGGAAAAGACATGCGCCTGATGTATCATAATTTTGGTGTTGTGAGAGAAAACAAAGAGCTGATCCGCCACAGAATGTTCATGACAAAATTAAAAGACGGCTGTGAGGAAGAATATAAAGCCCGTCATGACGGACTTGTGGCGCAGAGAGGCGAAACAATAGATCCGGGCCCGGACAGCAACTTCAGCATCTGGAGTGCAGGCGGATATATTTTTGGATATGATGAGATCGACACAACCATGGAAGTGGAAGAAACACCGGAAGCAAGAGAGGCAACCATAGCATGGGAGACACGCCAGCTCGGGATCATGGACTGGATCACCAACGATGTGGACTGGATGACAAAAGAAGTACATCCGTCCAGTGTACGTCTTGCATGGCATAATTAAAAAATGGGAAAATAAAAAGGAAGGAGGCCGGGGCTTTGTTTGGAGGTAGCCCCGGCAGTATGAAAAAGAAAAAAGTGTTATCAAAGGTAGTACCCTTTGCACATCTAATAATATACTCATATTTTGTGGTCATTCTGTGACGTCATTCTGAAAAAAGTATGAACAAAAAAGAAAAAATAACTGAACTCAAATCTTAACAATTCTTAAACTTTCCATATTTAGTTGAAACCATACGCCCCGACTGTTATACTGTGACTAGCAGATGTTAGCAGGAGAAGAATATGTTTTATTCCTGATATCAATAAAATAATGAGGCGTGAATTTATGAAATGTTTTTGGAAATATGTAACAGGGATCGTACCTGCGTACGGGCTTTTTCCCCTTGTTTTTTCATTTGTATTTAACTGTCTTGTATATTCCGGTTCAAGGGCGATCGCAGGCGGTTGGTATCATCACAATATAGAAAGTAATCTTGATCTGCGGCTCCCATTTGTGCCGCAGTTTTTGATTATCTATTTTGGATGTTATGTATTTTGGGCAGTGAATTATATCCTTGCGGCAAGGCAGGAGCGGGAACAGGTTTACCGTTTTTTTACTGCGGATATTATATCCCGTTGTGTGTGTCTGATCATATTTCTGGCATATCCCACTACCAATACAAGACCGGTGATCGAAGGAAACGGAATCTGGGATCTGCTGGCCGGCTGGCTGTATTCCATTGATGCGGCAGATAACCTGTTTCCATCTATCCATTGTCTGGTAAGCTGGTTCTGTTTTCTGGGGATCAAGGATCAGAAAAGAATTCCGACATGGTATAAGGGGGTATCGTTTACACTGGCTGTGCTGGTTTTTCTGTCTACCATTTTTACCAAGCAGCATGTACTTGTGGATGTGGCAGGTGGTGTGATCCTGGCTCAGGTATGCTTTATTCTGGGACAGAAAACAAAACTCTGGCATATTTATGAACGGTTTGGAACTAAAATTGAAAAGAAGATCAACAGCTATACAGAAGGTGTCAAGTGATGAAGAGCAGAAAAAAGATCGTATTTAACGGAGTGTTCCTGGCAGTAGTTTTTGCCCTGACTATCTACGGCGTTTTTCACGGAGAAGACCTGTCTTCCATGATGGATGCCATACATAGGGCAGATAAACGGTGGCTGCTTCCGGGAATTGCACTGGTAGCATTTTTTATCTGGGGGGAATCCATCATTATCTGGTATATGATGCGTTCCAGCGGGATCCATCTGAAAAAAAGAACCTGCTTTCTGTTTTCGTCTGTAGGATTCTTTTTCAGCTGTATCACACCATCCGCCAGCGGCGGACAGCCCATGCAGATCTACTATATGAAAAAAGAGAAGATTTCCATTCCGGTGTCAACGGTGATCCTGATGATCGTGACGATTACCTATAAGCTGGTGCTTGTGGTGATCGGTATTGGGATCGCGATTTTCGGAAGAGGATTTCTTCACAAATATCTGGAAGGAATCCTGCCGGTGTTTTATCTGGGGCTGATGCTGAATATCTTCTGTGTCACTTTTATGACCATTCTGGTATTTCATCCGCTTTTGGCAAAAGCGATCCTGATGAAGGGCATGAAGCTTCTGGAACGGTTTCATCTGATGAGGAAAAAAGAGGGACGGCTGAAAAAACTGGAAGCTTCCATGGATACTTACCGAAATACTGCGGCATATCTGAAGAATAATCCGCTGGTGATCGTTAAAGTAATAGAGATCACTTTTATCCAGCGTATGGCACTGTTTGCAGTAACCTGGTTCGTATATCAGGCTTTTGGACTCCATGGAACCGGTTTCTGGGATATCCTTTTTCTCCAGGCAGTGATATCGGTATCTGTGGATATGCTGCCGCTTCCGGGAGGAATGGGAATCAGTGAGACTTTGTTTCTTACCATTTTCAGTCCGGTATTCGGTGGCCTGCTGCTTCCGGGAATGGTGCTTAGCAGAGGGCTGGGATATTACGGAGAGCTGCTGATCAGTGCGGTGTTTACTGCGGTGGCTCAGCTCACTATCGGAAAAAAGGAATCCTGAAAAGATTTGATCGAATGCAGATCGCGGAGATCTGCTTGACCCAGATCAGGTAAGTCCCCTGTGGGACTGTGAATATAGCCTGACATGAAAAAGAAAAAAGAGGTGTGCAAATGATAGGATTTTATGATTATACGGTAATAATGACTTACATAAGCGTAGTTTCTTCCATGATCGGAATCTTCTGCGCTGTGACGGACCATATTTCAGCAGCGGTGTGCTGTCTTGCATTTTCCGGACTGTGCGATATGTTTGACGGAAAGATCGCAAGAACTAAGAAGAACAGAACGGAGGAAGAGAAATGCTTCGGGATCCAGATCGATTCCCTTGCAGATATCGTCTGTTTCGGGATCCTTCCCATTGTGCTAGGATTTAAGCTTGGAATGTGTCATATTTACGGAATAGCTATTCTTTTATTTTACGGTCTGGCAGGCCTGATCCGTCTGGCATACTTCAATGTTATGGAGGAAAAACGTCAGAATGAAACCTCCGAAAACCGAAAATATTATCAGGGACTTCCCATCACATCCATGTCTGTGGTCCTGCCGCTTCTATTTGTGGTATCCCTGCTTTTTCCGGAGTATAAATGGTTTGTGGTGCTCCTTCATATCGCAATGCTGACGGTAGGACTTCTGTTTATCCTGGATTTTAAATTCCGTAAGCCCACCAACAGGGAGCTGGTGATCATTGTTGCGGTAGTTGCTGTGGCAGTTCTTCTTGTACTTTTCTACAACGAAGGATGGTGGAAGTTCAATTATCTCTATAAGCTTTCCATGGAGAGAGGGGGTAATCTATGATCCGGACAGCGGACAGAATGGGGCATATTACAGAGGAGGATTCCTTTCAGAACAACCTTATGGAAAAAATCTACGGTTCTGTAGCCGGACGCATGCTGATCCGGCCGCTGGTCACTCCTGTTGTTTCCATTGCCATGGGAAAGCTTCTGGATTCCAGGCTTTCGGCAGCAGCGGTGAAACCCTTTATACGGTTCAATCATCTGGATATGAGTGATTATGAAAAGCGTAAATATACTTCCTACAATGATTTTTTCAAGCGGAAGATCCGGGAGGGTGCCCGCCATATTGATATGGAACCGGGACATTTTATCAGTCCCTGTGACTGCAGGGTGAGTGTGTATCCGGTAGATGAAAAAGCCAGTCTTCATATCAAACAGACCGAATATACCATAGATGAGCTTCTCAGGAATCCTTCTCTTGGAAAAAGATATCAGGGTGGCTATGTGTGGGTGCTTCGTCTCTGTGTTCAGGATTATCACAGATATATTTATCCGGACAATGCGGCGGAGTCCGGACGCATCAGGATCCCGGGGATCCTGCATACAGTCAACCCCGTGGCCAACGATGCCTATCCGATCTACAAGGAAAACAGCAGAGAGTATTCTCTTTTGAAAACAGAGAATTTCCGTACCGTGCTGATGATGGAGGTAGGTGCTCTTCTTGTCGGAAGGATCGAAAACCGGCCAGGGAAAGCATTTGTGAAACGGGGAGACGAAAAAGGAAATTTTGCTTTCGGCGGCTCCACCATTGTGCTGATCACCGAAAAAAATGCGGTAAAGCCGGATGAAGATATTTTAAACAATTCCCGTGAAGGAATTGAAACAAGAGTATTCATGGGAGAAAAGATCGGAGAATCCTTTTAGAGGGTTCTCCTTTTTTGCGGATAAAATAAAAAAAATGAAATTACGTTCACACACACAACACAAACCTGTGATATATTATGAGCAGTAGCAAAGCGGAATGGAAATATCCGCTTTAGAATGAACCGGAAGTAAAAGCTCAGCTTTTTGTAAAGAGGGATGATACAGAGCATTTCGGGCTGTCAGCAGCTGTCCGGAACAGCGACTGAGAAACGGAGGAAGATAGAATGGATGCATTAAAAATTCTTGTAGTAGATGACGAGAGCAGAATGAGAAAACTGGTAAAGGATTTTCTCACCAAAAAGAATTTCCAGGTATTGGAAGCAGGTGACGGTGAGGAGGCCATGGATATTTTTTATAAAGAAAAGGATATTGCGCTTCTGATCCTGGATGTGATGATGCCGAAGATGGATGGCTGGGAAGTATGTCGTGAGATCCGCAAAAATTCCAAGGTTCCCATCATTATGCTGACAGCAAGAGGAGATGAGCGTGATGAGCTTCTGGGATTTGAACTCGGGGTGGACGAATATATTTCCAAACCCTTCAGCCCCAAGATCCTTGTAGCACGTGTAGAAGCCATTCTTCGAAGAACGGGACAGAGCAACCCGGATGAGATACTTTCAGCAGGTGGGATTGTCATTGACAAGGCAGCGCATCAGGCAACGGTAGATGATAAACCGATGGATCTGAGCTTCAAGGAATTTGAGCTTCTGACTTATTTCCTGGAGAATGAGGGAATCGCTCTTTCCAGAGAAAAGATCCTGAATTCTGTGTGGAATTATGATTATTTCGGAGATGCCAGAACCATTGATACTCATGTCAAAAAACTGAGAAGTAAAATGGGCGATAAGGGCGAGTATATCAAGACAGTCTGGGGGATGGGCTATAAGTTTGAGGTAGGAGAATGAAAAAACCGAAGGAAAAAATAAAAAAGATCCACAGTCTCCGTCATCAGATCACAGCATACTTTATCGGTCTGCTGTTTTTATCCATTCTGACTATTACCGTGATCAACGGAGCCTTTCTTGAAAAATATTATGTGACAAAAAAGATCGATGTACTTCTGAATCTCCGAACAACTCTGGAAAATACAGATATTGACAAGATGATGAACAGCAATAGCTCGAAAGGTATGGAGAGTATTCCCGATGAGATCCAGAGAGCCTGCTCCAGAAACAATCTTTCCTGGGTTATCATTGACAGCAGCAATACCAGCTGGCTTTCCTGGGGCGAAAATGAAAAAATGCTTCAGAGCAAGCTGTTCGGATATGTCTATGATCTGGATGAGGACGGAGATAAGAGCCGGACCTTGAAGCAGGGTGACAATTATACCATCCAGCAGTCGCATGACCGGTTTGCGGGAATGGATTATGTGGAATGCTGGGGACAGCTGGATGAGGAACATTATTTTATCATAAGGACACCCCTTGAGAGCATCCGGGAGAGCGCTGATATTTCCAATAAGTTTTACTTTGCGGTAGGTCTGATGATCATAATCTTAAGTGGTCTGGTCATTATGGTCGTGACCAGGAGGATCACCCGTCCCATCAGTGAGCTTACGGAACTTTCCAGAAAAATGTCAGATCTGGATTTTGAGGCAAAATACGAGAGCAAGGTCGGCAATGAGATCGATGTTCTGGGAGATAATTTCAACCGAATGTCCTCACAGCTGGAGACTACCATCAGTGAACTGAAATCTGCAAATAATGAACTGCAGCGTGACATTGAGGACAAGATCAAGATCGACAAGATGCGAAAGGAATTTCTGGATAACGTGTCCCATGAACTGAAAACTCCCATTGCCCTGATCCAGGGCTATGCAGAAGGCTTAAAAGAAAATATTTCTGATGATCCTGAGAGCAGAGAGTTCTATTGCGATGTCATTATGGATGAAGCCTCCAAGATGAATAAACTGGTAAAAAATCTTCTCACACTGAATCAGCTGGAATCCGGCAAAGATGCAGTTGTAATGGAGCGGTTTGATATCGTATCCCTGATCCGCGGCGTGCTTCAGACCATGAATATCATGATCGGGCAGAAGAATGCAAAAGTGATCTTTGAGGCGGAGAAGCCGGTTTATGTATGGGCCGATGAGTTTAAGATCGAAGAGGTTGTGACAAACTATGTAAGCAATGCCCTGAACCATCTGGAGGGAGAGAAAGAAATCGAGATCAAGCTGCAGGATGAGGGTAACCGTGTGAAGATCAGTGTGTTTAACACAGGGACTCCGATCCCTGAGGCAGATGTACCGAATCTCTGGAATAAATTTTATAAAGTTGATAAAGCGAGAACCAGGGAATACGGCGGAAGCGGTATCGGTTTATCCATTGTAAAGGCCATTATGGAAAGCATGAACCAGGAATATGGCGTGCAGAACTTTGATAATGGCGTGGAATTCTGGTTTACACTGGACCGGAAATAATAAAACTTTACCGTGATAATGTGAAAAAATGGGCGGCAGCAGAGAAAAGTCTTTGCAACCGCCTGTTTTTGCGTTATACTAAAGCAATGTAAATCGAAGGTGAGAGAGGAATATCGAGATACAAAAGAGCAGGAGGAAGCATTATTATGATAGGAATCATTGACTATGATGCAGGAAACATCAAAAGTGTGGAAAAAGCACTTCAGTATCTGGGACAGGAGACTGTCGTCTCAAGAGATCCCCAGGTGCTTCTGAAAGCAGATAAAGTAATCCTTCCGGGGGTTGGAAGCTTTGGTGATGCTATGGAAAATCTCAAAAAATACGGACTTGTTCCGGTAATACATGAGATCGTGGAAAAGGGAACGCCCTTTCTTGGGATATGCCTGGGACTGCAGCTGCTTTTTGAGAGCAGTGATGAGACACCGGGAGTGGAAGGTCTTGGAATCCTGAAGGGGAAAATCCTGCGCATCCCGCCAAGTACGGGACTGAAGATTCCGCATATGGGCTGGAATTCCCTGCATATTCAGAACAGCGGAAGATTATTTAAGGGTATTCCGGAAAACACCTACGTTTACTTTGTACATTCCTATTATCTTCAGGCAGAGGAGGAAGAGATCGTGAAAGCGACCACTCAGTACAGCACATGCATCCATGCGTCTGTGGAGAAGGGAAATGTATTTGCGTGTCAGTTCCATCCGGAAAAAAGCAGCCGGTGGGGCTTGAAGATCCTTGAGAATTTTGCGGCACTTGAGTCAGGCACCGGAAAGGAGGCATAATCATGTTTACAAAAAGAATCATTCCATGTCTGGATGTAAATAAAGGACGTGTAGTAAAAGGCGTGAATTTTGTTGATCTTAAGGATGCCGGAGATCCGGTGGAAATTGCCAAAGCTTACGATGCAGCCGGTGCGGACGAGCTTGTTTTTCTTGATATCACTGCCTCCTGCGAGGAGCGTGATACCGTGGTGGATATGGTAAGAGCTGTTGCAGCCAACGTATTTATCCCGTTTACCGTAGGCGGAGGAATCCGTACCGTAGATGATTTCCGGAAGCTTCTCCGTGAAGGTGCAGATAAGATTTCTGTAAATTCCGCAGCTATCGACCGTCCGGAGCTGATCCATGAGGCCGCACAGAAATTCGGAAGCCAGTGTGTAGTAGTTGCCATTGATGCCAAGAGAAGACAGGATGGCGGCTGGAATATCTACAAACATGGCGGAAGACTGGATACCGGTATTGATGCTCTTGAATGGGCAAAGAAGGTGGAAGAACTTGGCGCAGGTGAGATCCTTCTTACCAGCATGGACTGTGACGGAACCAAGGCCGGGTATGATATTGAACTTACAAGAGCCGTTGCAGATGCGGTTTCCATCCCGGTGATCGCCTCCGGTGGTGCCGGAACCCTGGAGCATTTTTATGATGCACTGACAGAAGGCGGAGCAGATGCGGCACTGGCAGCATCTCTGTTCCACTATAAAGAGCTGGAGATCCGGGAAGTGAAGGATTACCTTGCGGAAAAAGGAATTTCCGTGAGAAGATAAGTTAGATGAGAGGTGATAGATATGGCTCCTATAGCAGGAGACTGGCAGGAGGCACTGAAAGGTGAGTTTCATCAGCCCTACTATGCCAAACTTTATAAAACCGTGATGACAGAATACAGAACAAGAAAGATTTTTCCGCCGCCGGAAGATATGTTCAATGCGTTTCATTTTACGCCTCTGCATCAGGTAAAGGTTGTGATCCTGGGACAGGACCCCTATCACAATGACGGACAGGCTCATGGGCTTTGCTTTTCCGTAAAAAAAGGTGTGGAAACACCGCCATCTCTGGTGAATATTTATAAGGAACTTGAGGATGATATGGGATGTTATATCCCAAACAACGGTAATCTGGAAAAATGGGCAAAGCAGGGCGTGCTTCTTTTGAACACAGTGCTGACTGTACGTGCACATCAGGCCAATTCCCACAGAGGGATCGGCTGGGAACAGTTTACTGATGCGGCCATCCGGATCCTGGACCAGGAGGATCGCCCGATCGTGTTTCTTCTCTGGGGGCGGCCTGCTCAGATGAAGGCATCCATGCTTCATAATCCGAAGCATCTGATCCTGGAAGCACCACATCCAAGTCCCCTTTCTGCCTACCGGGGATTTTTCGGATGCAAGCATTTCAGCAAGGCTAATGAATTTTTGAAAGCCAATGGGGTAGAACCTGTTGACTGGCAGATTGAGAATATTTAAGTTAAGGAAAGTAAAATGGGTAAAAAAAATGATAACACACTTGTGAAAAACGCATCTTTTCTTATGGTTGCGGCGCTGATCTCCAAGATCATCGGAATGCTGTACAAGAGTCCGCTTTCAACTACACTGGGAAGTCAGAGCTTTGCACTTTTCCAGTTTGCACAGAATGTATATTTTATCCTGCTGATGATCGCGTCCTTCAGTATTCCTCAGGCTGTATCCAAGATCATGGCGGAGAAGATCGCTTTTCACAGATATAAGGATGCACAGAAGGTATTTTACGGTGCACTGATCTATGCGGCAGTTGCCGGCGGTATCGTGGCGCTGATCTGTGTATTTGGTGCAGGGATCCTGGTTCCGGACAGTATGGCTAACGCCCGTCTGGCACTGCAGATGCTTGCGCCCACAATTTTCATGTCCGGTCTCTGCGGTGTATTCCGTGGATATTTCCAGGCATACCGCAATATGATGCCTACATCGATCTCGCAGATCATTGAGCAGATCTTTGTGGCAACCTTTGCGCTTCTGATGTCACATGTATTTATCCAGCATTTTTCCGCAACAGGAGATATGGATCTGGTCCATCGCTGGGGTGCGGCAGGTGCTACCATGGGTACCGGAGCAGGTGTGGCTTCCGCGCTGATCTTTATGCTGATCGTTTATGGGGTAAACCGTAAGATCATCCGGAAAAGGATCGTCAATGACCGCCATTCTGTAAATGAGAGTATGGGTCATGTAATGAGTAATATCGTGCTCATCATCATGCCGATCATTCTTAGTGCTTTTATTTATAATGTAAACGGATATATCAACAGCTATATGTATTCCGGTATCATGGATATCAAGGGTGCTGCCAAGGACGTGATCCAGACCTTGTATTCCGAGTACGGATATTATATGACACTGATCAATATCCCGCTTACCCTGGCAAGTACAGCACCGACATCTATGATCCCTGAGGTTTCCGCGCATTATGCAATGCACGATATTGAAGGTGCAAATATGAAGACAGACCGTGCCACATGGATCAGTATGCTGATCTCCATTCCGGCGGCAGTAGGTCTTGCAGTTCTTTCCGGACCGATCACGAGACTGATCTTCCCGGGAACCAATGGCGTAGGCGGACAGCTTCTGATCCTGGGAGGAATCACCATTATCCTGAATGGCAACTCCAATATCACCAACGGTGTACTTCAGGGAATCGGCAAGCCGAAGCTCCCGATGATCCATGCAGCCATTGCACTGGTGGCAGATGTGATAGCCATGGCCCTGCTTCTGGTATTTACCAATCTTGGCGTTTATACCATTGTCATCGCCCAGATCGTTTATGCAGTTGTGATGTGTCTTCTCAACGACCGTTCCATCAAGAAATATATGGGCTATAAGAATCCATGGAGAAGTGCTTATTTAAGCCCGTTCCTTGCATCTATCCCGATGGGGGTTGTTGCGGGAGTGGTGTATTACGGTCTGTATGCACTGATTCATTCCAATGTGATCTGCCTAGGTATTTCCGTGATCCTGGCAGCAGTTGTATACTTTATTGTATATCTGTTTGTAAGCAAGCCCGGTGAAGAAGAGCTGGGTATGATGCCTGGTGGAAGATATATGAAGAAGCTGGCGAGAATGATGAAGATCATCTGATCTGTAAGTCCGATCAGTAAACGGCAATACAGTTATTCGGTGCAGAACTCAAAGTGAACACAGCTAGCACAGGAAAAAATACTCACAGATTTGTTCCGGCAGATTTCCAGCCGGAGGATCTGTGAGTATTTTTTATTGTATCAGGTCTCTGGAAATGCAGGCTTTTGAAGAATGGATTCCTTTTAGACTTTTTTCTGTGAAAACAGTCTTATGATCTCCAGAGTAACGTTCACAGCGGCATCCATTCCTTCTGCTGTAATATGCTCATAAGGCCCGTGATAGGCATGTCCGCCGGTTCCGAGATTCGGGCAGGGCAGTCCCATAAAGCTTAACTGTGCACCGTCTGTGCCGCCGCGGATAGGCAGGATCAGCGGTGTGACACCGCAGCTGTGGCAGGCTTCCTCTGCCAGAGATATCAGCCATGGGCAGGTATCGATGATCTCTTTCATATTGCGGTACTGCTGGGTGATGGTAAGAGTTACGGTACCTTCCCCCCATTTTTCATTGAGGATCTCCGTGATATGGGTGAGCGTTTTCTGACGGATCTCAAAAGAAGCGGCATCGTGATCCCGGACAATATACTGAAGCTCAGCCTGGGAAACATCTCCTTTCATGGAACACAGATGGAAAAATCCTTCGTAGTCTTCTGTATTCCTGGGAGTGTCCGCTGCCGGAAGCATGGAGTTAAATTCCATGGCAATGAGGGCTGCGTTGATCATAGTATTTTTGGAAGAACCGGGATGTACATTAACACCCTGGAAGGTTACTTTTGCACTGCAGGCGTTAAAGTTTTCGTACTGGATCTCGCCTTCCGTATCACCGTCCAGGGTATATGCATAATCCGCACCGAATTTTTTTACATCAAAGTGGGCCGGTCCCATGCCGATCTCTTCATCCGGAGTAAAAGCAACGCAGAGAGGTCCGTGAGGTATTTTTTCCGTAAGGATATGCTCCAGCGCAGTGAGGATCTCTGCAATGCCGGCCTTGTCGTCTGCGCCCAGGATCGTGGTTCCGTCTGAGGTGATCAGGGTACGTCCGGCAAGTGAAGCAAGATGGGGGAACATTTCCGGGGAAAGAGTTCTGCCGCTTGTGCCGAGAGGGAGCTCTTTTCCATCGTAATCTTCTGTGATCATCGGTGTGACTGCATGGTCGCAGAAATCGGAAACCGTATCCATATGAGCGATAAAGCCCAGTGCTTTGCAGTGCTCCAGACCTTCTGTAGCAGGAAGATGTGCATAAACGTAACAGTGTTCATCCAGAGACACATCAGAGATCCCAAGGCCTTTCAGTTCCTCCACAAGAAGCCGGGCCAGGTCAAACTGGCACTGGGAAGAGGGGGAAGAAGAGCTTTCTTCATTGCTGGGTGTGGATATTTTTACATAGGATAGAAGTCGTTGGTATGCTTTCATAGAAGAATATTCCTTTCTGAAAAATTCCTTCCGGAACAGACGGCAGCTGTATTTATGGAATCCGCCTGTTTTTCCGGAGATAATAACAGTATACCACACAGTATCCGTATATTTTCAGAAAAAATTTCCCACGATATGAAAACCTGTGCTATAATCTGTGGGATAATAAAAAACAGGAGGATTTGAGAGTGGAAAAAAGAATCATACAGGTCGAAGAAAAAGTACCTGCAAAGATGCTGATACCGTTAAGTATCCAGCACATGTTCGCCATGTTCGGAGCATCCGTACTGGTGCCATTCCTTTTTGGTATCAGTCCGGCTATTGTGCTTCTGATGAATGGTGTGGGAACACTCCTTTTTATTTTCATTACAAAAGGAAAAGCACCGGCTTATTTGGGCTCCAGTTTTGCCTTCCTTTCACCGGCTCTTCTGGTGATCAGCAAGTATGGATATGAGTATGCCCTTGGTGGTTTCGTTGTTCTGGGTATTGCTGGTATGTGCGTGGCATTGATCGTCCGCCAGTGCGGAACAGACTGGATCGATATCGTGCTTCCCACAGCGGCAATGGGACCGGTAGTGGCACTGATCGGTCTGGAACTTGCGGGAAATGCAGCAAGTACGGCAGGACTTCTGGACGAGAAGGTAGATCCGAAGAATGTGATCGTATTTCTGGTCACACTTGGAGTTGCGGTATTCGGGCAGATCCTGTTCCGGGGCTTCCTTTCTGTTATTCCGATCCTGATCGCGATCATTGCGGGATATGTGGCAGCAGGTGCATGCGGGCTTCTGGATTTTACACAGGTAAGGGAAGCGGCATTTTTGGCTCTTCCCAACTTTACATCTCCGAAATTTAATTTTGAGGCCATTATGACGATCTTTCCGGCATTGCTTCTGGTAACCTCCGAGCATATCGGCCATCAGATCGTAACCGGAAAGATCGTTGGAAGAAATCTTCTGAAAGATCCGGGTCTCCACAGATCCCTGTTTGCAGATTTCTTCTCTACCACAGTTTCCGGATGCCTTGGTTCTGTACCGACAACTACTTACGGTGAGAACATCGGTGTCATGGCAGTGACAAAGGTTTACAGTGTACAGGTGATCGGTGGTGCGGCAGTGCTTTCTATCTGCTGTTCCTTCCTCGGTAAACTGGCAGCCCTGATCAGTACCATTCCCGGTCCGGTGATCGGTGGGATTTCCTTCCTTCTTTACGGAATGATCGGAACCTCCGGCCTTCGTATGCTGGTTGACAATCACGTGGATTACAGCAAGTCCAGAAATCTGACGCTGACAAGCGTTGTCTTTGTTGTAGGTCTTTCCGGAATTGCCCTGAAGCTTGGAAATGTTGAGCTTACCGGTATGGTGCTGGCATGTGTGGTTGCCATGGCATTAAGCCTTGTATTCTATATTCTGGACAAACTGAAGCTGACCAACGATCAGTGACAGGAAATATATTGCATAAAAAGCAGATGAAGAGGGAAATCTTTTTATCTGCTTTTTGGCATTCAGAGAGGAAAAAGAAATCATGTATGGGAAGCCTTTTGTCGGATTTTCAGAGATCCTGTCAACAAAAAAAAAGAGGGATTTTCAAGTATCTTATTGACAATCATTCCGTTTTATAATACTATGTAATACAGAAAACACGAACAAAGGTTCGGATTAAAGGAAACCTGATTAGAAAGAGAATAAAGAATAGGAGATTACATAATGATCAGTGAAGAGAAGCAGAAGGCGCTGGAAGCGGCTCTTGGAAATATTGAGAAACAGTTCGGTAAAGGCTCTGTCATGAAGCTTGGAGATTCCAGTTCCCATATGCAGGTGGAGGCAGTTCCCACAGGATGCTTAAGCCTGGATATCGCCCTTGGTGTAGGTGGTGTTCCCAAGGGACGTATCGTGGAGATCTACGGACCGGAGTCCAGTGGTAAGACAACGGTAGCCTTACATATGGTCGCTGAAGTGCAGAAGAGAGGCGGAATCGCAGGATTTATCGATGCGGAGCATGCTCTTGATCCTGTTTATGCCAAGAGTATAGGTGTTGATATCGACAACCTTTATATTTCACAGCCGGATAACGGAGAGCAGGCGCTGGAGATCACAGAGACTATGGTACGTTCCGGTGCTGTGGATATCGTGATCGTGGACTCTGTTGCAGCCCTAGTCCCCAAGGCTGAGATCGAAGGAGATATGGGAGACAGCCATGTAGGTCTGCAGGCCCGTCTGATGTCACAGGCACTCCGTAAACTGACAGCTGTTATCAGCAAGTCCAACTGCGTGGTGATCTTTATCAACCAGCTTCGTGAAAAGGTTGGAGTGATGTTTGGCAATCCGGAAACTACAACCGGTGGACGTGCGCTGAAATTCTATGCATCTGTCCGTATGGATGTACGCCGTGTGGAAACATTGAAGCAGGGTGGTGAGATGGTCGGAAACCACACCCGTGTGAAAGTAGTTAAGAACAAGGTCGCTCCGCCATTTAAGCAGGCAGAGTTTGATATCATGTTCGGAACCGGTATTTCCAGAGAGGGAGATATCCTGGATCTGGCTGCAGAATGCTCCATCGTAAACAAGAGCGGAGCCTGGTATGCATATGAGGGGGATAAGATCGGACAGGGACGTGAGAATGCCAAATTATTCCTGCGAGAGCATCCGGAGATCCGCGATGAGATCGAGAAGAAGGTTCGTGTACATTATCATCTGGATCCGGCAGATGAGACAGCAGAAGCAGCAGTACAGGCAGAAGATACAGAGAAGGAAGAGTAATCCATGCTGGATCTGGAAGAACGAAACCGTGCAAGAAAGAAAGCCATGCGGCTTCTGGAACATATGGACCGCACAGAGAAAGGCCTGACGGATAAACTCCGTCAGGCTGAATTTTCACCGGAGGCAGTAGAAGATGCCATTGCTTATGTGAAGTCCTATGGGTACATCAACGATGCCCGTTATGCCAGAACCTATATCTCCTTCCGCATGGAAACCAGGAGCCGTCAGAAGATCCTCTCGGAACTTCAGTTAAAGGGTGTGGACCGTCAGACTGCCTTGGATGCCTGGAATGAGATGGAAGAGCTTATGGAACCGGACGAGCGGGAGGTATTACGCAGGACGATCGAAAAGAAATATGCGCCGGACACAGAGCTTGATGAAGGACAGATGCGAAGGTTGTATGGATATCTGGCCAGACGAGCGTTCCGGTATGAGGATATTTCCCATACCCTGGAAGAAATGAACATCCGGGTGAACCGTGATATGGAATAACTCGTTACTGTTCACCGGTAATGTCCCGCGAGGTGTTTTTTGTGAGCGAAGGTCACAGAAAACCCGAGACATACCGCGCGAATTTATGCGATCAGCATAAATTCTGTGCATCGCGAAGCGTGTTACTGAGAACGGAGTGAACAGTAACAATAACTCTGCGGAGAAAAAGAGCCAGTTTATATATGCTAACCAAAATCTGCTTTTTCATGAGAAAAACTTGACATAAATGTGAAAAACAGCTAAACTTGTATTGTTGTATTTGTACAATGAAAACTAAATAAGGAGGTGCTCCTGTGGCAGGCACAATTATCGGTGTTATTGTCGCTGTGGTAGTCACGCTACTTATTGCAGTTCCTGTTACTTGCAAGGTTGCTGTTGACAAGAAAGTACGCAAGGATGCGGAAATCATAGGTACAGCAGAGGATAAGGCAAGGAATATTCTTGATGAAGCATTGAAAGCAGCAGAGACCAAGAAACGCGAAACTTTACTTGAAGTAAAGGAAGAATCTCTGCGAACTAAAAATGAACTGGAAAGGGAAACCAAGGAACGGAGAAACGAGCTGCAGAGATACGAAAAGCGAGTTTTGTCAAAAGAGGAATCTGTTGACAAAAAAGCCAATGCAGTGGAGAAGCGTGAGCTGGAATGTACAGCGAAATTTAACGAGTTACAAGAAAAAGAAAAACGAGTAAATGAACTTGAGGAAAAAGGAGTACAGGAACTGGAACGAGTTTCAGGTCTTACCTCCGAACAGGCAAAAGAAGAATTACTGAAATCTGTAGAAGATGACGTAAAGGTGGATGTTGCAAGACTCTATAAAGAGCTTGAGAACAGAGCCAAGGAAGATGCCAATAAGAAAGCCAGGGAATATGTAGTCAATGCCATTCAGAAATGTGCAGTGGATCATGTTTCCGAGACAACGATTTCTGTGGTACAGCTTCCAAGTGATGAAATGAAGGGAAGGATCATCGGTCGTGAAGGCCGTAACATCCGTACACTTGAGACACTTACCGGTGTGGATCTGATCATTGATGATACACCGGAGGCAGTGGTACTCTCCGCATTTGATCCGATCAGGAGAGAGATCGCCAGAGTGGCTCTTGAGAAACTGATCGTGGATGGACGTATCCATCCGGCAAGAATTGAAGAGATGGTAGAGAAAGCCCAGAAAGAAGTGGAAGCACAGATCCGGGAAGACGGTGAGAATGCTGCCATGGATGTAGGGGTACATGGAATCCATCCGGAACTTCTGAAGCTTCTTGGACGTATGAAATTCCGTTCAAGCTATGGACAGAATGCTCTGAGACATTCAATTGAGGTTGCACAGCTTTCCGGACTTCTTGCAGGAGAAGTTGGTGTGGATGTGCGTATGGCCAAGCGTGCCGGACTTCTTCATGACATTGGTAAATCCATTGACCATGAGGTAGAAGGTTCTCATATTCAGATCGGTGTAGATCTCTGCAAGAAATACAAGGAGTCCCCGATCGTTATCAACACGGTTGCGTCTCATCATGGTGATGTGGAGCCGGAATCTCTGATCGCGTGTATTGTACAGGCTGCTGATGCAATTTCCGCAGCAAGACCTGGAGCAAGACGTGAGACCCTGGAAACCTATACCAATCGTCTGAAACAGCTTGAGGATATCACCAATGAATTCAAGGGTGTAGAGAAATCTTTTGCTATTCAGGCAGGAAGAGAAATTCGTGTTATGGTCGTGCCGGATCATGTAAGTGATGCAGATATGGTTCTCCTTGCAAGAGATATTGCAAAGCAGATCGAGGCAGAGCTTGAGTATCCTGGACAGATCAAAGTTAATGTGATCCGTGAAAGCAGAGCGGTTGACTACGCAAAATAAGCTTTCAATGGAAGAAAGTTCTGGAAATATCAAAGGCCGGACAGCTTTTTAGCTGGCCGGCCTTTTTTTGTCATGTGGAAAAACGGTCATATTACTGGAAAAACAGGCGTAAACTGGTACAGGGTGAGTAAATGGAGAGTAAGACAGAGAACCGGAAGTGGAAAAATGCCGGACGTTTTCCGGCGGAGCTTCTTTTTATGACCGGATTTTTTGCGGGAAATGTGTTGCCGAATCTGATCTGGAAAATGGAGTGGAAACAGAAAACCCTGGCTTCTTTTTATCTGATCCGCAGCTTTGCAGGAAAAGATATTTCCGGCGGAGCTTATTTCCTGGAAGTGCTGCGACGAAGAGGAGGTTTTTTTCTTCTGTTGTTTTTATGCGGATTTACAATATTCGGAGTGCCTTTGACGGTCGCATATATGCTGTTTTTGGGAATGGAGACAGGAATGATTCTGGCATTATCGGTTCTGGAATTTGGTATTTATGGCGGTGTGGCCGGCGCCGGACTTCTGATGCCGCAGTATCTGGTCTATATTCCGGCGTATTTTTATCTTGCAGGTATCGTATACAGACAATCGTATGGGATCTGGAAAAATTATGGACTTGTGCCGCAGAAAACAGGGGCTTATTTTCGGCAGGGGATCACAGTTTTTCTGCTGTATACAGGAGGAATCCTCGCAGAAAGTTTTCTGAATCCTTGGATCGTAGAAAAAGTTATAAAGGGCCTGAAATTTTTTTGAGGAAAATTTCCACAATATCTAGTGATGGTTTCCATAAAATCTGCGATATTTGGTGGTTTGTGCCGGAAAGTGTTGAAATTGTGCGGTTTTACGATGAAAAACTGTTTGATTTTATGTAAAATTCACAGTATAATTCAGTCATAAACGAGTATGATTTTAGAGAAACGGGATGCAGAGAAATGGACATAGAGATACGGGAATTTATTACATATTTACATAATAGAAAAAGGACGTCACATAATACAGAAGTATCTTACCAGAGAGACCTGAAGAAGATGGCAGTGTATTTTGCAGATCGTGGGATCTATGATATCCGAGATGTAGGAGAACTGGAGCTGGAAGGCTATCTCAGCTATATGGAGAGAGGACAGTTCGCTTCCTCAACGATCTCCAGAAATGTAGCATCTATCCGTGCCTTGTTTCAGTATCTTTATCAGGAGAACAGGATCGAGAGGGATCCGTCTCTGGAACTGAAGCCGCCCAAGGTTGAGAAGCGGATGCCGGAGATCCTTACTGTGGATGAGGTAGACCGCCTTTTGAAACAGCCGGATCTGAATACACCGAAGGGAATCCGGGACAGTGCCATGCTGGAGCTTTTGTATGCTACAGGAATGCGTGTCAGTGAACTTTTGCGGCTGAATCTGGAGGATCTCAATCTGCGGCTTGGTTATGTAGTCTGTCACGATGAGGATAAGGAACGGGTGATCCCGATAGGAAATGTATGCAAAACAGCCATGGAGAAATATCTGAAGGAAGCCCGTGGAAAATTTGTGAAAGAAAATGAGACGGAGAGTCTTTTTACCAACTGTTCAGGAAAATCCATGAGCAGACAGGGATTCTGGAAGGTTCTGAAGGGATATGCAGAGGAAGCCGGGATCCAGCATGATATCACGCCGCATACACTGAGACATTCTTTTGCCGCACATATGCTGCAGAATGGAGCGGACGTGAAGAGTGTGCAGGAAATGCTTGGACATTCGGATATTTCCACCACACAGGTCTATCTGAATTTTGGCGTTGCGAAAATGCGAGACGTATATATGAAAGCACATCCGAGGCATTGATCTGTAAGAAATAATATAAAAAACGCGTTCAAAAAAGAACCGGCAGTTTCCAAAATGGAAGAATGTCGGTTCTTTTTTTGAACATAAATTGTAGAATGATCACAAATGTCTGTTCCCTGAAGTGCAGATCAGACAGAACTTAGCAATTTTCAGCGATCGTGTAAAGCAGCTTCTCAGACTCATCCCAACCAAGGCAGGCATCTGTGATGGATTTTCCGTAGATGTGATCTCCACCGATCTTCTGGTTGCCTGGCTCGATATAGCTCTCGATCATAAGACCCTTTACCATGGAGTGAAGCTCAGGATCTACCTGACGGCTGTGAAGAACCTCACTTGCGATACGAACCTGCTGCTCGTAATGCTTGTTGGAGTTGGAGTGGTTGGTATCCACGATCACTGCCGGGTTGGCAAGGTTCTTTGCATGGTATTTGTCATAGAGAAGACGAAGATCCTCGTAATGGTAGTTCGGGATCGCTTCCCCATGCTTGTTTACCGCACCGCGAAGGATTGCGTGAGAGAGTGGGTTGCCGGTGGTCTCAACCTCCCAGCTTCTGTAAATAAAACGATGAGCGCCCTGTGCTGCAACAATGGAGTTCAGCATAACGCTGTAGTCACCACTGGTAGGATTCTTCATACCAGCCGGAACATCCATGCCGCTGACAGTGAGTCTGTGCTGCTGATCTTCAACAGAACGTGCGCCTACAGCAACGTAGGAAAGCAGATCAGAGAGATAACGGTAGTTCTCCGGGTAAAGCATCTCATCTGCACAGGTGAAGCCGCTTTCGCGGATAGCACGCATGTGCATCTTGCGGATCGCGATCAGTCCGGCAAGAAGGTTCGGTTTTTTCTCAGGATCCGGCTGATGGACCATTCCCTTGTATCCTTCACCGGTCGTACGTGGTTTGTTTGTGTAAACACGCGGGATGATAAGGACTTTATCCTCGATCTTTTCCTGAACTTTGCGAAGTCTTAAAAGATAATCGCATACGGCATCTTCGTTATCTGCAGAACATGGTCCGATGATAGCGAGGAATTTATCGGATTTTCCGGTGAAAACGTCGCGAATCTCAGCATCGCGTTTCTCCTTGAGTGCCTGAAGTTCAGCATCGAGCGGATACTGATTGCGGATTTCCTCAGGAGTTGGCAGTTTTTTTATGAATTCAAAACTCATAGTACTTTATTCCTCCATAACTATAGACATTTCGATTATTTATTATAAACGATTATTGGCCGATTGTCGATAGGGAAATTTTAGCGCTTTCACGTGTAGAAGAGTAAGCAGCAGCTCACCCAGAAAAATTCCGTAAAAATAGCCTCGGATCCCCGTTGCCGGAATTATAAAAACAACGGAGAAAATACGGATGAGAATGCCGGCAATACTGTGGATCAGACAGAGCCCCGGTTTTCCAAGTCCCTGCAGGATGCTGGTGAGCATGGTGTTTGTATAAAGAAAAGGACAGATAAAAGACAGATACCGTATGTAGATTCCGGCAGTCTGGCTGTGAAAAAGCAATGTTCCGAGGAATGGGCCAAAAAGAAAGAATCCGCTTCCGCATAGAAATCCCAGGAACATGCACAGAAAAAAGGTCTGGTCTGTGACACGGCGGATCTGCTTCTGCTTTCCCAGTGCATCAAGCTGTGCGATGGAAGGCATCAGCATTACAGCGGCGGAAGACGTAAGTGTGGAAGGAAACAGGAGCAGGGGCAGTGCCATTCCTGTAAAGATCCCATAGATCTTCAGTGAGTCTGAGGCTGTCATGCCGGAACGCAGAAGCATCTGTGGGATCAGGACCGCTTCTATGCTGCCGAGAAGTGTCAGAAGGATCCTGTTCAGGGAAATGGGAAAAGACAGTGTGAAAAGGTCCTTTATCAGCGGAAAGATCCTGACGGGAGTCTTTTCGTGTACAGGGTGATTTCCGAAATGAAAGGAAACTACCAGCAGCGACACTAGCGAAGCGGCAGTCTCTCCGGCAAGGGAACCTCCCGCTGCGATCAATGCAGTGATCGGACGTCCTTCGGAAAGAAAGATCAGATACAGGATATAGGTAGTGCCGATCCGGGCAGACTGCTCCGAAAGCTGCACGGCTGCCGGAACAGAGGCTTTTTTTCGGGCATAATAATAGCTGTCAATGCAGGAATGAATGGCACAGAGAGGAATACTGACAGCTGTTATGCGAAGAAGACCGGCAGTCTGCGGTGTTTTCAGAATTGCGGAAGCAAAAAAATATGCGTGCTGAAAAAGCAGAAAACCGGCTGCAGCAGAAAAAAAGACAGCCATAAGTGTTCCTGTGACAAGCGAAAAACGTGCCTCCTTTTTCTCCTGAAGGGCAAGTCTGGACGCGATCAGGCGTGAAAGGGCAGACTGGATCCCTGTATAGGATAAAGCGGCCATAAGTCCCTGGAGAGGAAGAACCAGCTGATACAAACCAAGACCTTCCGCACCAATGGCATGGGAGAGGAATATTCTATAAAAGAAACCTGCGATACGGCTGATAAGGCCTGTGCAGGCAAGAATCAGGGTTCCTTTGAGAAATATTTTTTTTGACATGGATAACCTTGAGTCTTTTTTGTCAGTATATGAAGAAGTTAGTCTTGACAGAACCATATGTTTCTGATAGAGTAAACATGAAATCCGAGGGAAACACTGGGAATTGAAAAAAAGAGGTGAGCGGATGAAACTGTCAACAAGAGCAAAATACGGACTTAAGGCTTTGATAGACCTTGGTCTTTACAGTGAAAAAGAAGCGGTCTCGCTTCAGAGTATTGCGGGCCGTCAGAATATATCAGTCAGCTATCTGGAGCAGCTGATGGCACTTTTGAAGAAAGCGGGCCTTGTGAAGAGTGTCCGCGGCGCAGCCGGAGGATACTTTCTTGGAAGACCGGCAGAAGAGATTTCAGTGGGAGATATCCTTCGTGTCCTGGAGGGTGGCCTGGAGGCTGCAACATGTCCGGGAACAGAAGGTGACGGTGGCTGCCAGGGTTCTGATCTCTGCGTGGCTAAATTAGTGTGGAAGAGGATCAACGACAGCATCACAGATGCAGTGGATACCCTGATGCTCAGTGAGCTGATCGAAGAAAGCCGGAGAATACACGAAAAATAATTATCCTGAACAGGAGGAAAAGAAAATGGGAAAAATGATATATCTGGACAATGCGGCTACCACAAAGACCGCACCGGAAGTTGTGGAGGCTATGCTGCCGTATTTTACAGAGTTTTATGGAAATGCTTCAACCGTTTATGATTTTGCGGCAAACAGCAAGGCTGCCATCGCAAAGGCAAGACAGCAGATCGCAGATGTGATCGGAGCCAAAAAAGAGGAGATCTATTTTACAGCAGGTGGTTCCGAGTCTGATAACTGGGCTCTGAAAGCGACCTTTGAGGCATATAAAAATAAAGGAAACCATATCATCACAACAAAGATCGAGCATCATGCCATCCTTCATACCTGCGAGTACCTTGAAAAAGAGCGTGGTGCCAAGGTCACATACCTGGATGTAGATGAGAATGGTTTCATTGACCTGGATGAGCTTCAGAAAGCCATCACACCGGAGACCATCCTGATCTCTGTTATGGCTGCAAACAATGAGATTGGTACTCTTGAGCCGCTGAAAGAGATCGGCCAGATCGCACATGAGCATGGAATCCTGTTCCATACAGATGCTGTTCAGGCATTCGGCCAGATCCCGATCAATGTAGATGAGTTCAATATTGATATGCTCAGCTCCAGCGGACATAAGATCAACGGACCGAAGGGAATCGGCTTCCTTTATATCCGTAAGGGCGTTAAGATCCGCTCCTTCGTACATGGCGGAGCACAGGAGAGAAAACGTCGTGCAGGTACAGAGAACGTTCCTGGTATCGTAGGATACGGTCTTGCAGCAGAGCGTGCAAACAAGTCCATGAAAGAGCGTACTGCAAAAGAAATCGAGATCAGAGATCATATGATCAGCAGGATCCTCACAGAGATCCCGTACGTACGTCTCAATGGAGATAAAGTAAAACGTCTTCCGAACAACGTAAATGTAAGCATCCAGTTCATCGAGGGAGAGTCACTTCTTCTGATGCTTGATAATTTCGGAATCTGTGCATCCAGCGGTTCCGCATGTACATCCGGTTCTCTGGATCCGTCACACGTTCTGTTAGCTATCGGTCTTCCTCATGAGATCGCACACGGATCTCTCCGTATGACCTTAAGCGAGGAGACGACAATGGAGGATGTTGATTTTGTAGTAGATAAGCTGAAAGATATTACTGCAAACTTAAGAAGCATGTCTCCATTATATGAAGATTTTATTAAAAAGCAGAAAAAATAATAAAAATACTTGCCAGGAGGAAAAAATAATGTATAGTGAAAAAGTAATGGATCATTTTCAGCATCCACGTAATGTCGGTGAGATCGAGAACGCAAGTGGCGTGGGTACTGTAGGAAATGCAAAATGCGGTGATATTATGAGAATATTCCTTGATATCGATGACGAAACTCATATTATCAAAGACTGCAAATTTAAAACATTTGGATGCGGTGCAGCAGTTGCAACAAGCAGCATGGCAACAGAACTTGTAATGGGCAAGACCATTGAGGAAGCTATGGAAGTAACCAACAAGGCCGTTATGGAGGCTCTGGACGGACTTCCGCCGGTAAAGATCCACTGTTCCCTGCTTGCTGAGGAAGCAATTCATGCAGCTCTCTGGGATTATGCAGAGAAACATCACATTAAGATCGAGGGTCTTTCCAAACCGAAGTCTGATATCCACGAGGGTGAAGAGGATACAGAAGAGGAGTATTGATTCCTTTTATTTACGATCATAACCGGGGCATGAGCAAGCTTCAGTCGAACAGAACCGTAAGCCATTGAAAGGACAGGTAAGTAAGAAGCATGACAGGACTTACGAACGAAGAAGTTCAGGAAAGAATTGCGCAGGGCCAGGTAAATAATAACGAAAACCCCAACACCAGGACATATAAGCAGATCATTCTGGAGAATACGTTGACATTCTTCAATTTTCTGAACCTGGTGCTGCTGGTTCTCGTACTGCTGGTTGGTTCCTACAAAAACTCCATGTTTGTAGGAATCATTTTTATTAATACCGTGATCGGGATCATTCAGGAGGTCCGTGCTAAGAAGACGATTGACAAGCTGGCCATCCTGACAGAATCCAAGACGGTTGTTCTGCGTGAAGGAAAAAAATGGAAAATTTCTACAGAGAAGCTGGTTGTCGATGATCTGATATTCCTGAAGGCCGGAGAACAGGTTCCGGCAGATGCGAAGATCCTGGAGGGAAGTCTTGAGGTCAATGAATCTCTGCTTACCGGTGAGGCAGACAATCTTCCGAAGAATCCGGGAGATGAGCTTTTTTCCGGAAGCTTTGTGACGGCGGGACAGGCCTGTTGCCAGATCATCCATGTGGGAAGTGACAACTATGCGTCAAGGATCACCAGCGAGGCAAAGGAATTCAAACGCCATAATTCAGAGCTTAGAAATTCCCTGAATGCCATTCTGAAGGTGATCAGTATCATTATCGTACCAATGGGTGCGCTGCTTTTTTATAAACAGTATTATTTTGTGGGAGACAATATCCGGGATTCTGTTGTCAATATGGTTGCAGCGGTCCTGGGAATGATCCCGGAGGGGCTGGTCCTTCTTACCAGTGTGGCACTGACTCTGGGTGCGCTGAAGCTTGCCCAGAAGAAGACGCTGGTGCAGGAGCTGTACTGTATAGAAACTCTTGCACGCGTGGATACGCTCTGCCTGGATAAGACAGGAACTATCACAGAGGGTACCATGTGTGTGGAGGCGGTGGAGAGCTATCCGCCGGTGTATGATGAGATTTCAGAGAAAATATCCGGGAAAGATCCTGAATCCGGCGAAGGTGACAGCGATGGAACTGAGAGTTCTGCGACTTCTGCAGTTTCAGCAACAGATGCGATCGCAAAGGAGGATGGAAGCGCGAATCTCGTATTACAGGAAAAGTCAGAAGCTGACCCGGAGAAACATAGTCAGGAAGATCCGGAGAAGATCCGGGAGATCGAGCATATCATGGGAAATTTGCTTTCTGTGCTGAAGGATCAGAATGCCACTGCCGATGCACTCAGGGCGAGATTTAAAGTATCTCAGGATATGGAGCTGGATCATGTGATCCCATTTTCTTCTGACAGGAAGTACAGCGGAGCTGCATTTACAGATACAGGTACTTATCTGATGGGTGCAGCGCAGTTTCTTTTTCCGGAAGGGAACCCGGAGTTGATGGAGTATTGTGGCAGATTTGCAGAGGAAGGTCTTCGTGTGCTGGTTCTTGCCCATAGTGTAAATGTGAGTGAGGGAGCGGAGCTTCCGGAGGGACTGGAACCTGTCGGACTTTTGCTTATTACCGATGTGATCCGTGCAGAGGCACCGGATACGCTGGCATATTTCGAAAGTCAGGGTGTTGATCTGAAAGTGATCTCCGGTGATGATCCGGTGACGGTTTCTGCAATTGCCAGACGTGCCGGCCTTAAAAATGCAGAGCATTATATAGATGCGACAACGATCACAACTCAGGAACAGATGGACGAGGCAGTTGCAGAATATAGTGTGTTCGGGCGTGTAACACCTCAGCAGAAACAGGCAATGGTGAAGTCTTTGCAGGCTCAGAAGCATACGGTTGCCATGACCGGTGATGGTGTCAATGATGTTCTGGCGCTTAAAGAGGCGGACTGCAGTATTGCCATGGCTGAGGGCAGTGATGCTGCCAAGAATATTGCCAATGTGGTATTGCTGGATTCTAATTTTGCAGCAATGCCGGAAATTGTGAATCAGGGACGCCGGGTTGTAAATAATATCCGTACTGCGGCATCTATGTTTCTGATCAAAACGATTTTTTCCGTGCTGCTGTCACTGATCACGATCTTCTTCGGGGATTCCTATCCCTTTGAGCCGATCCAGATGTCTCTGATCAGTGCCTGCGCTGTTGGTATTCCTACATTCCTTCTGGCACAGGAGAATAATTATGAGAAGATCGACCATACATTTTTGCGTCATGTATTTATGAATGCATTTCCGGCTGCTGTGACCATCACGGGCTGTGTGTTCAGTGTGATGCTGGTATGCCAGAATGTATACCATTCCAATGCTATGCTGAATACAGCCTGTGTGCTTGTAACAGGATGGAATTATATGGCGGCACTTAAGACAGTTTACGCACCTCTGAATAAGTATCGAAAGGTGATCATTTACAGTATGCAGGTGATCTTTTTCGGTGCGGCGGTGGTTCTGCAGAATCTTCTGACACTGGGATCGCTGGAATTCGGAATGATCATTCTGGTGTTCCTTCTGATGACATTTTCTCCGATCCTGATCGATGTGATCACGGCCTGGCTCAGAAATATTTACAGCCGTTCGCTGGATAGTGGGGAACAGGGGAAATTTGCTGCATTTATTGATAAGCTGAGAAAATAATAATATGAGAAATAAAAAAGGACACTGCCCGTTGAAAATGGCAGTGTCCTTTTTTGCAAATAAACTGTGAAGCAGTTATCCAGTTATCCGGTGCAGAGCTGTGTAGAGAATGTAGATTGTGGATATTCGCCTGACAAAGCTATTATTTCGTGTGCATAAGCCAGATAAATCCGAAGGCCGGAATCTCTACAGCCTGTGCGTCTCTCTGAACTCCTGTGAGAAGATCTGTGTAGGTACCGTCCTGTTCGTTGATCCAGGCTACCTTATCCTGGTCGCTGAAGTTGTAGATGCAGATCAGCTTTTCTTCAGAAGTTTCTCTTACCAGGGCAAGGAGAGCTTTTTCCCAGGTTTCCAGTGTATGTGCAGAAACTTCAGGTGCAAATACCGGATGGCTGGCACGGATGGATTCCAGCTGCTCAAGGCTGTTGAAAATGCGTCCCTGGATCGTTTCGGCATCGGCTCTGTTCCGGGCAAGTGCCCAGTTGAAACGTCCATTGTGGAGCCAGCGGGGATCAGCTGCTTTGGAAATGTCTGTTTTATAGGTATAGTCATTCAGCTGTCCGACCTCGTCACCGCTTCGAAGTACCGGAATTCCGGGGAGGGAAAGAAGCAATGCATGAAGTGCTACGTCATAGCGGATTCCCCGGCTGACACCCTCCATATTTCCTTCATAATCAAAACGCTCGATTCCTGCAAGAGATGCGGTTGTTCCGCAGAGCTCAGATTCCTCGGTTTCCGGATTTACATAAATTTCACCCCGGGCAAAGGAATCAGGGAAAATACCTGCCAGGAATTCATTCAGATAATCTCTGTGAGGCCCTTCTGTGATAAAGCTTCCTTTCAGGAAATCATAGTCCAGATTCCAGTGTACCGTGTTGCGGTTACGGAGGTAATTCTGGAATACCGGTGCCTGCGGAAGGTTTGCAGCTCTGTCGATTCCCCGGCGGAGAAGGGCAGTGTCCTTTGTGGCAACGGTATGCCAGAGATCGGACATCAGCTGGGTGCTGTTTACAATGTGAAGTTCCGGCATATCGGAAGTTCCGCCAAATGCAGCAGCCTCTGCAGGTGGGCGGTCTGTTTCACCAAGGAGAAGAATTCCGGGGCATACGATCTCACACACCATTCGGGTCATACGCAGCAGAGAGTGAAGCTTCCAGAGATTTTCTTCCGGTATCATCGGAAGGACACCAAGGCTGAATATAGAAGCACCTTCATTTGCAAGCTCCAGGATCTGAAGAAGCATTGCATTGAAATAAGCTGGAGTCTGGAGCACGCATGGCGCACCGGACTGTGGGTCATCCACAGAAAGACTTAACGGGATCTCAAGAGCCAGGCGGATACCTGCTTTCCTACAGTTAGCTGCAAGTGTATGCAGATCTTCGGAGGTTCCAATCTCCGGGATAATGCGAAGGGAGCAGTTGGAGGTTGCCTGGAAAAGATCTGTCAGGTACAGAGTGTCTGCTTTGCATTCACTGATATAGTCCAGTTTATCGGACAGCCCGGAAAGAGTATCTGCGAAGTCAGCAGGATTTACAGCCATTCCGGTGAAAGTAGTCTTACGGAACCAATCAGGATCTGCAGCGCAGTTCTGGTCGGCTTCCTTCATGGAAAGAGAACGCTCACGGTAGATTTCTTTCATCTTTTTTGTGAGGCTTGAGAATGTGCCGGTAACTTCCGGGTGATCGCGGAACAGTTCGCAGTAAAGCCATTTCAGATCATTGTAGTAGTGTTTCAGACGTTTCTCGTAGAGGGCATCGTAAGCTGTGTCCTCCTTGGAAGTTTCGACTTTCAGAGGCTCGGTCTTGGAAGTAGTAACTTTCGCCGGCTCAGTCTTGGAAGTCTCGACCTTGATCGGTTCGGTCTTGGAAGTCTCAACCTTGATCGGCTCGGTCTTGGAAGTCTCGACCTTGATCGGTTCGGTCTTGGAAGTCTCGACCTTGATCGGTTCGGTCTTGGAAGTCTCGACTTTGGTCGGTTCAATCTTGGAAGTCTCGACCTTGATCGGTTCGGTCTTGGAAGTCTCGACTTTGATCGGTTCGGTCTTGGAAGTCTCGACTTTAAGCGTTTCCTTCTTTACGGTTTCAAGTTTTTTCACTTCGGCTTTAGCATTTTCAACAGATTTGGCAGCACTGGTATTTTTTTTCAGCTGCTTTTCTTTTTTTGCCTGCATGGCAGCTTTCTTTTTCTGGAGTCTTTTTGTTGACATATAGAGTTCCTCCTTAGATAAAATGATATTTTCGGTATAAAATGTAAACTCTCTCACCGGAGAGAGAAACAGAGCTACAGCTTATGAAAAACAGGACGGCGGTTTTTAAATACAGCATAATAGGAAAAACCACATTCACGGAGAACATCAGCCGCCTTGTCAAAGGCATAGCCGATCTTATCCGGAGTATGGGCATCTGCACCGATGGTGATGATCTCACCGCCAAGCTCACGGTAACGTCGGATAATATTGACACATGGATTCGGTTCACCAAGCCCGTAGTGATAACCGCCTGTGTTCAGCTCGATTCCCACATTTTTGCGGATCAATGTCCGCAGGATCTCGTCCAGGATCTCCTTATATCTTCCATAAGAATACTGACGGTTCTGATTTGGACCATAACGTACTACATAGTCGATATGTCCGTACACATCCATCTCGTCAAAAGCAGCGATATTTTCCAGGATGGATTCAAAATATTCCATGTAGCATGCGGATTCCTTACGGCCCTCAAAATAAGAAGGATAATAAGGATCGTATCCGTGCACCACATGGGAGGAACCAATAACGAAATCAAAGGGAACTTCTTTCAGAAGATCGGAAAAAGATTCTGCAAGCTGAGGCTGAAGTCCAAGCTCGATCCCGAAGTTAACCTGGATCTGGTCTTTAAAAGCATCCGCAAGACTCTCAAGTTTCTGGCGGTATGCAGGGATGTTCAGGGAAAAATCAAGATTTTCCGGAGTATCGGGATAATCCGGATCAAAATGTTCAGTAAAACAGATTCCCGTGAGACCCTGGTCTGCGGCAGTCTGGATCATTTCTTCCATCGGTGTATCGGAATCTGCGGAAAAAGAGGAGTGCATATGGCAGTCCCATAAAATTTTCTGGTCCATTTTGTACCTCCATATTCAAGCCTTTATATTCTGTGACAATGATCGTATCTGCCTGTTATGAATCCGGGAAAGTCAAACTCCCAGCGGGAATATAGATATCCGTTTTGGGAATCAGCAGGACAGAACTTTCTATCAGAGAATTATAGCACATTTTTCAGAAATTTTCTTAATATTTATTTTAATGTTCTTTTTTATAAATAGCTCTTGAATTTTTGTTTGGAATTAGGTACAATATGAAACAGGTTGATGTTTCTTTAACAAAGGAACGATTTAAATCACCATTCAATTCATAGGAGGAATTTATCATGGCAGTAAAAGTTGCAATTAATGGTTTTGGACGTATCGGTCGTCTTGCATTCCGTCAGATGTTTGGAGCAGAAGGATTTGAGATCGTAGCAATCAACGATCTTACATCTCCTAAGATGCTTGCTCACTTATTAAAATATGATTCTACACAGGGAAGATATGCTCTTGCTGATAAAGTAACAGCAGGCGAGGATTCCATCACAGTAGACGGAAAAGAGATCAAAATCTATGCTAAGGCTAACGCTGCAGAGCTTCCATGGGGAGAGATCGGTGTAGACGTAGTTCTTGAGTGCACAGGTTTCTACACATCCAAAGACAAAGCTCAGGCTCATATCGATGCAGGTGCTAAGCACGTAGTTATTTCCGCTCCGGCTGGAAACGACCTTAAGACAATCGTTTACAACGTAAACCATCAGGGTCTTACAAACGAGGACAAGATCATCTCCGCAGCTTCCTGTACAACAAACTGCCTTGCACCAATGGCTAAGGCTCTTAACGATCTTGCACCGATCAAATCCGGTATCATGTGCACAATCCACGCTTACACAGGCGATCAGATGACACTTGACGGACCGCAGAGAAAAGGCGATCTGAGAAGATCCCGTGCAGCTGCAGTTAACATCGTTCCGAACAGCACAGGTGCTGCTAAAGCTATCGGACTTGTTATCCCAGAGCTTAACGGCAAACTTATCGGTTCTGCACAGCGTGTACCTACCCCAACAGGTTCTACAACAATCCTTACAGCAGTAGTTGAAGGAAACGTTACTAAAGAGCAGATCAACGCAGCTATGAAAGCAGCTTCCAATGAGTCCTTCGGATACAACGAGGATGAGATCGTATCCAGCGATATCGTTGGTATGAGATTTGGTTCCCTCTTCGATGCTACTCAGACAATGGTACTTCCACTTGAGAATGGCACAACAGAGGTTCAGGTAGTTTCCTGGTATGACAACGAGAACTCCTACACAAGCCAGATGGTTCGTACAATCAAGCACTTCGGAAAACTTCTGAACGCTTAATTTTCTGCGAACGGGTGTAGAAGAATAGACTCAGAAAGGGTCCGGTCTGAAGAGGACCGGGCCCTTTTTTTCCAAAAGACCAAACAAAAAAATGTCTGAGGAATGACTGTTAACAGAGCGGACAACAATACCGCTCGCCCTTATTCATCTGCTTTTGCAGAAATAAAAGTTAAGGAGATATAGAGATGCTGAACAAAAAAAGTGTTGACGATATCAATGTAAAAGGACAGAAAGTACTTGTAAGATGCGACTTCAATGTTCCGCTTCAGGATGGAAAGATCACAGATGAGAACCGTCTTGTAGCTGCTCTTCCTACAATCAAGAAACTGATCGCAGACGGCGGAAAGGTTATCCTTTGCTCCCACCTTGGAAAACCGAAGGGAGAGCCGAAACCGGAGCTTTCTCTTGCACCTGTAGCAGTTCGTCTTTCTGAGCTTCTTGGCCAGGAAGTAAAATTTGCAGCAGATCCTGAGGTAGTAGGACCGAACGCAAAAGCTGCTGTAGCAGAGATGAAAGATGGCGATGTAGTTCTTCTTGAGAACACACGTTATCGTGCAGAAGAGACAAAGAACGAAGACAAGTTCAGCGAAGATCTTGCTTCCCTCTGTGATGTATTTGTAAATGATGCATTCGGAACTGCTCACAGAGCTCACTGCTCTAACGTAGGTGTTACCAAATATGTAAAAACAGCAGTTGTAGGATATCTGATGCAGAAAGAGATCGATTTCCTTGGAAACGCTGTAAACAATCCGGAGAGACCATTCGTAGCAATTCTTGGCGGTGCTAAGGTTTCCAGCAAGATCTCTGTAATCAACAACCTTCTTGACAAGGTAGATACACTAATCATCGGTGGTGGTATGTCCTATACATTCTCCAAGGCTATGGGCGGACATATCGGAACATCCCTCTGCGAGGATGATTACCTTCAGTATGCTCTTGACATGATGAAGAAAGCAGAGGAGAAGGGCGTGAAGCTTCTTCTTCCTGTAGATAACAGAATCGGTGATAACTTCTCCAATGACTGCAATATCCAGGTTGTAAAACGTGGTGAGATTCCGGACGGATGGGAAGGAATGGATATCGGACCGGAGACTGAGAAGCTTTTTGCAGACGCTGTAAAAGATGCCAAGACTGTTGTATGGAACGGACCGATGGGATGCTTCGAGATGCCGAACTTCGCTCATGGTACAGAAGCAGTTGCCAAAGCTCTTGCTGAGACAGATGCAACAACCATCATCGGTGGTGGTGATTCCGCAGCAGCTGTAAATATCCTTGGATATGGCGACAAGATGACACACATCTCCACAGGTGGCGGTGCTTCTCTTGAGTTCCTTGAGGGCAAAGAGCTTCCGGGCGTAGCAGCAGCTAACGATAAAGACTGATAAAAAATAAAGTGTTCCGCGAACACGAAAAGGAGATAAAAACAATGGCAAGAAAGAAAATTATTGCTGGAAACTGGAAAATGAACATGACACCAAGCGAGGCTGTAAAGCTTGTTGAGACTTTAAAACCGCTTGTTGTTAACGATGAAGTTGACGTAGTATTCTGCGTACCGGCTATCGACATCATCCCTGTTGTTGAGGCAGCTAAAGGTTCTAACATCCAGGTTGGTGCTGAGAACATGTACTTCGAGGAGAAAGGCGCTTACACAGGTGAGATCGCTCCGGCTATGCTCGTAGATGCAGGCGTTAAGTACGTTGTACTTGGACACTCCGAGAGAAGAGAGTACTTCGGTGAGACAAACGAGGACGTTAACAAAAAAATGCTCAAAGCTTTCGAGCATGGCATCACACCGATCATGTGCTGTGGTGAGACACTTACTCAGAGAGAGCAGGGCGTAACAATGGACTTCATCCGTCAGCAGGTTAAGGTTGGATTCCAGGGTGTTACAGCTGATCAGGCTAAGACAGCAGTTATCGCTTACGAGCCGATCTGGGCTATCGGAACAGGTAAGACAGCTACAACAGAGCAGGCTCAGGAGGTTTGCGCTGATATCCGTAAATGCATCGCTGAGATCTATGATGACGCTACAGCAGCAGAGATCCGTATCCAGTACGGCGGATCTGTAAACGCTGCAACAGCTCCTGACTTATTCGCTCAGGCTGATATCGACGGCGGTCTTGTAGGCGGCGCTTCCCTGAAACCAGATTTCGGAAAGATCGTAAACTACAAATAAGATCTATTTAAAAAGGGGCTTCGGCCCCTTTTTTTATATCTACTTATAGAAAAAATCAGAAAAACTCTCCCTGACACGGATAACACAGCCAACAAAAAAGCTGCATCTGATCACAGTCAGAGAGAGTTTTTCTTATCTTCAGAGTAAGGATTGTTTTTCTCTGAAGCTTTTTCTGTATGTTCGTTCCTTTCGTCAGGCTCGGGAACGTGTTCCACAATGTCCTCGATCTCGCAGTGGAGAATGGAACACAGCCTGTCTATGGTATAAATTTCAACATTTTTATTTTTTCGAAGTCTGTCCAGAAGTGAACGGGTGATCTGGTAATGTTCATAAAGATCATACTGAGTGATCCCACGCTCCTTCATCGTGACCCAAAATCTGTCATATTTTATCATATATATATCCTGTCCGATTCATCCTTGAATTAATCTTATTATGAAGGTAAAATTGGAATCACAACAGTGTCCTTATATCGACACTATAGAAAGGAGAAGCAATGAGGAAGTTTTTTAAAATCTTAATTTCAGTGGTGATCACACTGTATTTTTCAGCTACCATGTTCTACTGCTTTGTGGCAGGAACACCGGATGACGGAAAAGGGGCAGTGATCTATATGATGTCAGCAGCAGGCCTGTCGATACTGTTTCCAGCTTTTACCTGCGGCTGCATTCATTACATCCTTTATCTCAGAAAAAAAATGGATGAAAGGAGCAAATGATCAGGATTTATGGTATGATAACAATAAATATCTGGCAGGGTATGTCGTTTCAGAAAACGGTTATCTGATAACGGCAGAAACGCATCAGATGGCTGTGCTGTGATGCAGCCGTTACGTATTATAATAGAAAGAAAGCCTGCAGCTGTGCGTAAGACGCTTATATGATCATTTGCGGAGGATTTTATGGGGAATATTCTGGATTATCTTGACTGGAGAGGAGATCTTACCTTTGAGCAGTCACCCTTTAATGAAGTTGACAATCTGATACTGGCGTGTTTTTCCTATCTTGATCTGGATGAGAGGGCAGAAGTAAAAAACGGAAATACTCTTTCTGTAGAAGAACTCTTTGCGGCTTTTTCCAGACGGGAAATGAAGAAGGATCTGAAAGCAGAAAGTGCATTTCTGCAGAATACACCGGTGCTCCTTGAAAAAATGGCCTGTGCGGAGAGATTCCGGAAATGTACAGTAGGAGGCTTTGTCAATGAAATCCTTTCCAGTCAGGCTCAGCAGTTTGCGGCAGTGACTATAGGACTGGATGATGGAACCACATATATTTCCTTTCGGGGAACCGATGATACCATTGTGGGATGGAAGGAGGATTTTAACTTAAGCAACGGAGTTGTTCCTTCGCACAGAAAGGCGTTGGGATATCTGGAAACGCATGGAACTTATATACAGTCCATGCTGCGGATCGGCGGTCATTCCAAAGGCGGAAATCTGGCTATGTATGCAGCGATGCAGTGCAGTGACATCCTGCAGGAAAAGCTTCTTTCTGTCTATGATAATGATGGCCCGGGTTTCCCGGAAGGATTTTTCAGTCCCGGAAGAGTGGAAAGGGTTTTGCCAAAAGTCACTCGTATCATTCCCGAGGCATCTGTGATCGGTATGCTGCTCAGCCACCAGAAAGATCCGCGGATTGTAGCCAGTACACAGAAGGGGATCCTGCAGCATGATGCTTTTACCTGGGAGGTAATGGGGCCATCCTTTATAGAGAAAGAAAGTTTGACAAGAAGAGCTGCGGCGTCAGATCGAAGTCTTCATAAATGGATCGACCATATGGATGAAAAGCAGAGAGAGCATCTCATCGGGGAACTCTTTTCTGTGTTGGAAGCAACCGGAGCAGATACCATTTCCCAAATCCAGGAAGGTGGTCTGAAAAGTCTGGCTGCCATGGTGCGCCAGCTGGATAAACTGGAACCACAGTCAAAAGCTATGGTGCAGGAACTGATCACCGGACTTTTTGGCAGCTGGCTGGAATTGCTTCCTCTGCCGGAACTTGACAAAAAGCGTTTTCTGCCATAACATAGGAGTTACTCTGATAAAAATTGGAAAAAACGGAAAGGGGACATCAGAAAATGAACGAAAAAGTCGTAAATGCGGCCCTTCTTGGTCTCGGAACAGTAGGAACCGGTGTATATAAAGTGATCAAAAGCCAGGAGCAGGAAATGACAGCCAAGCTTGGATGCCAGGTAAAGATCACAAAGATCCTGGTGCGTAACCTTGAGAAAGCGTCCGGGAAGGTAGACGATCCTTCTGTTCTTACAACAGACTGGGCAGATATTGAGGGAGATCCTTCCATTGATATTGTGATCGAGCTGATCGGCGGGATCGAGCCGGCACGTACTTATATCCTTGCAGCACTGAAAGCCGGCAAGAACGTTGTAACTGCAAACAAGGATCTGATCGCAGTCCACGGAAAAGAGATCCTGGAAACTGCCAGGGCAGCGCAGAAGGATTTTCTGTTTGAGGCAGCAGTTGCCGGAGGAATCCCGATCATCAGCCCGTTGAAGAACAGTCTTGAGGCTAACCATGTAACGGAAGTTATGGGAATTGTAAACGGAACTACGAACTTTATCCTTACCAAGATGTCCCAGGAGGGAATGGAATTTTCAGATGCTCTTGCTCTTGCTACAGAACTTGGATATGCAGAGGCAGATCCTACTGCAGATATCGAGGGAATTGATGCTGGAAGAAAGGTTGCCATCCTTGCATCAGTTGCCTTTAATTCCAGAGTTACCCTTGATAATGTTCATATAGAGGGAATCACAAAGATCACGGCAAAGGATATCCGTTACGCAAAAGAAATGGGCTGCGAGATCAAGCTTCTGGGTGTTGCACGCTGTCAGGAGGACGGCGTTGAGGCCTATGTCTGCCCGATGCTGATCCCGGCAGAGCATCCCCTTGCATCCGTCAATGATTCTTATAATGCGGTTTTTGTACACGGAGATGCAGTAGGAGATACCATGTTCTACGGACGTGGAGCAGGTGAGCTTCCTACAGCAAGTGCGGTTGCCGGTGATGTATTTGAGGTAGTCCGTAATATGAAGGCAGATTGCTGTGGAAGAGTAGGCTGCACCTGCTATAAGACACTTCCGGTAAAAAATATGGCAGATACCCATAACCGTTATTTCCTCCGCCTGCAGGTAGAGGACCGCTGCGGTGTGCTGGCTGAAATCCTGGAGCATTTTGCAAAATATCAGGCAAGCGTGGCACAGATCATGCAGAAAGAAAGCAAGAGACCGGATACCGCAGAGGTTGTTGTGATCACCAAACTTGTAAGCGAGGGCGCTTTCTTTAAGGTTAAGGAAGAACTGGAAAACAGCGCATCTGTAAGAAAGATTTCTTCTATGATCCGTGTATACCAGAAATAATATCTTTCGCGTAAATTTACAGATCAGCCGTATCAGTTGTCGGGAAATTGAAAACAGACAAATTTTTGTCAAAGAAAACGTTGCAAAATTTCTGGATTTTGGTACTATATAAAATGGAAAACAAAAGAATCCTGAATGGTACAGAGGGTTTCAGAATCAGTGAAGAGCTGTGCCGGACAGATTTTCGATCAAAGATAAGAAGGGGAAAATTATGAGCAAAAAACCAACAGTTTTAATGATCCTTGATGGATACGGACTCAATGACAGACATGACGGAAATGCTGTATATGAGGCAAAAACACCGGTTATGGACGGACTCATGAAAGATTATCCGTTTGTAAAAGGCAATGCCAGCGGTCTTGCGGTAGGTCTTCCGGACGGACAGATGGGTAACTCCGAGGTTGGTCATATGAACATGGGCGCAGGCCGTATCGTATACCAGGAGCTTACAAGGATCACAAAAGAGATCCAGGACGGCGATTTCTTCAAGAATGAGGCACTTCTTTCTGCTATGAAGAATGCAAAAGACAACGATTCCGCGATCCATTTTATGGGACTTCTTTCTGACGGTGGAGTACACAGCCACAATACACATCTCTACGGACTTCTTGAGATGGCAAAGAGAGAGGGACTCAAGAAAGTTTACGTACACTGCTTCCTGGATGGACGTGACACACCGCCTGCATCCGGTAAAGAGTTTGTAGAGCAGCTGGAAGCTAAAATGAAAGAGATCGGCGTTGGCGAGATCGGTGTGATCTCCGGACGTTATTATGCAATGGATCGTGATAACCGCTGGGATCGTGTTGAGCTTGCATATAAAGCTCTTACACAGGGTGAAGGCGTAAAGGGAACAGATGCTGCAGCAGCAGTTCAGGCTTCCTATGATGATGACAAGACAGATGAATTTGTGCTTCCGACTGTTATCGAGAAGGACGGCAAACCGGTTGCAACTATTTCTGATAAGGATTCCGTTGTATTCTTCAACTTCCGTCCGGACCGTGCAAGAGAGATCACAAGAGCTTTCTGTGATGACGATTTTAAGGGCTTTGAGAGAGCAAAGAGACTGGATACCACATTCGTATGCTTCACAGAGTATGATGATACCATCCAGAATAAGCTGGTAGCATTCCACAAGGTTCTTCTTCACAATACCTTCGGTGAGTACCTTGCAGCTCACGATATGACACAGGCACGTATCGCCGAGACAGAGAAATATGCACATGTTACATTCTTCTTCAACGGTGGTGTTGAGGAGCCAAACAAAGGAGAGGACAGAATCCTTGTAAAATCCCCGAAGGTTCCGACCTACGATATGCAGCCGGAGATGAGTGCACCGGAGGTTTGCGAGAAGCTTGTAGAGGCAATCAAATCTGACAAATATGATGTGATCATCATCAACTTTGCGAACCCGGATATGGTTGGCCATACAGGTGTTGAGGCAGCTGCGATCAAGGCTGTTGAGACTGTTGATGCGTGTGTTGGTAAGGCTGTAGAGGCAATCAAAGAGGTTGACGGACAGCTCTTTATCTGCGCTGACCATGGTAACGCAGAGCAGCTTGTAAATTATGAAACAGGTGAGCCGTGGACAGCTCATACAACGAACCCGGTACCGTTTATCCTTGTAAACGCAGATCCGAAATACACACTTCGTGAGAACGGATGTCTTGCAGATATCGTTCCGACTCTGATCCAGCTTATGGGTATGGAGCAGCCGAAGGAAATGACAGGAGAGTCTCTTCTTGTTGAGAAATAAATAAGCTTCACGGAATCCCGGCAGATTTTTACGGATCTGCCGGGATTTTTTCATCCGATTGTTTCTGTTTCCACATATGAAAAAAATTTTCAAAATCATCTTGTAAAATCATTCCATTTCAACTATAATCCCTCTGATACATAAAAACAGGTAACTTTTGAGCAACTGTAAAGTTACAGAAAGAATAATAAAAAGAATAACAAAAAGCAGCACAAAGTTTAGGAACGATCAAATTAAATGGGGGGAAAAAAGATTTCATGAAAACAGACATGACACAGGGAAAACCGATAAAAGTGCTCCTGGGATTTACGATCCCGGTATTTATTGGTAATGTATTTCAGCAGTTCTACAATATGGTAGATGCGGTGGTTGTAGGAAAATTTGTAGGAACAAAGGCACTGGCGGCAGTTGGCTCAACAGGAACTATCATCTTTTTGATCATAGGCTTTCTTCTGGGACTTACTGCCGGTTTTACCGTACTGACTGCACAGAAGTACGGTGCGGGAAAAATGGATGAGATGCGTCAGACCGTGGGAAATGCACTGATCCTGACAGCGCTGATCTCGGCAGTGATGACAGCAGTCAGCATGACAGGTATGCATGCACTTCTGAAATTTATGCATACGCCGGATGATATTTTCAAGGATGCATATGCTTACGTTATGATCATCTGCGGAGGGATTTTTGCCCAGGCATTATATAATATCCTGGCCAGTATCCTCCGTGCACTGGGAAACAGTAAGGTACCACTGTATTTTCTGATCTTATCTGCAATGCTGAATATTGTGCTTGACCTTGTATTTATCATCGTGTTTAAGCTGGGAGCGCCTGGAGCAGCCTGGGCTACCATTATTTCCCAGGGAGTTTCAGGAGTCTTATGTCTGGTATATATCTGGAAGTTTGTGCCGGAGCTCCGTATGAAAAAAGAAGACTGGTATTTCAGATGTAACCTCGCAGCCAAGCAGATCGGTGTGGGAATCCCAATGGGACTGCAGTATTCCATTACGGCGATCGGAACCATGATGGTACAGTCAGCCTTAAATATGCTTGGCTCTTATGCGGTGGCGGCGTTTACAGCAGGAAGTAAGATCGAGCAGATCTTCACCCAGGCATATGTGGCACAGGGAACTGCCAGCGCTACCTACAATGCACAGAATATCGGAGCCGGAAAGCTTGAGAGAGTGCGGGAAGGCTTCCGGGCTTCGCATTTTATAGGAATTGTATATTCTGTTGTTGTTGGTAGTTTTCTGTTCTTTGCGGGAAAATATTTTGCATATCTGTTTATCTCAGATAACATTGAAGAAGTGCTTCCTATGGTAGCAATCTATGTAAAATGTGTGGCACTGTTTTTTATTCCTCTGTATTTTGTCAATGTACTGCGAAACGGGATCCAGGGAATGGGATATGGTCTTCTTCCTATGATGGCCGGTGTGGCTGAGCTTGCAGGAAGAGGGATCACCGCTACCGTTGCAGCCGGAAAAAGCAGCTATATCGGTACGTGTCTTGCAAGTCCGGTGGCCTGGATCTTTGCGTCAGTGCTCCTTTGGGTAATGTACTTCTATGTTATGAAAGATATGGCGCGGAAGCTGTACGGTACAAATAAGTTATAAAAAAACCGTGAAATGAGATGCAATTTCCGGAAAGTATGATATAATGAAAAAGCTGGTGAGTAAGACCAGAAAGTATCAATGGAAAGATGCCTTTTTTGAAGGCACATGAACATAGAGGTGAATAAATATGAGCAACGATGAAAAGAGGGATATCGAGGACAGGATCAATGATGCCATGGCAAAGATCGTCAGTGATACTGCAGGAGAGCCTCAGCCTGAAAATAAAAATAACAGATCAGCTGCTCACAAGTCGGCACGACCTTCGAAATCAGCAAGGCCAAGGAAGATCACCTACGTACCTATCGATGAATCTGAATTTGAACCTATTGTTATACCCGAAAAGAAAAAGCATAAGGCACTGAAGGTAACCGGAATGATCGCCGCCATGGTTTTGGTAGTGGCAGGCTGTGCATATGCAGGAGTATCTTATTATTACACCAGTCATTTCTTTGAGGGCACAACGATTAACGGGATCGACAGCTCCAACAGGACTGCATATGAGGTTGAGCAGGAGATCGCAAAAAAAATGGAAGGCTATTCCATCCAGGTAAAGGCCAGAGATCAGGAACCGCAGACTATAGAAGGAACGGATATCAGTTATCGTTATATATCCAGTGGTGAAGTTCTGAAGCTTTTGAAAGCGCAGAAGCCCTATGAATGGGTGAGAGGATTTTTTGAAAAGACGACTTACACAGCCAGTGAGCAGACAGCTTTTGACAAGTCAAAGCTGGAGTCAGAAGTGAAAGCACTGAACTGTGCCCAGAAAGAGAATCAGGTAGCACCGGAGAATGCGTACGTAAGCTTTAATGATTCCGAGTTTACGATCGTGCCGGAGACAGAGGGAAGTGAACTGAAGGTAAAAGAAGCCTATCAGATGATCAGTGATGCTATCAGCAGCGATGACGGGGAAGTAGATCTTGGCAGTAACCCAGATGCTTATGTGAAAGCAGATGTGACCAGCGACAGTGCAGATCTGCAGGCAACGGTGGATGCATATAATAACTTTGCGAGGGCAAGTATCACCTACACATTTGGAGATGAGACAGTAACACTTGATGGAAGCACCATCAAGAACTGGCTGCAGTTTGACGAAAAGGGCCAGCTGATCCAGGATGATGCATCCTTCAAACAGCATATCGTGGATTATGTGGCACAGCTTGCAGCGGATCATGATACAGTAGGTACAGAGCGTCAGTTCCAGACAACAAGCGGAAGAACCGTTTCGGTTTCCGGTTCTGCATATGGCTGGAAGATCGATCAGGACGGAGAGGTGGCACAGCTTACCCAGGAGATCCAGTCCGGAGCTCAGACGACCAGAGAGCCGGTTTATTCCATGAGAGCCAATTCTTATGGTGTGAATGATCTGGGAAATACCTACATTGAAGTGGACCTTACAGAACAGTATATGTGGTATTATCAGGATGGAAATGTGATCTTTGAATCAGATATCGTATCCGGACTTGCAAGTGATCCGGAGAGAAAAACACCTCCTGGAATCTTCACCTTGTACTATAAGAAGAGCCCGGATGTGTTACGTGGCACCAAGAAACCAGACGGAACCTATTCCTATGAACAGCCGGTAACCTACTGGATGCCGTTTAACGGAGGCATTGGATTCCATGATGCAGACTGGCAGCCGTACTTTGGAGGCGACCGGTATCTAACCGGAGGTTCCCACGGCTGTATCAATATGCCGCCGGATAAAGCGGGAGAGCTTTACAACATTATCCAGTATAATGTTCCGATCGTCTGTTTCTATTGATCGGATCTGTAGTCAAAAAACAAACAGGAGCCAGCCGGTGATCCGGTGTGTGGCTCCTGTTCTTTAGCAGGAGGAAAATATTATGTTTGATCAGTCATTCAGCTTTATACTTACAATCGCAGCACTGGTAGTAGGATTTATGCTTTTTACCGGACACGGTTCCTTTTTTATGAAAGGCGGAAACACACAGGCCAGAGCCCAGAAGTATGATGAGAAAAAAATGGAAAAGGTTTCAGGAATCTGTCTGATACTTATCGGAGTGGCTACAGGAGTTGACGCATTCACCACAAGTGTAGCAGCAAAGATCGCCTATGTAGTAATTCTGTTTGTGATACTTGCGGTATTTCTGTTTGTACTCAGAACAAAATGTATCAAAAAATGATCAGAAGTATCAGAACTATCCTTTAGGTAAAAAAGCAGAACTCCCCGTGAAACGGTAACCTGTCTGATCAGGCTCCGGTATCCGCGGGGAGTTTTTCTGTCTGTATTTAGTTTAATTTCGTTCGGCTGGTCTGCCGGAATGTCAGAGTAAAGATGATTCCCTTTACGATAGAAGTAAGGGAAAGTGCCCACCAGATACCATTGAGTCCCATTCCCGCATGAGTCAGCAGCATGGCAAGCGGGATTCTGGCCCCTGTCAGGATAATACTGATGATACTGCAGAGCTTGGTCATACCAAGGCCGGACAGTGCACCGATGGTCATCAGCTCAATGGCCATGAAAGCCTCACAGAAGCCGATGATGATCAGGTAATTTACAGAAATCCCAAGGGATTCCGGATCATGGAAAAACAGTCCGGAGATCGGGCGTGGGAGCAGCACAAAGGCTGCAGTTATGATAAGGCCCCAGATTGTCAGGATACCAAAGGAAATACGGTAGCCCTGGCGGATGCGGTCGTATTTTTTTGCACCGAAATTCTGTGCGGTAAAAGCATTTAAGGCAGAGGCAAAGCCGTCCGCGGTGTTCCAGGAAACGGATTCGATCTGTCCGCCCACACGCTGGACAGCAATGGCAGCAGCACCGAAGGCGGAAACCATTCTGGTCAGTACCATGGAGATCATACAGTAGAGCATGCTCTGGATAGCGGTTGGAAAACCAATGCGGAAGATATTTTTATAAAATTTTCCCGGAAAACGTGAAAAAAGATGAAGTTCACGAAGTACATTTGTTTCCAGCCCGGAAGTAAAGATCCGGAAAACCAGCACTGCAAAAACCAGAAACTGTGCAGTTACTGTGGCAATGGCAGCACCTAACGTTTCAAGCCGTGGAAAAGGTCCAATGCCAAGGATCAGGAGCGGATCCAGGAGCATATTTCCCACAAGTCCAAGAAAATTGGCCATCAGCGGAGATCTGGAATCTCCCTGGGCTGTAAAAAGTCCGGTGAGAGTCAGGTTCAGGAAGGAAAAAATGATCAGTCCGCAGGTGATCAGCATATAAGATCTGGCAGAAGAATATGCTTCCGGGTCTGTCAGATTAAAAAATCCGATCAGAGGATCAAGAAATATAATACTTGCTGCAGAAAATAAGAGACCGAAGAGAATGGTCATCTGCAGGGCACTGGCCGCGTAGGAACGTGCCTCTTTATAATCCTTCCGGCCGCAGGATTGTGCGGTGTTTACCTGTCCGCCCATTCGTGGAAGGGCTACCAGTCCCTGGGAAAGCCACACATACATGCCGCCCACACCGACACCGGCAACTGCCTTGGAGCCCAGAAGCCCGATCCAGGCCATGTCTGTGATATTATAGGCAGTTCCAAGAAGGGAAGATGCCATGATAGGAAGAGCAAGCTCTGAAAGCGTTTTCAGGATCGGACCGGAAGTAAGGTCTATGGATTTTGATCTTTTCATACTCATCTGCATATCTCCGTAAGGTCAAAAGGCCTGGTGATCCGGTAATCCGGTTTATCCACCTGACCGAAACCGTATTCAGCAAAGATAAAAGGAACTCCTGCTTTCCGGCAGGCATTAAAGTCTCCTATAGTATCACCGATATAAACCGGATCGGAAAGATTATTATCCTCGCGGATCTTCATGATATTTTCCGCTTTGGCCATGCCGGTGTCACCGGGACAGAGATGGCCCTTGAAATAGTGTCCGAAGCCTGTGGATTTCAGGAACACTTCAATATATCCGGCCTGGCAGTTACTGACGATAAAAAGAGGAAAACGGCTGGAAAGAATCTTCAGTGTTTTCTCAAGATCCGGATACAGCGGAGCACATTTGCGAAGCAGTGCCTCGTGCTCTGCCTGGCAGCAGCCGTCGATGATACGAAGCTGTTCTGCTTCCGGAAGCTCAGGGAAAAGAGCCTTTGCGATATCCGGCAGCAGCTGGCCGAAAAGCCCCATCAGTCGTTTGGCACTTACGTCGGTATCCATGTGCTCCGTATGGATAAGGTAATCACTCCAGGCCTCAGCTACGATTCCGGTGGAATCCCAGAGCGTACCGTCAACATCAAAAATAATACTGTCCATCAGAAAAACCTCCCCAAAAAACTATGATATGTAAAAAAAGCAACCCTTTGTACTGTACATAGTACAAAAAAGTTACTGTTCACTCCGTTCTCAGCAATACGCTTCGCGATGCACAGAATTTATGCTAATCGCATAAATTCGCGCGGTATGTTTCGGGTTTTCTGTGACCTTCGCTCACAAAAAACACCTCGCGGAATATTACCAGTGAACAGTTATCAAAATAATTCTATATGAGAAAAGAAAAAAAAGCAACTGCGCTTTTGAAGATTTTATGTTATAGTAAGGGTTACGAGGGAAAAACTATGAATTATAAGAATACGATCAGAGGTATATTCAAAGACAGGCCTAACCGTTTTATCGCTCATGTGCAGATCGGGGATCAGCTGGAAACGGTCCATGTGAAGAATACAGGCAGATGCCGGGAACTTCTTGTTCCGGAAGCAGAAGTGATCCTGGAAAAGAGTGATAATCCTGCCAGGAAAACGAAATACGATCTGATCAGTGTGAACAAGGAGGGCCGCTGGATCAATATGGATTCCCAGGCCCCAAATAAAGCAGCAGAAGAGTGGGTGGCGGCCGGAAATCTTTTTCCGGAGAAAGTGACTGTCAGGAGAGAAAAGACATACGGAAATTCCCGTTTTGACCTGTATGTGGAATCCGGGAAGCGAAAGGCTTTTATCGAGGTAAAAGGCGTCACTCTGGAAGAAAATAATATCGTGCGCTTTCCGGACGCACCTACAGAACGGGGGATCAAGCATCTCTGTGAGCTGATGCATGCAGCAGCTGACGGCTATGAGGCGTATCTTCTTCTGGTGATCCAGATGAAGGATGTAAGGTATTTTGAACCAAATCGGGAGACACATCCGGAATTTGGAGAAACACTTAAGGCGGCAGCAGATGCCGGTGTTCACATCCTGGCCTATGACTGTGCCGTCACGGAAGATTCCATGAAGATCTGTGATCCGATACCGGTAAGATTATAGAAAGGAAATGATATGCCTGAAAACATTGCAGAACCCCTTCTGAAATGGTACGATAAAAACAAAAGGCTCCTGCCCTGGAGAGATAAAGACAATGCCTATTATACCTGGGTATCTGAGATCATGCTCCAGCAGACCCGAGTGGAAGCGGTGAAACCTTATTTTCAGCGCTTTATCCAGGAACTTCCGGATGTAACAGCCCTTGCGGCGGCACCGGAAGAGAGGATCATCAAGCTGTGGGAAGGCCTTGGCTATTACAGCCGTGTCCGCAACATGCAGAAAGCGGCTGTTCAGGTCATGGAAGAATATGGAGGCAGGATCCCTGAGGATTTTGAGACACTTCTCTCGTTAAAAGGAATAGGAAGATATACGGCAGGTGCCATTGCGTCCATTGCCTACGGAAAGAAAGTCCCTGCAGTAGATGGAAATGTGCTGCGGGTATACGCAAGACTCACCGAAAACCGTGGAGATATCATGAAACAGTCTGTACGGAAATCGGTGGAAAATGATCTTACAGAGCAGATGTCTGAGGACAGACCAGGGGATTTCAACCAGGCTATGATGGAGCTGGGAGCTGTAGTCTGTGTTCCAAACGGAGCAGCAAAGTGCGAAGAATGCCCGCTGGGGCATTTTTGCCTTGCCAGAAAGCATGGAACTGTAGAAGAACTTCCCGTAAAAGCACCGAAGAAAGCCCGCACCATAGAACAGCGAACGGTCCTTGTGATCCAGGACGGAGCAGGTACAGCGATCCGTAAACGTCCGGATACAGGACTTCTGGCAGGCCTTTATGAGCTTCCAAATGTGGAAGGACATCTGACGGAGAAGGCGGCACTTGCCCGGGTAAAAGCCATGGGGCTGGAACCACTGCGGATCGAAGCACTGCCGGATGCGAAGCACATTTTTTCCCATATTGAATGGAGGATGTGTGCTTATCGTATCGCTGTATCCTCTCTGGAAGAAGCACCGCAGGGGGAGTTCCTGTTTGTGGATAAGAGAGAATCCGATAAAAAATATGCAATACCATCTGCGTTTCGCGCATACACCAGATATATGAAGGAGGAAAACTCATGAAACTTTTGAGCGTAGCAATACCATGCTATAATTCAGAGGCTTATATGTCAAAATGCATCAATTCCCTGCTGATCGGAGGAGAGGAAGTGGAGATCATCATTGTAGATGATGGCTCCAGTGACCGTACTGCCGAGATCGCAGATGATTATGCCGAGAAATATCCAACTATCGTAAAAGCCATACATCAGGAAAATGGCGGTCATGGACAGGCAGTCAACACAGGGATCAAAAACGCAACAGGACTTTATTTCAAGGTTGTGGACAGTGATGACTGGGTAAATCAGGACGCCTACTATGAGGTCCTGAAAACACTTTATGAACTGACACGTGGGGCTGAGACCGTGGATCTTCTCATCAGTAATTTCGTTTATGAGAAGCAGGGAGCTACCCGCAAAAAGATCATGCAGTACAGACACTGTTTTCCGACAAACCAGATTTTTGGATGGGATGAGGTACGCCACATGAAAAAAGGCCAGTATCTCCTTATGCATTCCATGATATACCGTACAAAACTTCTCCATGACTGTGGAATGGAGCTTCCGAAGCATACGTTCTACGTAGATAACCTGTTTGCGTTTGAGCCGCTTCCCTATGTAAAAAATCTCTATTATCTGGATGTAAATTTCTATCGGTATTTTATTGGAAGAGATGATCAGTCTGTCAATGAGAAAGTGATGATCAAGCGTATCGATCAGCAGATCCGTGTAAACAAACTGATGGTGGACGCCTATCTGAAGGCTAATGTAAGCAACCGCAGACTTCGTGCTTATATGTTCAGCTATCTGGATATCATCACAACCGTTTCTTCGATCATGCTGGTAAGAGCTGCAACGCAGGAATGCCTGGATAAAAAACAGGAGCTGCAGGATTACATCAAAGACCAGAATATGGGACTATACCGGAAGCTTCGGAGAAGTCTCTTCGGAAGAGTGTCCAATCTTCCCGGAAAAGGTGGAAGAAAGATGTTTGTGGCAGCATATAAGATCTGTCAGAAGTTTTATGGATTTAATTAAAAAAAGCCCCCAACGGGGCTTTTTTTTATAAATTCTGTTCCGGCTTCTTCTTGCGCATATGGGATAGGGAGCGCTGTTCCTCGTAATCCTCCACTCTCTGTGGATAGAACAGGAGATGTCCGAACAGTGCCAGTGTGGTACCAAGACATACATCGATCACGGAGTGCTGCTTGATAAACATGGTGGACAGGATGATCAGAACAGAAAGGATCAGAGCTCCTCGCTGAAGCCATTTCCTGTCTTTTAGTGCCTGGCAGTGATGAATGGCAAAATAAACAGCCAGGGAATTAAATACATGGATACTTGGCAGGATATTGGTGGGAGTATCTGTCCGATAGATCTCAGCCACCAGTCGTGTAAAGATGTTGCTTCTGGGGAATACCGCAGGGCGGAGATACTGAACGTTCGGATAGATGTAGGAAACAACAAGGAAAACCGTCATTCCCATCATCAGGTTGAAGATCAGCTGGAAATATTCCTTTTTATTCTTATTGCGAAACAGGAAATACACAACCGTCATTACCACATATGGAAACCATAAAAGGTACGGAATAATAAAAATCTCGCAGAACGGGATCATATCATCAAAAACAGTATGTACAACATGGTAGGCTCGTACAGGCCGCTGCTCCAGATATCCAAACAGGATAAGATAGGCAACGAAATAGATCGCTATGATAAAACCGTGCCTGTATTTTTTTATTTTACTCAACATTTTGCCGCTCCTTTTCTTGAGGTATGGCTGATGTCAGCCTTAAGCTTCTTTTTTGTTAAGTATCTACCTGCTACTATAACACAGGCATTATGATTTTTAAAGGTTTCTTTTCAATGGTCACAGAAAATTCACGCTGGATTCCGCCGGATTCTCCGTCTTTATGCACAGGAAGGGAATGGGCACTTGTAATATGTACGTTCCTGCACTGTAAAATATGTACACCGCGAATGCGAGTATGTTTTCCCCAGAGAGCGCTCGGCAGGCAGAACAGCATTTTCAGCTTGGAGATTCCTTCAATAACGATCACATCCAGTAAACCATCCTCCGGACTGGCGTTTGGACAGAATTTAAAGCCTCCGCCTTCATATTTCTGGTTCATTACAGCCGCAAACCAAGTCCTGCTGAAGGTTTGTGGCTTGTTCCCATCAAGTGTTATCGTGACCGGGGACGGAGTAAGGAAGAGAAATTGCTTCAGTGCCACCATAAGGTAGATGAGTTTACCCATATGGAGACGGTTGAGAAATTTTTTGCCAGGTGTGATCAGGACTTCCTGACAGATTGCCGCATCGTAGCCCATTCCTGCACTGATGCCGAAACGGTAGGAATGGCTGCCAAGGTGGAGAACAGGAACATCCATGAAAATGTTCCGTCTGTTCTCAAGGATAGAGCGAAGCGCTTCAAAAGGATCAAAGGGCAGGCCCATACTGCGGCAGAAATCGTTGCCGGACCCGACCGGGATAAATCCGAAAACAACCGAAGACAGATCAATGATCCCGGTAAGTACTTCATAAATAGTGCCGTCACCGCCTACTGTTACCAGAGTTACCGGATCCTCCGGTGTTCCGGCGGCACTAATCCTTCGTGCCAGTACTGTGGCGTGTCCCACATATTCTGTGAGAAAATACTGATATGAGATCCCCTGACTTTCCATGATGCTGCGAAGCCGGTTCCAGACATTACGTCCCTCACCGGATCTTGAATTGGGATTCACAATAAAAGAATACATAATAAAAAACCTCCAAACAACTCTCTGCTTTATCATAACATTGACGTTCGGCTTTTACAAATTAAAATTTCTTAAGGATTTCTATATTTTACATAAACTTAACCTTTTTTCTATGTTGGATTTTACGAATGCACTTTATACTTGCACGTATCAGATGAAAAATGAAGCTGGAGGAAAATTATGATATATCTTGTGGAAGATGATGAAAGTATCCGTGAACTTGTTGTATATACATTAAACAGTCAGGGGCTGGAGGCACAGGGGTTTGAACGGCCATCACTTTTCTGGAAAGCGCTGGAAAAAGAACTGCCTTCACTGGTGCTTCTGGACATTATGCTTCCGGAGGAAGACGGACTGTCTATTTTAAAAAAAATCCGTATCCGTCCGGATGTGCGGAAACTTCCGGTGATCATGCTTACTGCAAAAGGAAGTGAGTTTGATACCGTGGTAGGTCTGGACAGCGGTGCAGATGATTACATTCCGAAGCCGTTCCGCATGATGGAACTGATCTCCAGGGTACGTGCCCTTCTTCGGAGATCAGAGGACAATGGTGCAGAGGAGTATCGTATGGAAAATCTTTATGTATGTCCGGGAAGACATGAGGTAACTGTTGATCAGGAGCCTGTGAATCTGACACTGAAAGAATACGAGATGCTTTGTCTCCTTCTGAAAAACAGTGGTACGGTTCTTTCCAGAACACAGCTTTTAAATCAGATCTGGGGATATGAATTCGACGGAGAGAGCAGAACCGTAGATGTACATATCCGTACCCTTCGCCAGAAGCTTGGCCCGGCAGGAGATCTGGTGGAAACAGTTCGTGGAGTGGGCTATAAGATCAGCGGAAAATGTGCATGAACAGCTGCTGAGAGTAATATGAAAGTAAAGAGCATTTCGACGAAAAAGGCTTCGGCCCTTTTCTGGACGAAGTGCTTTTTTCATGCTATAATAGTTGAACCCCGGAGCTCTGAAAAACAGGCTCCAAAGAGTAAGAGGTGAAAGAAAAAAATATGAAATCATTAGTAATTGCGGAGAAGCCATCCGTTGCCAGAGACATTGCCAGAGTCCTCCACTGCAGTCAGAAGGGGAACGGAACCCTGGAAGGAAAAGACTATGTAGTGACCTGGGCCCTGGGACATCTGGTAACACTGGCAGATCCGGAAGAATACGATAAAAAATATACCAAATGGGAGCTTTCCACGCTTCCCATGATGCCGGAGAAAATGAAACTGGTGGTGATACGCCAGACCTCCAAGCAGTACAATGCGGTGAAAACCCAGCTTTACAGGAAGGATATCGGGGAGATCATCATTGCCACAGATGCCGGACGTGAGGGAGAACTGGTAGCAAGATGGATCCTTGCAAAGGCAGACTGCCATAAACCTATTAAGCGTCTGTGGATCTCATCCGTAACGGACAAAGCAATCCGTGACGGCTTTGCCCACCTTAAAAACGGCCATGATTATGATGATCTTTACCGTGCGGCACAGGCCAGGGCGGAGGCGGACTGGCTGGTGGGAATGAACGGGACCAGAGCGCTGACCTGTAAATATAATGCCCAGCTTTCCTGCGGACGTGTGCAGACTCCCACCCTTGCCATGATCGCAAGAAGAGAGCAGGAGATCCGGGAATTTAAGCCGGAGGATTATTACGGGATCACTCTGCAGGCGGGAAATGTACGCTGGACCTGGCGTGACGGAAAAAGCGGAAGCCTCCGCACCTTTAAGAAGGAGCGTGCCCAGGAGATCCAGACAAAGGCAGGAAAAAGCAGCCTTACCATAACAAAGGTTTCCAGAAAGCCGAAGAAGACCTATGCGCCGGGGCTTTATGACCTGACCACTCTTCAGAGAGAAGCCAATCAGAAATACGGCTTTTCTGCAAAGGAAACTCTGAATATCATGCAGAGGCTCTACGAGAATCACAAAGTCCTTACCTACCCAAGAACGGATTCAAGATATATAGGAAAAGATGTAGTTCCTACCATTAAAGAGCGTCTTCAGGCATGCGGGACAGGTCCTTATCGAAAACTTGCCGGTGCGCTGGTCAATAAACCGATCCAGACCAGTGCTGGCTTTGTGGATGACAAAAAAGTCAGTGACCATCATGCCATCATTCCTACAGAACAGTTTGTACAGCTGGATCATATGACCAACGAGGAACGGAAGATTTACGATATGGTAGTACGCCGTTTCCTGAGCGTGCTGTATCCGCCGGCTGTATATGAGCTGGTAAGCATGGAAGGAACTGCAGCAGGAGAAACTTTCGCTGCAAGCGGACGTATTGTAAAAAGTGCAGGGTGGAGAGAGGTTTATGAAGGCGGCTGGCAGGATGAGGATGAAGAGGAATCCGGTGATAAGCTGAAAGACCAGAAGCTTCCGGAGCTTACGGAAGGTCAGATACTTACTGTGGAAGGAGCAGCTCTTACAGCAGGCAAAACAAAACCACCGGCCAGATTTACAGAGGCCACACTTCTTGGTGCCATGGAAAATCCGGTTCATTTTATGGAAAGCCACGACAAAAAAGCGGCAAAAACCCTTGGTGAGACCGGTGGACTTGGAACGGTAGCCACAAGAGCGGACATCATCGAGAAGCTTTTCAACAGCTTTATGATGGAAAAAAGAGGCAATGAGATCTACATTACCTCCAAGGCAAAACAGCTTCTGGAGCTGGTTCCGGAAGAACTGAAAAAGCCGGAGCTTACCGCAGACTGGGAGATGAAGCTCAGTGATATTGCAAACGGAAAGCTCCGTCAGGATAAATTCCTCACAGGGATTCGTAAATATGCCTGTGAGATCGTAGATGAGATCAAAGGCGGACAGGGAACCTTCCGCCATGACAATATGACAAACAAGAAGTGCCCTAACTGCGGCAAACATCTCCTGGCAGTCAACGGAAAGAATGCCAAAATGCTGGTGTGCGAGGACCGGGAATGCGGATACAGAGAGACAGTATCCAGGACCACCAATGCGCGCTGTCCGAAATGCCATAAGCGTATGGAGATGCTTCTGAAGGGAAAAGAAGAGACCTTTGTATGTCAGTGCGGCTATAAAGAAAAGCTTTCATCCTTTCAGACAAGACGAGCCAAAGAGGGTGCAGGTGTGAATAAGCGTGATGTGCAGCGTTATCTTAAGAAACAGCAGAAAGAGGCCAATGAGCCGGTGAACAATGCATTTGCACAGGCGTTGTCAGGAATTAAACTGGATTAAATAAATTGCCTGTCCAGATATCCGGGGTTCGGATGAGCGGAGGACCGGATGCAGATACGTCGGTCGGAGAAATGCGTCTGGCAGAACAGGACAGCAGAAAGAGAGGAAAACGATTTGGGATTACAGGATGACAGAATGTCAGGAAATATTCAGGATATCGCAAGACTGATCACAAGACTTCTTCTTAAGGGAGATATGCCGCAGTATACACTTCCTGCAGCAGAGGCAGATTATACAGAGGCAGACCAGCTTTTTAAGAAGGTTATAGGACTTGCTGATGAGGGTGACATCAACGGAGCGGAAAATGAGCTTCTTATGAACATGGAGGAAGATGATCCGGATTATCTGGAGCTTGCCCTTACCTTTTATCTGCATCTCAATGATATGGACGTAGATTACCTAGATGATCACGATTATTCCAGGGAGGAGATCCTGGACGGGTTGAAAAGCCTGGCTGAGGACTGGGGAGTTACAGGACTGGAGGCACTTGTCTGATGCGGCGGGAGGTTACACTGGAGGAAATTTCCGACGGTCGTTTATACGAGGCAAATGACATGGTAAAGGCAGACTGTCAGGATTGTAAGGGCTGTTTTGACTGCTGTACGGGAATGGGAGATTCTGTTGTACTGGATCCGCTGGATGTATGGCGGTTAAGTCAGGGACTTCACTTAAGTGTGGACCAGCTGCTTGCCGGAAAAATAGAGCTTGGCGTCACAGACGGAAATATTCTGCCGCATCTTAGGATGACAGGGGCAGAGGAACGATGCGTATTTCTGAATGGCAACGGAAGATGCTCCATCCACAGCTTTCGTCCGGGCTTCTGCCGTTTGTTCCCGCTGGGAAGATACTATGAGGACGGGAGTTTTAAATACATCCTTCAGATCCACGAGTGCAAAAAGACCAGCCGCAGTAAGATCAAGGTCCGGAAATGGGTAGATACTCCGGATTTTCGAAATTACGAAAAATTTGTCTGTGACTGGCATTATTTTCTTCTGGATGTCCAGTCGGTTCTCTATGAGAGCGAGGACAGTGACCTGATCCGAAACCTGAACATGTATGTGGTGAACCAGTTTTACAGGAAGCCTTATGATGAGAAGCGGGATTTTTATGAGCAGTTTTATGAGAGACTTGCGGCGGGAAAAGAACTCCTGAGCCTTGGAGTGTGAAACAGACCAGGCAGCGAGGTGTCTGAGCTTACCTGCCTGAAAGTCTCTCGCACGGAGGAAAGAAAGGATTTTTTGACATATGAACTTAAATCAGCTCACATATTTTGTGACTCTTGCCCAGATCGAAAATTATACCAGAGCAGCCAAGAGGCTGGATATAACCCAGCCAAGTCTGAGCCATGCGATCTCCAACCTTGAAAAGGAACTGCAGGTTCCACTTTTTGAGCGTCACGGAAGAAATGTGACCATGACCAAATACGGGGAAATGTTTCTGAAATATGTGCAGGACTCCTTACATATCCTGAATCTTGGTGTGGAGAGGATACAGGAAGCGGCAAGGATTCCGGGAGGAAGTATTTCCATCGGGTATATCCATACCCAGGGACGCAGATTTATCCCGGAGCTTGTCCGGGGGTTCCTTAATGAACAGGAGGGGAAGAAGATTGATTTCCGTTTTCAGAATGCAGCTACCGGAAGTCTGATCCGGGGTCTGAAGGAAGAGAAATTCGACGTGATCTTCTGTTCCCGGGCAGAGGGCGAGAAGGAGATCAGCTTTGTGCCGGTGTCAGAAGAAAAGCTGGTGGCTGTAGTGCCTGAGAACCATGCTCTTGCAGACCGAAATTCAGTGACCATAAAAGAGCTGGGGCAGTATCCGCAGGTGACCTTTACCCCTGCAAGCGGACTGTATTTTGTGATCCGGGAGCTTTTCGAAAAGGAAGGACTTTCACCGGAGACGGCCTTTGAGGTAGAAGAGGATGGTGCACTGGCAGGTATGGTGGCGGAGGAATTTGGTGTAGGCATTGTGCCGGATGTACCGGTGATCCATACACTTCCTGTGAAAATCTTAAATATTGAGAATCTGCACTGCCGTCGTTACATATACATGGGAATGATGAAAAACCGGTACCCAAGTGCGCTTGTGGAGCAGTTCCGGGATTATATATACAAGCATTACCGGATCTATGAAGTGATACAGTAGAATCTTGGTGATAAAATTTCTGTAAAAAATCTCTGCTTCTGTAAAAGGGCGGAGATTTTTTTGACACAGATCCTGGCATGAATACTATAGCAATTCCATAAATTACTGCAAACAATCCAGTCCATCATAGCGTGAAGTCCTGCGTCAGATATCTTTGCCGTGACTAAAAATTATAAAAATAATCTATAGATCACATGTGTAAATTCAATGAAAATTTGGGTTGAGATAAAAATGACCAGTTGGTATAATAAGGACAGATACTTGATTTAAAGTGATAAAGTGATGACGGAAATCCGTAATAAAATGAACGAAGTAAAGGAGATATTATGAACCAGTTAGAAGTATTAAGAGAAAGCCTTGGACAGTGCGATGAGATCATCCTGGACGCACTCCTTATGAGAAACAGGATCGTAGAGGACATCATGGTATACAAGGAAGCTAACGATCTTCCGGTACTTCAGCCGGAACAGGAGGCGAAGCAGAAAGGATGGCTGGAAGCCAGAATGGAAGGCAGACGTCATAAGAAAGAGGTCAATGATGTTTTTGCAAGCATCACACAGAACAGTAAAAGAATCCAGTCCAGAAATCTTTTCAATTATAATATCTTCCTGATCGGATTTATGGGAGCTGGTAAATCTACGATCTCCGATTATCTGAAGAATGTTCTTGCCATGGATGTTGTGGAGATGGATCAGTGTATCGTGGAGAGACAGGGAATGAGCATTTCCGATATCTTTGAGACTTACGGTGAAGAGTATTTCCGTGAGCTCGAGACAAATCTTCTGATCGAGATGCAGTCCAGATCGAATGTTGTAGTATCCTGTGGCGGTGGTGTTCCGATGCGGGAGCGCAATGTTACCGAGATGAAAAAAAATGGCCGTGTTGTACTTCTGACTGCAAAGCCGGAAACTATTCTGGAACGTGTAAAGGATAATCATGACCGTCCTTTACTTGAGAACAACAAAAATGTTTCATTTATCGCTGATCTGTTGGAAAAACGTCGCGCGAAATATGAGGCAGCAGCAGATATAGTTGTTGAGACAGACGGAAAGAGTGAGCTTGAGATCTGCGAGGAGCTGATCCACAGACTTCGTGAGGCAGAGGCAAATAAATAACTGCTGATCATAAAACAGAATAGTTTTACATATAAAAGGGACAGCTGTTCGATAAACCGTACAGAAACAGAACGGAGATCGGGCAGCTGTCCTTTATGATATAAAAGATCCGGACCATATATTTGCAGATGAACAGATCGTTTAATTGGTCTTATAAAAAATCTCCCTCGAGGTTTCCTCGATCACAAATTTCTTAAAGGCTTCCACGACCGGCGGATGGTATACATCCTTCAGCATGGCCATGTAGAAATTCCGCTGCCAGCTTGGAGAGACAAGGGGCAGGATCTTAAGGTTCAGAGAGTGAAGGATCGGGATATCCGGTGCAATGCAGATGCCGAAATCATTGGCAACAAATCCTGCGGCAACCTGATCCTCATCGATCTCAAAAGCCACATCCGGGTACTGACCGATGCTCTTAAATAACTGGTCAATGATCTGGCGGAGACCGCTTCTCTTCTTGAAGATGATCTGCTTGTATGGAAGTGTTTCCTCCAGATGGATCTCGGATTTCTCAGCAAGAGGATGTTCCGGCGGAACGATGACGACCAGATCCTGCTTGGCAACCGGAATAAATTCGATCAGTGGTTCGTCGTCAAATTTGGAACAGAAGCCGATATCGTATTTCTTCTCTTTCAGTCCGGTGAGGATATCGCCGGTAAGCACCTTATCACAGAACAGATTGAAATGGATCTGTTTTCCCGTATTGGCATTAAGAAAACTGCGGATGATCTTTGGCATAAAGTCAACACCCAGAGTTCTGAGAAAAGCCACATCGATCTGTCCTTCTCCCTTTCCTGCAAGCTGGAGACCGTTTACGGAGGAATCCAGCCGGTTCAGGGTTTGTTCCACATCCTCCAGAAAAGACTTGCCATATTTGGTGAGAGAAACATTCCGTCCGTTTTTTTCAAATAATTTCACTCCAAGCTCTTCCTCCAGAGAAGAGATCGCGTGACTTAGGCTGGGCTGTGTGATGGCCAGAACATCCGCAGCTTTTGTATAATGTTCCAGATGAGCCAGTGTCACGAAATAGCGAAGATGATACAGATTCATTTTTCAATACTCCTTTCGTAAGTTTATCTGAATGTTTTACTTCGGACAGATCCCAGGTAAGTCTGACAGACATAAGAGATTTGCCGGGCCGTATGCAGTGACGGCGGCAATACGGCTGAATATGTTTTATATAGTATAACATGATATATTGATAAAATCTATGGATTCTCCTGGTACAATCAATTTGTTTTGTATTTAACAAAGTTATATAATGCTTATAGAAAAAAGATACAAAATAATTAAAAAAAAACAAATAAAATTATTTAAATTTTCAGGAGGAATTATCATGTCAAAAGAATTTCCAATCACAATCAGTTCCTGGACACTGGGAGATCAGTGCAAATTTGAGGACCGTGTAAAAGCTGCCAAAGAGGCTGGCTATGAGGGAATCGGCCTGAGAGCAGAAACCTACGTAGATGCCCTGAATGAGGGACTTTTCGACGAGGATATCCTGGCGATCCTGGATAAATATGACATGAAGGTAACAGAGGTTGAGTACATCGTGCAGTGGGCAGAGGAGCATCGTTCCTATGAGCAGAAATACAAAGAACAGCTCTGCTTCCATATGTGTGAATTATTTAACGTAAAACAGATCAACTGCGGACTGATGGAGAACTATTCCGTAGAGTACACAGCACAGAAGCTTCGTGAGCTTTGCCACAGAGCAGGCAAATACATCATCGGTGTTGAGCCAATGCCATACAGCGGAATCCCGGATGTGAAAAAGGGCTGGGCTGTTGTAAAAGCTGCTGACTGCGGGAATGCGAAACTGATCCTTGATACATGGCACTGGGTAAGAGCAAACCAGCCGATCGAGCTTTCCGTACTTGAGGGAATCCCGGCAGACAAGATCGTATCCATCCAGATCAACGATGTATGGGAAAGACCATATGCAACAACGATCTTAAGAGATGAGTCCATGCATGACCGTCTTGCTCCTGGAACAGGAATCGGAACAACAGTACCGTTCGTAAAAATGATCAAAGAAAAAGGCATCAGACCAAATGCCATCGGCGTAGAGGTTATCAGCGATGCAAACCTTGAAAAAGGTATCGGGTATGCTGCAAAACATACATATGAGAACACAAAGAAGGTACTGGAAGAGGCTTGGCCGGAAGTACTGTAATTAATATAAGAAACGAATATTTCAGACGGGCCCCTGTTTCCGACGTCATACCGGTGACAGGGCGTTACCGTGAAAGAAACAAAAAGATTGTTTCAAAGGAAAGGAGAACGCATATGAAATTCAATGCGATGTTTCAGCCGATCGAGATCGGTCCTATGACAGTAAAGAATCGTTTTGTTGTTCCGCCAATGGGAAATAACTTTGCAAACACAGACGGAACAATGAGTGAGCAGTCCGCTGCATATTACAGAGAAAGAGCAAAAGGCGGATTTGGTCTGATCACCATTGAGGCTACTGTAGTTCACAAGGGCGCAAAGGGTGGCCCGCGTAAACCATGTCTTTATGACGACTCTACGATCGAGAGCTTCCGCAAGGTCATCGACGGATGTCATGCAGAAGGAGCAAAGGTGTCCATCCAGCTTCAGAACGCAGGTCCGGAAGGAAATGCAAAGAACGCAGGAGCACCGATCACAGCAGCAACCAGTATCCCGTCAGTGTGCGGCCGTGATATTCCGAAGCAGCTTACAACTGAGGAAGTTTACGAGCTGATCAAAGGCTACGGTGAGGCAGCAAGAAGAGCAATGGAAGCAGGAGCAGATGCTGTTGAGATCCATATGGCACACGGTTATCTGGTAAGTACCTTCCTTTCTCCGAGAACAAACAAGAGAGTGGATGAGTTTGGCGGATGCTTTGAGAACCGTATGCGTTTCTCCCGTCTGATCATCGAGGAAGTTAAAAAAGCAACACAGGGAAAAATTGCAGTTCTTGCAAGAATCAACTGTGCAGATGAGGTTCCGGGAGGACTTGATGTCCACGACAGTGCAGCAATCGCAGCATATCTGGAAAGCTGCGGACTGGACGGACTCCATGTATCCCGTGCCGTTCATATCAAGGATGAGTTTATGTGGGCACCGACTGTTATCCACGGTGGATTCTCTGCAGCAGAGGTTGAGGAAATCAAACGTGCGGTAAATATCCCGGTGATCACAGTTGGACGTTATACAGAGCCACAGTTCGCAGAGCTGATGGTAAAAGAAGGAAGAGCAGACCTTGTAGCATTCGGACGTCAGAGCCTTGCAGATCCGGCTATGCCGAAGAAAGCACAGGAAGAGCGTCTTGAGGATATGACTCCTTGTATCGCCTGTCTTCAGGGCTGTGTTGCAAACATGTATGCAGGAAATCCGGTATGCTGTCTGACAAACCCGTTCCTGGGTCATGAGGCAGAGCCGCTTGAGAAAGCGGAAGAGCCGAAGAAGGTTATGGTTATCGGTGGTGGTGTTGCAGGACTTTCCGCTGCATTTATCGCAAAAGAGAGAGGCCATGAGGTAACACTTTATGAGGCAGGAGATGTTCTCGGCGGAAACATGAGACTTGCTGCATATCCGCCGGGAAAAGGTGACATCACAAACATGATCCGCAGCTACATCCATCGCTGTCAGAAGGATGGCGTTAAGATCGTGATGAACTGTGAGGTAACTCCGGAGCTTATCAAAGAAGAGAAGCCGGACAGCGTGATCATTGCCACCGGTTCCAAGACTCTGATCCTTCCGATCGAGGGAATCGACAATCCGGCTATCATCCACGGCTCTGACCTTCTGGATGGCAAGAGAGCAGCAGGCAAAAAGGTTCTCGTTGTCGGCGGTGGAATGGTTGGATGCGAGACAGCTGCATTTTTAGGCGAGCAGGAGCATGATGTAACTGTTATCGAGTTCCGTGATACCGTAGGTGCAGACGTGATCCACGAGCACAGAGTATATCTGATGAAGGATTTCGAGGACTACGGAATCAAGGAGATCACCGGAGCAAAGGTATGCAAATTCTATGAAGACGGTGTAGAATATGAGACCGCTGACGGAGTACGTCACGAGTCAAGAGGATATGATTCTGTGATCCTTTCCATGGGATTCCGTAACTACAATCCTCTGGAAGAGAAGATCAAAGACCTTGTACCTGAGACACATGTGATCGGAGATGCTATCCGTGCAAGACGTGCACTGGATGCAACAAAAGAGGCTTATGAGGTAGCTTCTAGGATCTGATCTGCCAATCTATCCAATAAACCGGACAGTACAAAAATTAAAAAGATGCCCTGTCAGACACCGGAAAAAATATATCCGGTGTCTGACAGGGGAAAATGCAGGAGGTAAAAAGAAATGGAACAGAGAATTAAAGGAACAACTGGTTTACTTGCACTGATCGGAAGCCCTGTAGGACATTCCGGATCCCCGGCTATGTACAACTTCAGCTTCCAGTACCATAACCTGGACTATGCTTACATGGCATTTGATATCAAAGAGGATCAGGTTCCGGCAGCTCTTGATGCAATGCGTCTGTTCAAAATGAGAGGCTGTAATGTAACCATGCCTTGCAAGAACAAAGTAGCTCAGTGTGTAGACGAGCTTTCACCGGCAGCAAAGATCATCGGCGCTGTAAATACTATCGTAAATGAGGATGGAAAACTTGTTGGACATATCACAGACGGTATCGGATTTGTCCGCAACCTGAAAGAGCATGGTGTTGATGTAAAGGGCAAAAAGATGGTAGTCCTCGGAGCAGGCGGAGCAGCTACAGCTCTGACTGTACAGTGTGCCCTTGACGGAGCAGCATCCATCGCGATCTTCAACCCTGACGATCCATTCCTTGACAGAGCAAAAGGAACTGCTGAGAAGCTTGCAAAAGAAGTACCGGACTGCAAAGTAAGCGTATATTGCCTTGACGATCAGGACAAATTGAGAGAAGAGATCGCAAACGCAGATATCCTCGCGAACGGAACACTTGCAGGAATGAAACCACATGATGACATCACACTGGTTGATAAATCCATGTTCCATAAGGATCTTGTTGTTGCTGACTGCGTATACAATCCGGCAGAGACAAAGATGGTAAAAGAAGCAAAAGAAGCAGGCGTGAAGCTTGCTGTAGGCGGAAAAGGAATGCTTCTGTGGCAGGGTGCAGCATCTTACAAGCTTTACACAGGTCTTGAGATGCCGACAGATGAGTACCAGAAATTTCAGGCTGAGAACGAAGGGAAATAAGAAAAATGAGCCAGACAGGTAAGAAAAATTTAGTGATTACTTCTATCGCGCTGTATTTTACATATTTCATCCATGGAATCGGAGCTTCCATCATGGGTCAGTACAAGCCGGAGCTTGCTGCTCACTGGGGAGCAAAGGCTTTAAGTGATGGAACTATGGATGTCAGCATGGTAGTATCTGTAATTGCCGCACTTGGACTTGGAAGACTGATCTCTCTTCCGTTTTCCGGTCCCCTGTCCGACAAATTCGGACGCAGATTAAGCGGAATCATCGGCGTGATTTGTTATGCAGCATACTTTATGGGAATCGCATTTGCTCCGTCTATGGGAGTTGCCTACGCCTTTGCCATTGTAGGCGGTATCGCAAACTCCTTCCTAGACACCTGCGTAAGCCCGACATGTATGGAGATTTATGTAAACAATCCTTCTGTAGCGAACCTGTTTACAAAATTCTCCATGTGTATCAGCCAGTTTCTGCTTCCTTTCCTCATCGGCTTTGTAGCAGCGGCGAATATGTCCTACAGAACCATCTTTATTGTTGCCGGTGCTGCGATCTTTATCGATGGAATCCTGATCCTGTTCCTGCCATTCCCGGAGAGAAATACAGCAGGTACAGTAAAGAAAGAAAAAGCAAAATTAAAGATCACTCCTGCAGCTCTTGCAGCAATTCTCATCGGATTTACAAGCTCTTCTACATTCATGCTGTGGCTGAACTGTAACCAGGAGCTCGGAAAGCTTTATAACTTAAGTGATCCTTCCAAGATCCAGTCCTTCTATGCAGTAGGAACCTTTGCAGCGATCCTGTGTTCCTCTGTATTTATCAAAAAAGGACTGAAGGAGATCAATATCCTGATCATTTATCCGCTGATCTCTTTCATCATGCTGGGACTTTGCTACTTTATCCAGAATCCGACAATTTGTCTTATCGGTGGATTTGTGATTGGTTTTGCAGGCGCAGGCGGTGTGCTTCAGCTGGCTGTTTCCACAACTGCGGAGTTCTTCCCGGAAAACAAGGGAACTGCAACATCCATGGTCATGATCGCATCCAGCGTTGCGAACTACACCATTCTGACACTGGCCGGCTACATTACAAAGACTGCCGGAACCAGTGCTCCGAGAATGATCCTGCTTCTCAATATGGCAGTGACATTCATAGGAATCCTTCTTGCACTGTTCGTTAAGATGAACCGTGGAAAAGAGGCTTGACTGAATCAAGGAAATCCCTTGGGGTGAATATCCGTTTGACTACAGTAAAAAAAGTGAATCATTGTATGGATACAGACAAAGATGACTGAATCTGTGCAAAACAAAGTTCCAATTCGGGAACAATTCCCGGATTGGACTTTACCGTTTTTGAAAATGTTTGTTAATTAACAAACTTATAAAATAAAAGATACTATATATGTATTATCAAAAAAAACGACAAAGGAGAATCGTTATGGCACGTGCAGCAAGACAGCGAAGAGAAAACGAACTGCCCTACATTCCGTTTGGGCCATTTCAGATTCGTTTTCCGTTTATTCACTATAAAATTGAGTCCGTAGAGTTTATCCAGGGCCTGATCCTCGGGGTTACGGCACTGGCGGCGGTTCCTTATCTGGAACAATATCTGGGATTGCCTTATGAGCTGGCATGGAGCTGTGTGATCATAGAGACCATGCTGTATATGCTACACAGCTTACTTGGTGACCCGGTTGTACCGGGATGGATCACACCGACCCTTCCGCTGACGATCGTATTCCTGGAAGGCTTCCCTATGGGAAAAGAACGTATCCAGGCAATGATCGCCCTGCAGATGCTGGTTGGTCTCGTGTTCATATTTATGGGCATCACCAAACTTGCGGATAAATTTGTCCATGCAGTACCAAATTCTGTTAAGGGTGGTATCCTTCTTGCTGCGCCGGTGACGGTTATGGCAGGACAGCTGGGAGAGGGCGGCAACATGCATAAGTATCCGCTGGCGATCGTTGCCGGTGTAGGCCTTCTGATCCTGATCAGCTTTTCAGATAAATATCAGGAGAAGAGAAAGAACAACAAATTCCTGGATCTTGTTGCCAGGTATGGAAACCTTTTCCCGTATCTGATCGCCATGGTGGTAGGTCTTCTTGTAGGAGAGCTGGATGCGCCTGGTCTTGAGTTGGGAACCTTTATCAAGATCCCGCAGTTCAAAGAGATCATCTCACAGGTAAGTATCTTTGGTGTGGGAATCCCGCCGGTCTCCATGTTTGTCAAAGCGCTTCCTCTGGCACTTGTATGCTATGTTATCGCATTTGGTGATTTTGTTACCACAGAGACACTGGTTACAGAGGCACGCCAGTCCAGAGATGATGAGTACATTGATTTCAATTCCAGCCGTTCCAACCTGGTCAGCGGCATCAGGAACCTGATCCTTTCCGTCATTGCGCCGTTTCCGCCGCTTTCCGGTCCGTTATGGGTTGGAATGACAGTATCTGTTTCCATCCGTTACAAGGAGGGAAAGAAAGCCATGAAGTCTCTGATCGGCGGTATGGCATCCTTCCGTATTGCAACGTTTTTAAGTGTGCTGATCATTCCGGTTGTAAGCTTCTTCCGTCCGATCTTCGGAGTCGGTTCCTCCATTACTCTGATGTTCCAGGCCTTTGTCTGTGCAAGGATCGGTATGGATTACTGCAGAACAGACCGTGACAAGATGATCGCAGGTGTTATGGCAGCGGTGCTTGCAACCCAGGGAACTGCATGGGCATCCGCATGGGCCCTGGCTGTAGGCTTCGGCCTGAATATCTTCCTTTCAAACTGGGACCCCAGAAAGAAAGAGGAGAATGCCATCGAGGATAAAAATTGATTAGAGGAATAACAAAGATATAAAAAAAGAAAAAGAAGAAGTGTGCTGGATGGGTCAGCACACTTCTTCTTTTTGTCATGAGATTTGTTGTTTTTAATTATTATTTTAATAGATTTGCTATTATGGGATTAAAATTGAAATAATTTGTTACATCAATTGGGTTTGAAAATTGGTTTATAATTCACGTTCTGTTACAAAAATCTACCGTAGATCCTTTTTATGGGAGGTTACAGGATCATAGGCTTTTGTGGATAATGTCAAGAACCTGTGCAAGCTCGTTGACATTGATCTGTCCTGGTGCGGAAGCTTTGGTAGCTGCACCGAAGGTAAGGGCGGAACCGAAGGTTTCGCCAGCGAGACGGCTGATAACACCGGTACCTGCCATGGACATGGTAATGATCGGGCGGTCGGCGAACTGCTCGGACATTTCCAGCGTGGCACTTAAGAGTGTAAGCACGTCCTGTTTGTTTCTTGGCATAACAGCCATTTTCGGGATATCTGCGCCATAGTCCTGCATCATGCGAAGACGGCGCACGATCTCATCCTTCTCAGGAGTTGCGTCAAAATCATGGTTGGAAGCGATGACCTTTACGCCATAGCTGTGTGCTTCCTGGATCATGCTTTTTACGATCTCCTCACCTGTGAAGGCTTCTACATCAATGAGATCTACATAGCCGCTTTTTGCGACAGCCATGTTGAGTGCTTTGTAAGCTTCGTTGGAGATCGCTTTTTCTCCGCCTTCTTTTGCAGTACGGAAGGTGAAGAGGATCGGAGTGTCCTTTAAAACGGTCTGGAGATCTTTTGCCACATCCAGAACCTTGTCTGTGTCAAAAACGTCCTCAAACCAGTCAACACGCCATTCCACAACGTCTACGGGGATCCTTGCGAAGGTCCCTGCCTCAAGGAGGATATCATCCTTTGTCTGTCCCACGATCGGGACACAGATCTTCGGTCTTCCCTCTCCGAGTGTGATATTTCTTACCTGAACTGTTTTCATAATGGTCCTTTCTGATACGACAGGAACAGATAGCAGTTTAGTCGTCGTATCTGATGTTAAGAATCTCTTTCATATGTTCGATCGGCATCGGTTCGCCGGTCCACAGTTCAAATGCAGCGGAGCCCTGGAAAAGCATCATGCCAAGGCCGTTCATTGTCTTGCAGCCAACTTCCTTTGCCATAGAACGCATAGCAGTTTCAAGAGGGGAGTAAGGCACGTCAACAACGATAAGCTCCGGGCGGAAGTAAGACTTGTCCGGAACAACGGACTGACCTTCCAGTGGTTTCATTCCAATACCTGTCGCATTTACGAAAATATAACTGTCAGCCATTTCTTTTTTCAGCTGGTCAAGATCTGCCAGATCATAGAGAACAGCATGGCTTGAAGTTCTGGTGTTGATCTTTTCTACCGTAGATACTGCACGGTCCCAGAATTCATCTTTGCGGTTGAAGATCACAATCTCGCCTACACCGTCAAGTGCTGCCTGGATCTCGATAGCAGTTGCGGCACCACCTGCACCTACGATGGTCATTTTCTTTCCGATGGCGTTGATGTTATTGTCTTTCAGTGCTGCCATAAATCCGATACCGTCTGTGATATGGCCTGTAAGATGACCATGATCATTAACGATGGTGTTTACAGCGCCGCACATTTCTGCTGCCGGTGAAAGCTCGTCAAGGTACTGGCCTACCAGAGTTTTGTTCGGCATGGAAACGTTGGAACCTCTCATTTTCAGAGTACGGATGGCCTTTACAGCATCCTCGATCTCGTCTGCACTAACCTCAAATGCAAGATATGCATAATCATAGCCAAGCTTTGCAAAAGCTTCATTCTGCATGGCAGGAGAGCTGGAGTGGCGGATCGGATATGCCATAAGACCAATCAGTTCGGTATGTCCTGTGATTCTTTCTGACATGGTAATAACTCCTCTCATTGGTAAAATCTGGATGAAGATTTGTCTTTTTTAAACCTCCCGCCACATAGATCTGAAGAAGTTGCGGACATTCTCCGGACGGCTGCTGGGGAGGAAGACGTGGAAAAACTATGTTACGGATCACCGAGTGAACTGTAACAAATCTATATACACTTTTCGGTAGAAGGATTGAGATATTCCCGGAAAGGGTATAGCGGAAAAATATTAAAGGTATCCCTTCTGCTCAAGAATGGTAAGGATATTGCGTCCTTCCTGGGTACCGTCAATGATTCGTCTTGCTCTCTGGCTGTCGCCGATGTTCATGATCTCAACATCCTCAGAAGAAAATTCCTCTGTGAGGTTCTGGTAAAGCTGTCCCTGAGCTCTCATTCCGAGACATACGAAGCCGTACTCAAATGGAAGCTCATAAGGCTCACCGTCGCCCCTGACAAGGAAGGAAGAATCCTTAACCTCAAGGAGAGCAGTTTTTGTAAGCTGATGTACATTGTGTTTTTTCATCATGGTCTTTGTATCATTTTTGCTTACCGGGTCAAGATCACGTCCGATCTGATCCATCATCTCAACGATAGAGATGTCTGCGTTTCTGTCAGCAAAGAATTCCACAACATCAAGACCTACAGCACCGCCGCCTACAACAACAACCTTTTTGCCTTCCAGATCCTTCGGAAAATCATTAATGTGGCTGATCATACCAAGAATAGAATAAATATTATGTTTCTCGTTGTCAATACGATCCTTCAGTCCTGCGATCGGAGGCAGAAGCGGAGCGGAGCCGGTGGAGCTTACGATGATATTCGGATGGAACTTGCGGATGTTTTCCGGTGTTCCTTCTGTGTTTTTGAAGATGTAAAGATTATCAAGCTGTTCAGCACGATGCATGAGATAGTGCGGGAAATCAGCAAGACGGTTCTTTGCAGGGATCTTTGAGATCAGAGATGCAAGTCCGCCAAGCTCATTGCCTTTTTCCAGAAGGAAGGTATTGCATCCAACCTCTGCGGCTGTACAGGCAGCTTCCAGTCCGGCAGTGCCTCCGCCGATAACGACCACGTTGCAGTTTTTATTTACATGTTTTTTCTTATATACATCGCCCTCAAGAACAGATGGGTTTACAGTACAGCGGATCGGACGGTTTACACCGATACGGTTTCCGGCACAGCCAACGTTACAGGAGATACATTTGCGGAGGTCACACTCATGACCTGTGGCAACCTTGTTTACCCATGCAGGGTCTGCGATCAGACCACGGCCCATACCGATCAGGTCTGCATCACCGTCAGCCAGGATACGCTCAGCAACCTTCGGGTCACGGACATTACCCATGGAGATACATGGCTTGTTGAATTTTTCTCTTACGGCCTTTGCCATGTAGGAACGCCATCCGTCCGGGAGATAATTTGCATCGATCTGGTACTGGATGGAACCGTTAAGTCCGCAGGAAACATCAAAGATATCAACCTCTTCCTGAAGATAATCCAGGTATTCCAGAGTATCCTCCAGTGTATTTCCGCCCTCCATCAGCTCATCCGCACTGAGACGGAGCATGATCGGGAAGAAAGGTCCTACCTGTTTTCTTACCTCATCGATGACCATACGGCAGAAACGGGTACGGTTCTCAACAGATCCGCCGAATTCATCGGTACGCTTGTTTGTGATCGGGGAGAGGAACTGACTGATCAGATAGGAGTGTCCTGCATGGATCTCTACTGCGTCAAAGCCAGCTGTCTGTGCACGTTTTGCAGCCTCACCGTATTTTTTCACGATGTGAAGGATCTCGTCTTTGGAAAGAGGACGCGGGATCTCGCCGCCTTCTTTGGATGGAACGTCAGATGCGGAAACCGGTTGCATGTTGATCCTGGAAGAAACAGCGGAAGCTCCGGCATGGTTGATTTGGATCGCGATCTTTGTTCCGTATCTATGAATGTTTTCACAGAATTTGAAAAGACGTGGCAGATAGTTGTCATGATCGATGCGCAGCTGTGTGGTTCCGTTGGAGCCCTGCGGGGAATCGATGCTTGCGTTCTCTACGATGATGAGACCTGTACCACCCTTTGCACGCTGCTCATAATAATTGATATGAAGAAAACTCATTTCGCCGTTCTGTTCACCGTAGTTGGTGCCCATCGGCATCATAACAATACGGTTCTTGATAGTCATATTTTTAACAGTTAATGGGGAAAAAATATGCGGATAATCATTCTTCATCTGAAAAAAACCTCCCTGGTTATTTTAAATAGAATCGTTTGTTTGTGTTAATTATATAACAAAAATATCTATAAAACTAATTCATAATACAAGTGATATAATAAAAATAATCTATAGATTTTCTTATGAGATAAAAGGAGCAGAATGTGCAGATAGCAGCTGAAAAAAATAACTGGAAAAGGGTAGCAGATTCCAGGGTTTACATACAGGACTTTAGCGTGTTATCATAACAAATAAAAAAGATACAGAACACGGGGAGACGGAAATGTAAGACCATATTACCGTGAAATGTAAAAAAGACAGGAGATAGAAAAATGGAATTCTGGGATATTTACGATGCAGATAAGAAACCGACAGGACGTACCATGAAGCGCAACGACTGGTGCCTGAAAGATGGAGAATATCATCTGACAGTCTTAGGTGTGGTGGCAAGACCGGACAAAACTTTTCTCATTACCAAACGCGTGATGACAAAAGCCTGGGCTCCAGGCTGGTGGGAAGTTTCCGGCGGCGCTGCCCAGGCAGGTGAAGAATCCAGGGATGCGGTACTCCGTGAAGTAAAAGAGGAGACAGGACTGGATGCTAGCCAGGCAGAAGGCGGATATCTTTTTACCTATAAAAGAGAGAACCCTGGGGAAGGAGATAATTACTTTGTAGATGTGTACCGGTTTGTCATGGATGTGGAAGACAAGGATCTGAAACTTCAGACAGAAGAGACAGACGGATATATGTTTGCGACACTGGATCAGATCAAAGCGTTTGCGGCTGAGGGAAAATTTTTGCATTATGACAGTATTAAGAAGGCGTTTGAATTTTAAACAGATTTTGACTGGTTTTCCAGACTGATGTGAAAATGAGTGTTGTTTTATGTGGATTTTAATTTTTAAGAACGTTGTTTTTTGCCTTGTTTTCAAAGAATTGTATTGACATTAAGAGGTATAGATAGTAAAATTTATCGTAGGAAAATTGTAAGCCGGATGGACAAAATCCGGCTTATCGAATATTAGATTGAGAGAGAAAACGATAGCATTGATCTTGACAATGCTATGTTGCGAAATTTTTGAAAGCGAGGAATCATCAATGGCAGATGAACATAAAGACCAGATCAGAATCGTACAGGAAACCGTAGCCGGTAAGGAGATCACATTTGCCCATATCATGGGTGGTCCGGCACCTATCATATATCAGAAGCTTGGACTGAATCCGCAGGTGGACTATGGATCATCTGCAATTGGTATCATGAATATGACACCTTCCGAGTCTGCTGTGATCGCATCCGATATTGCTGTGAAGAGCGGTAATGTGTATCTTGGATTTGCAGACCGTTTTACAGGAACACTGATCATAACAGGAGAGATTTCCGATGTGCAGACAGCAATGGAAGAGATCGTGGACTATTTCCGTGATACTCTTGGATATGTAGTCTGCAAGATCACCAAGAGATAAGGAAGTGCACCATGGAAGAACGGATAACGAAGGAAGAACTGCTGGAGCGGCTGTTTCATGATGATTATGAGAATCTTAAGGGAAAAAGACTTCGACTGACACGTGTGCGGGTACCTGGAAAAGAGCTTTCTTTTGCACATGTTTTTACGCCAAGTGATAAATCTGTTTATGAGAATCTTGCGTTACATATCGGTGTCCATGAAGGCGAGGACCACAGGGGAGATGCCATTGGTATGGTCAGAGTCACACCCTGGGAGGCGATTGTAGTTGCGGCAGATGTTGCAGTGAAGGCAGCTCATGTGGAAGTAGGATTTATGGATCGTTTCTGCGGGACGCTGATCCTGACAGGCGGTTTTACGGAAGTGATGACAGCTGTGGAGGAAGTGGTACGATTTTTCCATGAGACATTGAAATTCGATGTCTGTAAGATCCACAGAAGCTGAGGCAGGACGGGATAAAAAATGAAAAAAATTTTTCTGATGGGTCGAAGTGAAGCCGGCAAAACATCCCTGACACAGGCGCTTAAAGGGGAAGAGCTTCATTATCATAAGACTCAGTATACCAATACAAATGAAGATACTATTGATTCACCGGGAGAATATGCGGAATCCAAGCATTTCAGCGTAGGACTGGCCTGCTTTTCCTTTGAGGCGGATGTGATCGCCATTGTACAGGCAGCCAATGAGCCCTTTAACCTGTTTAGTGACGGCAGCAGGAATTTTCTACTACGGCCGCTGATCGGGATCATCACCAAGGTGGATTCTCCCCATGCCAACATTCCCATGGTCAGACAGTGGATGGAGAACATGGGCTGTGAACGGATCTTCATGGTAAATAACAAGACCAGGGAAGGCATCAGCGAGCTGATGGATTATCTGCAGGATGATCTCCCGACGCTTACGCTTGAACAGGCGAAATTCAAGCAGAGCCTTGGCCTTAACGAATGGGATTCCATGCCGGAAGGGGTGGAGTATCCGGAATCCATACGGTAAAATAGTAATATTCACGAAAAATGAATAAAAATACAAAATTCAAACAGAAAAAGTAGAAATTCCTCCGGAACTGTGATATACTGTCATCGTTTGGAAGATTCGTGGGCTGAAATGTAAGATCCCCAGAGCATGAAGGATAAAGAGGATAGAAACGGGGCTCGCAGATATATGGCAGAAGAGCTGTATGTCGGGAACACCGGGTATCCGTATCTGCCTTCATGTTCCGGGGATTTTTTATATTCTATACACAGATTTTCCGAATGGATGCAAAAGACAAAAAATAAGAAGGACAGGAGAGGAAAAGATGTTTGAATTATTTGAAAATCTGACCAACTGGCTCTGGGGACTGCCGCTGCTGATCACGATCCTCGCTACAGGCGTATATCTGACAGTACGTTCCGGTTTCTTCCAGTTTCGCCATTTTGGTTACATTGTGAAAAACATGTTCAGTAAAGAACGTCGCCAGGAAGGCGGAGATGACGGAAAGAGCCTGACACCGTTCCAGGCTATTTCCATTGCGATCGGAGGTACTGTTGGTGTATCCAATATGTCCGGTGTTGCAACGGCTATTGCAACAGGAGGACCTGGGGCATTATTCTGGCTCTGGATCGCAGCGCTTCTTGCCATGGTCATCAAGATGGCAGAGGTAACACTTGCTGTATACTACAGAGAGAAACAGCCAAACGGTGAGTACCAGGGAGGCCCGACCTACTACATGCAGAAGGGGCTTGGCGGAGAGAAAAAGCTTCCCTTCTGGAAACTTTTTGCAGTACTGTTCGGCGGCTGTATTTTCATGACATGGTTCATTACTTTGCAGAATTATACAGTATCAGAGGCTGTCGGAAGTACCTTCCACCTGCCGTACATCGTACCGTCACTTTTGTATGTGGCAGCGATCTATCTGATCATCATCGGCGGTGTAAAGAAAGTCGGCGTGATCTCTTCCTATATGACACCGATCATGTGCATGCTTTACATTGTAGGCTCTCTCGCAATACTGGTAGTGAATTTTGACAAGCTGCCGGAAACCTTTGGACTGATCTTCAAGGGTGCATTTACAACACAGGCGGCAGTCGGCGGATTTATGGGAGCCGGTGTTGCAACAGCAATGCGTCTTGGCTTTGCCCGTTCCGTATACAGCAACGAGGCAGGCTGGGGAACATCTCCTATGATCCATGCTTCCGCAAAGACAGACCATCCTGTAAAACAGGGACTGATGGGAGCATTTGAGGTATTTGCAGACACCATCGTAGTCTGCTCCATGACAGGTCTTGTTGTTATCATTACCGGCTACTGGAATTCAGGACTTCAGGGATCAGAGCTGACACTGACAGCATTTGAGTCTGGAATGGGCTCCATTGCGAGAGCACTGATCGCGATCAGTATTTTTCTTTTTGGATTAACAACATCAACCGGATGGTTCACCTACTACAGCGTGATCCTGAAGCACTGGCTGAAAAATAATCAGAAGGTTCTGAAGATCGCAGAGAAGGTTTTTATCCTTGGAACACCATTATGGGGTCTTCTGGTCACAGTGCTTACTCTTTACGGAAACGGAACACCGGCGCAGCTGTGGGTAATTGCAGACTTTACAACCGTATTCCCTACATTTGTAAATGTTGCCACATTATTTATCTTAAGTGGTACTTTCTTTAAACTGCTGAAGGATTACAAGGCGCGTTACATGGGAATCGGAAAGGTAGACAAGGATATGGCACTTTTCTACGAGGATAAAAAAGAAAAAGAGGAAAAATAAACAGTGGATACAATTTTTTTTAACGGATGTATAAGAACACTGGATGACAGTGAAAAAGTGGCAGAGGCTGTGGGAAGCGAAAATGGCCGGATCGTTTTTGTGGGAACTGATAAAGAAGCAGAAGCTTTTTCCTGCAAAAAGCGGATCGACCTAAAGGGAAGGCTGATGCTGCCCGGTTTTGTGGATACACATATGCATATGCTGCATTATGCATTTGTGGAAAGATCTGTAAAACTGTTTGACTGCACAAGTGTTGAGGAAATGCTTGCCGCAGCAAAAAAAAGACTGGAGGAGAGCAAAGGTCAGAAGCTGACCTGGCTCTACTGCAGAGGCTGGAATGAGGAGCATTTTGATAAGCCACGCTATCCGCACAAGGATGAGCTGGATGCGCTCTCAACGGAAATCCCCATCATTATGGTGCGTGTCTGCGGGCATGTGGCTGTGTGCAACAGCTGCGGTCTGGAGCTTCTGAAAAAAATCCCGGAGTTCCCGGAGATTGAGAAGGAGGTTGACCTGGATACCGGACTTCTGAAGGAGAATGCAGTACAGTTTTATTCTTCCGTATTGGAAGCACCATCCCAGGAAGAAGTGGAAGACTACATCAAATACAGTGCGAAGAAGCTGAATGAATGTGGATTTACAGGTGTACAGTCCGATGATCTTGCTTCACTTCCGGGAAAAAACTGGCGTCGGATCATGGCCTCCTACAAGGCATTGGATGCCAGAGGAGAGTTGAGTATCCGCCATTATGAGCAGTGCCTTTTTGAGCGGGCGGAGGATGCAAAGGCTTTTATTGAGGAAGGATATCGTACCGGGCAGAGGGGAGATCACTTTACTGTCGGACCGATGAAGCTGATCCAGGATGGTTCCCTTGGTGCAAGAACAGCGGCCATGAATGAGCCTTACGAGGATTCGCCGGGAAATACCGGGATCATCACATTCAGTCAGGAGGAGCTTGACGATCTGTTTGCTTTTTTTGACCGGCATCAGATGCAGGCAGCGGTACACTGTATCGGTGATCGTGCAATGGATATGGTCATTGAGGCAGCAGCGAAATCTCCTTACCGGAAGGATAATAAAAAGGGCAGACATGGTATCGTACATTGCCAGATCACCAATCCGCGTATTTTGCAGGGGATGAAAGACCAGGATCTTCTGGCATATATCCAGCCGGTATTTATCGATCTGGATATGAACACAGTGGAACCTGCCATCGGCGCACACCGTATGGATAAGGTGTATGCATGGAAGAGCATGCTGGATATGGGAATCCATACGTCCGGCGGTTCGGATGCTCCTGTGGTAAGCTTTGATGCCATGGAGAATATTTATTTTGCAGTCACCCGCAAAAATATCAGCGGTCAGCCACAGGAAGGCTGGATTCCATCCGAAAAAATGTCTGTAGATGAGGCGGTGAAGCTTTTTACAAAAAACGCAGCTTACGCTTCCTATACAGAAGACGAGAACGGAACCATCGAAGTGGAAAAAAATGCAGACTTCGTAGTTCTAGAGAAAGATATTTATAAGATTGATCCGGATGAGATCAAGACCACGAAAGTGGATATGACAGTTCTTGGCGGTGAGATCGTTTATGAGAGAAAAGTAGAAGAATGACGGCAGTATAAAAAGAAAAAAGTGAGAGGCAGAGTCTGAGTGGAGCAGGCGCTGCCTTTTTGTGTGGTGCAGTAAAAAGTATAGAACAAATATTCGGTTGACCTATACTTTTTTTACGCTGAACGATATACTGTAAAAGCAACAATAATAAAGATAAAAGCACTCTCTTTACATATAGTAACAGGCAGTATTTACATATCCACAAATTTCAGAACAACAAGGAGAACCGTATGGATCATTTCAAATTACACTCCGAATATCAACCCACAGGCGACCAGCCTCAGGCTATCGAAAAACTGGTCAAGGGTTTTAAGGAAGGCAACCAGTTCGAGACTTTGCTGGGTGTCACCGGTTCCGGTAAGACCTTCACCATGGCGAATGTCATTGCCCAGTTAAACAAGCCAACTTTGGTACTTGCGCACAATAAAACACTTGTGGCTCAGTTATATGGTGAGTTTAAGGAATTCTTCCCTGAGAACGCAGTGGAATACTTTGTCTCTTAGCAGGGAATATTATGGAAGATCAGCAACGACTATTGAAAACAAATGCAAGATAGAGTATGGAACAGAGCAAGGATTAGCAGCACTGATTTATGGAGAAAAAGGGTTAAGCTCGTTGCCAATACAGGATATTGCAGGGGAGCATATAGATACAGATAATGAGTACATGTATTACTATTCGATTGAATTTATAAAATAGCACTAATAAAAAGAAGAGGATGTCACGTAATCTGCTTTGATTCGTTGGCATCCTTTTTTGACATTTAGGACAATAAGCGGGAATCCTCGGCAATTCAATTACCGAGATGAAAGCGCAGGATTGTGCATATCTGCACATTGAAATAATATAATAATCTCCCAATCCCTTGGTATTAATGCCGTAACCGGCATATAATCAATCGAAAATATGTTTGTTTTTTATTGTGTATTTCTACTTGTTATGTTATACTATATGTATGAAAGAAAATCTAATACATTACAGGACTTGTGTGTGTAATATTAATTACCATATGGTGTGGTCGGTGAAATACCGGCGGAAGATATTAGACCCAGAAATTGAGGAATACCTAAAGGAACTGGTGCAGCAGATTGCTGAGGATAAAGGTTTTACTGTTCATTTATTTGAATGTGGTGAAGGTGATCATGTCCATTGTTTTGTATCAGCTCCACCAAAACTGTCCATAACAGCGATCGTCAAGTATCTGAAGGGGATCACCGGCAGAAAACTGTTCGAACGTTTTCCGGAAATAAGAGACCAGCTATGGAAGGGAGAGCTGTGGAACCATTCCTATTATGTGGAAACGATCGGATCTGTATCGGAGGAAAATATCCGCCGTTATATTGAGCATCAGAGCAAGTCGTATTAAACCAAGGTGGAGTGTAGATCTCTATCTGCATAGCTGTCCAAAGGGGGAAGAGGAATGCTGCTGTCACACAGAACATCTGTAAAGATCCGGCCGGAATATTCCAATATCATAGGGCATATGTGTTATGCAGCTTCCAAACTCTGGAATGTCTGCAACTACGAACGTCATCATTATAAAGAGCTGGGACTGGAAAAGTATCCTGACTGGTATTATCAGAAAAAAGCGCATAAAGGAGATCTGTGGTACAGGCAGCTTCCGTCACAGACAGCACAGGAGACCTGCAAGCAACTGGACAAAGCATGGAGATCTTTCTATGTCCTGAAAAAGACTGGAGGGATCAAAGATCCAAATCCGCCCCGTTTTAAACAGGATAATATCCCGGTCACATACATGCAGATGGGGATCCGGCATGAGAAAGGTTCAGACCAGCTGCGGCTGTCTCTGCCAAAGAATCTGAAAATCTATATGGAAGAAACCTATGGGATCCATGAAAGATTTCTATATCTTGAAAATAAGATTTTCAGGGACATGGATCATATAAAACAATTGCGGATCTATCCGCCGGAAAACGGAAAATGTGACCTTATCGTTATCTATGAGATCGAAGGACCAGAGCAGCTTTCCCAGAATGGACATTATTTATCTATTGATCCTGGACTTCATAATCTGATGACCTGTTATGATTCCGGAAATGGCCGGACTTTTATCCTTGGAAGGAAATATCTTTCATTGGAAAGATACTTTCATAAAAAGATCGCCAGAGTGCAGTCTGTTTGGTATGCGCAGCAATCGGAAAGAGGGATAAGATATCCAGGATCATCGAAACATATCCAGAGACTTTACAGAAAAAAGCAGAATACAGTGAAGGATTATCTTCATAAAGTGACCAGATGGATTGCAGAATACTGCAGAAAAGAAGATATCCGCTGTGTGGTTGTGGGAGATATCCGAAATATCCGTAAAGAGAAAGATATGGGGCATAAGGTCAACCAGAAGTTTCACGGACTGCCATATAACAGGCTGTATATCATGCTGGGATATAAGCTGAAACTGTATGGGATCCAATTGATAAAACAGGAGGAAAGCTATACCAGTCAGTGCAGCCCGTTATCACCGGAAGTATCAAAAAGATATGCAGAAGCAACAAACCGAAAAGAACGGGGTATGTATATAACTGACAGAGTAAGCTACAATGCAGATGCAGTAGGCGCATTTAATATCCTGCGGAAATATCTTTCCGTATCCGGAAAGCAGAAGGAACTGTCCGTAACCGGACTAAAAAATCCAGAAGTAATAAAAGTAGCTGTATAGCCGAAAGGCAAGCAGTATTGGTGTCATGGACGCACCCTGAAAAAAGGCGGTATCCCGCCAGATTTCAGATGCTCTGGTAACTAAGTTGCCGAGTAGTTCACTTTTTATGACATTATAGATTTCATAACCTATTTCTTATTTTTCGGTATTCTCTCGGCGAATATCCTTTCAACTTGTGAAAAAGCCGACTGAAATAAAGCTGGTTATCATATCCGACAATCTTAGAAATCTCATGGATGGAATAAGTTGTTGTTTCAAGTAACATCTGAGCATTGTTGATGCGGATTCCCACAATGAATTGCATTGGTGTAGAACCGGTATATTTTTTGAAATTTCGGATAAACCAGCTGACACTCATGCCTCGTGAGGCAGCATAATCATCAATATTGATATTTTGATTGTAGTTTTCACTGAAAAAGGTAACAGCATTATCCATCTCATGATCAAGGTATTCATTTTTTAATATGTGCTCTCTTGTCAGTTCCCGGTGGAAACTGATCAGAAGATGACGTAGCAAAAGGACAAGCATTTCCTCATAATTGTCTTGACAGCGTTGCAGCTCGATAATGATACGTTTGAAAATTTGTTCATATTCATTAGATGTACCCACTTGAAAGACACGTTCTTTATCCGGAAACCCATATTGACGTAAGATATTTTTCACATTGCTTCCTGTGAAGTGAATCCAGTATACTTCTGTCTTATCTTCTCCGTAATATTCATATTTTTGGAGTTCTTTCGGTCTGTACAGTACAATGTTGCCGGCTGGAACAATCGTTTCATTATTTACATTATCAAAATGAAAATGCCCACAACCAGCAGTGATATATATAATCTGATAATCCAGACGACCCTTTGGACGGTAGGTCGGAAGTTTGGGATGTCTGGAAAGACGGTAAGTACCACAGCTACCTACAATCAGCGGACGACTTTTGTCTTTGAAATCCATATGTGAGTGGTTCAAATAACCGGTGTTCAAATACATAGGACAGCACCTCTTTTCGTACTTTTTATCATTGTATCATTTAGTGCATATTTTGTCTAATCCAATTCATAGACATATTTTGCGAATTAGGATAAGCTATATATAGCATAACTAAGGAACGTAAACAAAAAGTAAAGTATAAGGTTTGCTTTAGGAAAACAAAGAACAAAAAAGTATATGTATTGGAGGAGAGCTATTTATGATCGTACCACGTTATTATGAAAATCTAAGTGTACTGCACGAAAATACAATGCCAGCCAGAGCCTATTATATTCCGTCATCCAAAAGAATGGATAACTTGGTGGAACACAGAGAAGAGTCAGATCGTATGCAGTTATTGAATGGAACTTGGAAATTCCAGTATTTTAACAGCATCTATGATATTCAGGATTCTTTCTTTGAGAAGAATTATGATACAGAAAATTTTGATGAGATTCAGGTTCCAAGTGTATGGCAGATGGCTGGATATGATACACACCAGTATACAAACATCCGGTATCCATTTCCGTTTGATCCACCATATGTGCCACAGGACATTCCGTGTGGAGTCTATGTACATACTTTTGAGTACAGTAGAGATGAGAAAGCGCCAAAATCTTTTTTGAACTTTGAAGGAGTAGACAGTTGCTTTTACGTATGGATCAATGGCTCTTACATAGGATACAGCCAGGTTTCGCATATGACCAGTGAGTTTGATGTTACCGATGTACTTCAGGATGGAACGAATACGGTGGCAGTGTTGGTAATGAAGTGGTGTGATGGTTCCTATTTGGAAGATCAGGACAAATTCCGTATGAGTGGTATTTTCCGGGATGTGTACATTTTGAAACGCCCAAAACAGGCAATCAGTGATTATCATATTAAAACAAGAATTGAGGATATGCTTGCGAAAGTAGAAATTGAAATGAAATTCTACTCTCCGTTAAATGTAAAAATTTCGATTGAAGATAGAAACGGAGCAGTTGTAGCACTAGGAAGTATTGCTGAAGAAGGAACAGCTGTATTAGAAATCGCAAGTCCGGAACTTTGGAATACAGAAAATCCATATCTATATAAACTGATTCTTGAAACAGAGAATGAAGTAATTGTAGATCACATTGCATTAAGAAAGATAGAGATTAAAGACCAGGTTATTTATTTAAATGGACAGAAGATTAAATTCCGTGGTGTTAATCGACATGATTCTGATCCGGTTACTGGATTTACAATCAATCCGGAACAGATTACAACCGATCTTACGTTAATGAAGCAGCATAATTTTAATGCGATCCGTTCCAGCCACTATCCGAACGCACCATTTTTCTATGAAATGTGTGACAAGTATGGATTCATGGTAATAGATGAAGCAGATATTGAAGCTCATGGTCCATTTATGATCTACAGAAAAGAAGACACTGATTACAATCGGTTCAAACGATGGAATGAGAAGATTGCAGATGATCCGGTATGGGAAGAGGCAATCGTTGATCGCGTAAAACTCATGGTGGAACGTGACAAAAACCGTTTCTGTATTGTTATGTGGTCAATGGGAAATGAGAGTGCTTATGGCTGCAACTTTGAAAAAGCACTGGAATGGACAAAGAATTTTGATCCAGACCGTATCACACAATATGAGAGTGCAAGATACCGTAATTATGATGAAACATATGATTACAGCAATCTGGATGTGTACAGCCGGATGTACCCAGCGCTTTCCGAAATTCAGGAATATCTGGATAAAGATGGAAGCAAACCCTTCCTTTTGGTAGAGTACTGTCACAGCATGGGAAACGGACCTGGAGATTTTGAAGATTACTTCCAGATGATTCAGGATAATGATAAAATGTGCGGCGGCTTTGTCTGGGAATGGTGTGACCATGCGATTGCTCATGGAACTGCTGAGAATGGAAAGACTATATATGCTTATGGGGGCGACCATGGCGAAGAAATTCATGATGGCAACTTCTGTATGGATGGATTAGTATATCCGGACAGAACGGTACATACAGGACTTTTGGAATACAAGAATGTTTATCGACCGGCAAGGGTTATTTCCTATGACAAAGAAAGCGGAGAACTGGTGCTTCATAACTACATGGATTTTGATGACTTGAAAGATTATGTGAAGATCAGTTATGAGCTGACACAGGATGGTCTTGTGATCAGCAAAGGCATACTTCCGGAGTTTTCTGTGGCACCACATGGGGAAGGAAAAACAAACCTGAAGATCAATGTTCCAGAGAATGGGAAATGTTATTTAAAACTTATTTACCATCTGAAAAAAGAATTGCCACTGTTGGATAAAGACCATATTCTTGGATTTGATGAAATTGAGGTAAGTAAAGAGGATACAAAATGTAAACTTGCAGAGAAATGGATACCAAAAACAGTAGTGGACTCTGAATTACAGGTAAATGAAAATGATACACAGATTCATATCAAGGGGCGTGAATTTGCTTATACCATAGACAAACGTACTGCACTCTTTACAGAGATGAAATTCGCAGGGCGGGAATACTTGAACCATCCGATGGAATTAAATATTTGGAGAGCTCCAACAGATAACGATATGTACATCAAGTCTGAATGGAAGAAAGCCCACTATGATAAGGCTTACACAAGAGCCTATACGACAGAGGTTGTGCAGGGAAAACATGGTGTGAAGATTACAAGCCATGCTTCCGTTGTGGCAGAGACAGTACAGAAGATTCTTGATGTGACGATTACATGGAAAATAGAAGCTGCTGGAAAGATTGATGCAGATATTGCAGTAACAAAAGACGATGAATTCCCGGATCTTCCGAGATTTGGTGTGAGGATGTTCCTGGATAAAAAACTTTCAGCTGTAAGATACTTTGGAATGGGACCACAGGAAAGTTATTGTGATAAACATCAGGCTGCGAGCCACGGTTTGTACCGGGCAGATGTAGGGGATTTACATGAGGACTATATCCGTCCACAGGAAAATGGAAGCCATTATGATTGTGAATATGTAGAGCTTAACAACAGCCGATATGGAATTGTGGCATCCGCAGAAAAGGCATTTTCATTCAATGCTTCTTATTATACGCAGGAAGAACTTGAGAAGAAAACGCATAATTATGAACTGACAGAATCAGATAGTGTAGTATTTTGCGTTGACTACGCATTAAATGGCATTGGTTCTAATAGTTGTGGTCCAGTTGTATTGGATCAGTACCGATTTGATGATGTATTATTCCGGTTTCAGTTTACACTGATACCGTATGTAAAGGGATAATAAAGTTTCATGTAACCCGTAAACAAGGAAAGAGAGTCTGATTGTTATGTAAAGTCCGGATATACAGAGCAATCAGACAAAAACAGAGAAAAAACTAGAATTAGACATCATACTCTGTTAGACATCTTGAAATTCTAAGTGCGATGAAGATGAGGAGCAAAGAAATTCGATGGAAGAAAAAAAGTATTTGAAATGGTATAACAAAATTGGATATGGATCAGGCGATATTGCAGGTAATGTAGTCTATGCGTTCCTGACATCTTTTATGATGGTCTATCTGACGGACTCAGTAGGACTTGCTGCAGGTGTCGTAGGTACCCTGATTGCCGTATCAAAACTATTTGATGGTTTTACGGATATATTTTTTGGATCAATGATTGACAAAACACACAGTAAAATGGGAAAAGCGAAACCCTGGATGCTATACGGATACATTGGTTGTGCCATTACGCTGGTCTGCTGCTTTGCAGTACCAGTCAGCTTTGGAACAACGGCTAAATACGCATGGTTCTTTATCTCTTATACACTGTTAAATGGTGTGTTTTATACAGCAAACAATATTGCTTACTCAGCACTTACGTCACTGATTACAAAGAACAGCAAAGAGCGTGTGCAGATGGGATCTTACCGTTTTATTTTTGCGTTTTCAACAAGTCTTCTGATTCAGGCGATTACAGTTGGATTTGTAGATAAATGTGGTGGAGATGCTGCGGCATGGAGAACGGTTGCTATTATCTATGCAATCATTGGTCTTGTCATAAATACGATTTCAGCACTTTCAGTTAAGGAACTTCCTGAGGAAGAACTTAACGAAGGAGAAGTAAAGGATGATAATGAAAAGTACGGAATGGTACAGGCATTCAAGCTTCTTGTTAAAAACAAATATTACATGATGATTTGTGGAACATATATTTTACAGCAGTTATATAGTGCCATGATTGGAGCTGGCATTTATTACATGACATGGGTACTGAAAAATAAGAATTGAACAAAATCGCTGCGCGATGGCCTACCAAGGCTATGGCATAGCGATTTTC
>NZ_JANGAA010000014.1:0-95588 GCF_024461705.1 Blautia sp. DFI.9.10
AGGAATAGACGACATTGTTGTTTGATTTATATGTTGTGTTCATATTTATATTATATTATGGTTTATTAGTTAATACAATTACTATTTTGTCCCTCTTCAATTACTTGCATAAATTCGATGGACGCGTCTTATATCCCCATAGTTGAAGCAGGGGGTTTTACGACGCATTGGATAAAATACTATATTCCAAAACGACACAAAAAAATCGCCGAACCCCAGTAAAATCAAAAGGTACAGCGATTTTTTTGTTTAGCAACTGTCAAAGACAGGAGTATAAAACGGTTTCTGACCAATGTCAAGCCAGAAAGATTTAAGCCCTCTTACACTGTCTGATTTGCCAGACAGAATTCTTATAATTCCGGAACCACTGTAGTCCATAGATGATTTCCTATTTTCTGGAAATCCCCCTCCAGAGACATTACAGTTACTACTGCATCCTTGTCAGGAAACGCCAGGCAGAACTGACCATAATTTCCATCGGATCGATAGGAACCGGCTTCCGGATTCATGACAAACTGATATCCATATCCAAAACCGGAATAAAGATTTCCCGGACTTCCTGCCACTGAATTATCCACCAGATTGGACGTTGCCATCTTCATGTACGACTCTGGCACCAGCTGTTTTCCATTATAATTTCCCTTGTGAAGAATCATCTGTCCATACCGGGTAAACTCATCAATATTCACATAAAGTCCATTAGCCGCATGCACATGCCCTTTCGGACACAAAGTCCAGTCTGGATTTCCAATTCCCAGCGGTTCAAAAAAGCGATTTCTCAAATATTCCAGAAGATTAACTCCCGCACGTTTTTCAATCGCGCAGCTGATCATATAAGTATTAAAATTGCTGTACAGCCATTCTGTTCCCGGTTTTTTTATCACTTTCGCATTCTCGAAGAAATATCGGATCCAGTCCGGAGTTGTGTAACGCTCCGGCCAGTCACAGAAAAACAGAGAGCTTTCCAAACCTGTAGTCATTGTCAGCATATTTTCCAGCGTTACATCCCCCAGATATCCTTCCGGATTCTCCGGTGCATACTCTGGAAAAATATCCACAATCTTCTCATCAAGTCGAATCAGCCCTTCATCAAGTGCGATTCCTGCCGCACAGGACACAACACCCTTGCAGGCAGACCAGGTGTTAAGGCGTGTCTTGACCGGCATTCTTTTATATTCTGCCGTTAACTGTCCTTCACGCCATATCTGCGCATACATAACATTGAGATTTTCTTTTAAAGTTTTGATAGCAAATTCATTGATCAGGTTCTGGTCTTTATTCATAAACATTAATCCTCCCACACACTTGTTTCCATCTTTACATCAGGACTTACACTTCTAAACCATCCGTAAGCCATGCATACTACAATGGCTATCAGACTGATGATTACTACCGGAAGTTTCAGGCTTCTGCAAGAATTGATAAAAATGCAGATATATGCAAACAGGCTCAAACAGCAGAGGAAATAATATTTTCCGTTAGAAATATGCATTGGTGATTTTTCCCATGCTTCTGCATGTTTTTTCGGAAGCTGGAAATACGCATAAATCTGCAGAAATGCCAATGCTGATGCCAGAAGCATAATATTATTTACAACATCACTGATAGAAAAGTCCAGTAACACAGGTAATATTCCCATAAGATAAGTAAATGTCATCAGTTTCCAGTAAGCCCCTCTTCTGTTCTGAGCTGCCCATGATTTCGGAAGCCATCCATCTTTACAGGACTGTGCAACCGGAATACAGTTATTGGAAATTGTTGAATTAATGGATGAAGACAGTGCAAGTACCGGACCACCAATCATAAATACTGTGAAAAGTGCCGGATTTAAAATATTTTTTGCAACCAGGGTAAGCGGCTGTCCGGCTACCTGATCCAGAGGAAGCACACCACTTGCTACAATTGCAACACCGCCATATACAACCATCAGTGTCGGAATACAGTACAGAAGTGCCTTTGGAATATCTTTATGCGCTTCTTTTGCCTGTTTACCATAATTCATAATGCAGGAATATCCGTTTGTTGAATATACATACAGCATGATTGCGGAAAAGAATCCGGATGGACCATTGGAGAAAAAGTCTGGTGCTGTAAACTCAAACACCGGATTTTTCAGCTGGAGGCATCCCAGAACAATAAACAGACCAAGTGCAACAAACAGCAGGATAACCAGAATTTTCTGTACCTTCGCCATTACATCCACACCACACAGATTGATGGCAAAGAACACACTCAGGGCTGCAATTCCAAACCATTTCGCATTAATCTGCGGCCACAGGGAATTTGCATACATACCAATTGCCACACCATAAGTCGCCAGATTGATCGTCTGTGGCAAAAATCCTACTGCATACATACCGGCAACTCGTTTGCCGGCCATATCTCCTACCAGAGAATAAAATCCTCCTCCAAGTTTCAGTGTAGATGTGATCCATGGAATTGGTGCAATCATCATAAATCCCCAGATACATGCAGCTACATATGCCAACCATGCTGACTGACCAGTCAAAAGAATTGCCGGTCCGATCAGTGTCAGAACACCCGATCCAATCGCCTGTCCTACACCGATTGTATAAAGATCACTTCGTTTCAGGTAACCTGTTTTTTCTTTTATTTCCTTTACTGTTGACGACATAAAAGCCCCCCTTTTTTATTGACTTTAACATTAATAGTGTAATTAATTCTTTTTCTGACGTCATGTGAATTATTTAATGCTATATTAGCATCTAGGTTTCAAGATTTCTATTGACAATATTATTAAAAATACACACTTTAATTTGTGCATTATTTACATCTTTTTTATGTCAAGAAGAATTTTTTGCTCCATTATATTGTAATCAAACTTTACACCTGTTATAATTTATTATACTAATCGTACAATACAGGAGGTTTTCATGAAAATAGAACAGTTGATCCGTGAAAAAGTATCTTTCCTTTCTGCCGGTCAGAAGAAAGTCGCCGAATATATATTACAACACCTTGATTCATTCAGTTATTCCACCCTTGCGAAACTCAGCAAGGAAATTTCCGTAAGCGAAACCACTATCATACGCCTTGCCTATTCCCTGGGATTTGAAAGTTTTTCTGAAATGCAGCGTACTGTACAGAATGATATTCTTTCCGTTCCTACGGTTATAACAGACGATTCACTGCTGGATAGCGGAAATTTTTATCAAAACATCATTGCCAATGAACTCCATTCCATGGAAAGCTGGGCATCTCATCTGAATCAGGAAGATATGGATCAGATTGTTACCCATCTGAGCAATGCCAAAAAACGCCTCATTGTTGGTGCACGCTCTTCCTACAGTGCCGCTCTCTGGATGGGAACTCTGTTGAATCAGCTTCTTGGAAATACCAAGGTGGTTCACGAATTTTACGATTCCAATTTCGAATATCTCACAGAAGCATCCGAGGATACAGTTGTTCTTCTGATCTCTTTTGCCCGCTATACCAAATGGTCTCTGAAATATGCACAGATTGCCAAAAATCATGGTGCAAAGATACTCGCCATCACAGACAGCATTTCATCACCGGCATGGGCGCTGGCAGACCACGCTATCATTACAGAGATCAATCTCAATGAAATGGGATTTAACTCCTTCTCATGCCTCTATTGTCTGTTTGACAGTATTGTTGCAAAAATCCGCAAAACCAGGTGCAAATCCATCAGTACACGACTTCATGACCTGGAAGAACTTTATTCAGACTTTGATCTTTTTTACGAATAATAATTTCAGGGGGGGGATTATCATGCAGGAAATTTTAGATATTTTTCTTGAGAAATCAAAGCAACATCATTCCAATATCATCTACGCACAGATATATAAAAATGATCTTCTAAAAGAAGAATTCAGACTTTTTCCGGTCAAAACCCGTTTAAATATATGGTCTATCAGCAAGCCTTTTGTTGCAATGGCCGCAGGTATCGCAGAACGTGAAGGACTGATCACTCTTGATGAATATATTTATCCCTGGTTTGAAAAATATTTCCCGTCAAATCCTTCCGAAAATCTTTACAAAATAAAGATCCGTGATCTTCTTACCATGTCATCCGGTCAGAAAGATCCGCTCTTTTTCTGCGATGGACCAGAGCGATACAGAGAAAAGGACTGGGTGAGATATTTCTTTCAGAATGATTCTTTTCCATATACACCCGGTACTCATTTTGTGTACAGCAATTTTTGTTCCTATATTTTATCTGTTCTTCTGGAAGAGAAATCCGGAACGGGTCTGCTGAATTATCTGCGATATCGTTTCTTTGAACCGGTTGGCATTCCGAATCCGGACTGGACCCTCTGCCCTCAGGGACATTGTATGGCAGCTAACGGACTGTATCTGACGATTGATGAATTGGCTCGTTTTGGACATCTGCTTCTGCATGAGGGTTCCCTGAACGGAAAACAGATCGTCCCAAAAAAATTCGTGATTGATGCCTGTCAGAAACATATCGATTCTTACAATCCACTGACGGAACATCCGGATTACCAGAGCTATGGTTATGGATATTTCATATATATGGGACCTATGGAAGATACACTGATCCTGTCCGGCAATTACGGCCAATACTGCGTCATTGACAAAAAACGTCAGATGGTATCCTGTGTCATGTCCCTAGATGGCAATGACCACAAAAAAATCCGTGATGATCTGGTAGATTCCCTTGCAGAATATTACGGTGTGAAAATTTCACATATATAAAAAAATGCCACTCCGCGGCCACATCATATGATATTCGCAATCCGCTAGCGCTACTTGCTCATAAAAAAATGCCACTCCGCGGCCACATCATATGATATTCGCAATCCGCTAACGCTACTTGCTCATAAAAAAATGCCGCTCCCGCGGCATTTTTTTATATCACTAACCAATCCTCAACCATAGCTGTATTATGTAGCAGTACTGCCTCATTTCCCTTTGTTACAAAAATCCTCTGCACAAACACATCCACAACTTCGCCTTCCCGGACGGGTTCTTCGTCAAGGCTTCTTCTGGCGCTGAGTGTGGTGTTTCCTACACGGACTTTCAGTTCCAGGCTGCTGCCGCGGAACGCGACTCGTTCTACGATGCCCTCTGTTGCGGAGCTTTTATATTTCTGCTCCTCGTTCTTCTTTGTCACTTTTACAAACTCCGGACGGACAATGGCTTTTTCGCCTCCCGGAACTTCCTCGAAGTGATTGAACACCTGATAATCATCGATCACAGAAGTCTGCCCGAAAAATCCCGCCGTAAACGCAGTATCCGGATTCTGATAAACCTCCAGTGGAGTTCCCTTCTGCTCGATCCGTCCACGGTTGGTAATAATAATTTCATCCGCCACCTCAATAGCCTCATCCTGGTCATGGGTAACAAAAATACTGGTGATCCCCAGCTTCTCGATCATATCCTTCAGCCAGCTTCGAAGCTCCGTACGGATCTTTGCATCGATCGCCGCAAAAGGCTCATCCAGAAGGAGAAGCTGCGGATTCGGAGCCAGAGCCCGGGCAAAAGCAACTCGCTGTCTCTGACCACCGGACAGCTGACTCGGATATCTTTTCTCCAGGCCCTTCAGCCCGATCAGCTCTACCAGTTTCATAACCCTCTGCTTAATATACTTCTTATCCGCCTTCTGTACCTTCAGGCCAAATGCAATATTATCATACACCGTCATATACCGGAAAAGAGCATAATTCTGGAACACAAATCCAATGCCTCGCTCGCTGGCCGGCACATCATTGACCACTCTTCCGTCGATGATGATCTCCCCGCTGTCTGGCTGCTCCAGACCGGCGATCATACGGAGAATCGTAGTTTTTCCGCTTCCGCTGGGCCCCAGAAGACCGATCAGCTTCCCCTTTTCGATACCAAAGCTTACGTTATCAGATGCCTTGTAATCCCCATATGTTTTATTGATATTTTTTAACTCAACGTACATCGCCTTTTTCCCCCTTTCCTTTATGCTCCAGAACATTTCTTGCGATCAGAAGGACCACCGCCAGGATCACCAGGATCGAAGAAACCGCAAATGCCGGAACATACTGGAATTCGTTATAAAGAATTTCCACATGAAGCGGAAGTGTATTTGTTTTTCCACGGAGATGTCCGGACAGTACGGACACAGCTCCAAACTCTCCCATGGCTCTGGCTGTACACAGCACAACACCATAGAGAAATGCCCACTTGATATGTGGAAATGTCACCTTGGTAAAAATCGTCCAGCCTTTTGCTCCCATCAGTGCTGCCGCCTCTTCCTCATCGGACCCTATGGATTCCAGAACCGGTATGATCTCTCTGGACACAAATGGAAACGTGACAAAGATCGTTGCTAGGATAATTCCCGGAACTGCAAACACGATCTGTATCCCTGCACTTTCAAGAACAGAATAAAGAGGACTCTGCTTTCCAAAAACCAGGATATAGATAAGACCTGCGATAACCGGTGATACTGTAACCGGAACATCGATCAAAGTGGTAAGTAGCTTTTTTCCCCGAAAATGAAATCTGGTCATTGCCCATGCCGCACACAGACCAAAGATCGTGTTGCATACAACAGCCGCAGCCGTCGCCTCAATGGTCAGCTCCAGCGCTTTCAGCGTGTACTCATCTGTCACCGCCTGCACATAGCACTGCCAGCCCTTGCTCAGCGCCTGGGTTACAACAACCACCAGAGGCAGTACCAGCATCACAAAAAGAAAGATCACGGAAATCCCGATAAGGATCCATTTCACCGGCCCGGAAGCCTGCTTCTTTTTTTCATCCATTATGCATCCCTCCCTCTGATACGTTTCGTATTTCTTGCCTGCACCAGATTCACACCAAACAGGATCAGGAATGATACTGCCAGTGTAACCAGTGCGATAGCTGTTGCGCTTTCATAGTCAAACTCCTGAAGCTTTGACATGATGATCAGCGGCGTGATCTCTGTATAATAAGGCTTGTTTCCTGCAATAAAAACAACACTTCCGTATTCTCCCAGGCAGCGTCCGAAGGCAAGTCCCGCCCCGGAAAGCATTGCCGGCAGAAGCTCCGGAAGAATAACCCTGCGAAAAACGGTGAATGGCTTTGCACCCATGACACGAGCCGCCTCCTCATAAGAACCGTCCAGTTTCTCCAGAACCGGCTGAATGGCCCTGACTACAAAAGGGATTCCCACAAAGATCAATGCCACCGTGATACCGATTCTGGTATATGCGATCTTAATACCGAAATTTGCAAAAAAGCTTCCCACCAGACCTTTATCGGATGTCAGGGATGTCAGTGAGATACCGGCAACTGCAGTCGGCAGTGCGAAAGGCAGCTCGATCATTCCATCCATGATCCTTTTTCCCGGAAAATCATATCTTACCAGCACCCACGCAAGGACCAGGCCCATAATAGCATTGAGCACTGTGGCCGCAAATGCGGTAATAAAGCTTACATAGAATCCGGACAAAACCCTCGGCCGTGTGATCACCTCAATAAATTCCCGAAAACCCAGCCGCGCCGAATATACTGCCAGAGACGCAAGAGGGATCAGAACTACGATACTCAGCATCGCCAAAGTCACTCCCATTGTCAGTCCAAAGCCTGGTATCACACGTTTACTCTGTTGTTTCTTCATTTCTGTCTCCCCGCTTTTCTATTCTAAGTTTCTGATCTGTTACAAATTCCCGATCTGCTGCAAATCTCTGGCTCTTCTACTCTTCATAGATCTCATCAAACACTCCGCCGTCTGCGAAATGCTTTTTCTGAACTGCATCCCAGCCTCCAAAATCTTTGATCGTTGTCAGCTTCACCTTCAGATCAAAAGTATCTGCATGCTTTTTCAGGATCGTCTGATCAACCGGCCTATAGTAATTCTCCGCGATCAGCTCCTGAGCTTCATCGGAATACAGATATTTCAGATATGCTTTCGCAGCTTCTGCATTATCATGCTTTTTCACATTTTCATCTACAACAGCAACGGATGGCTGTGCCAGGATACTGATGCCCGGCGTTACGATCTCGTAATCATCCGGATTATCCCTTACAGAAAGAAACGCTTCATTTTCCCAGGCGATCAGCACATCACCCTGCCCGTTTTCCACGAAAGAGGTTGTGGCACCTCTTGCACCGGAATCCAGAACCAGGACATTTTTGTAAAGCTTCTTGATAAAGGCTTTCATCTCTGTCTCGTTGCCGTTATATTTCTCATTGGCATAAGCCCAGGCTGCCATGTAATTCCAGCGGGCACCACCGGAGGTTTTCGGATTGGGAGTGATCACCCCCACCCCATCCTTTGTCAGATCATCCCAGTCGTGGATATTCTTCGGATTTCCCTTCCGAACAAGAAATACAATGGTGGAAGTATAAGGAGCACTGTCATCCGGATATTCATCAATCCAGCCCTTGTCGATCAGACCGGCATTCCGGATCGCATCAATATCATATTCCAGAGCAAGTGTCGCCACATCCGCAGGAAGTCCATTGGAAATCTCAAGAGCCTGCTTTCCGGAACCGCCATGAGACTGGATCACATCCACACTCTGACCTGTTTCCTCTTTCCAATATTTTGAAAAAATCTTATTATATGCTTCATAAAATTCTCTGGTCGGATCATAGGACACATTGATGATCTCCACATGATTTTTATCCTTTGTATTGTTTCCCGATACTGCAAAAGTTCCTGCCAGTACCACTGCTGCCAGTGTGATACAGACACCTGCAATGCGTTTTCTTTTCATGATCTGTGTACTCCTTTACAACCACATTTTTATTTAGAAATCTTTTTCCCAACAATGTAACTGCTTCATTTCGCTGTCAAATCATACCTGTTCTTTCCGTTTACTGTGGTTCTGTAATTTTTTTATTTGAATTGAATACATTAAACCATATTATTCCCATTAATTAAATAGGAATATCTGAAAACGTTTTCACAAAAATACTCTGGTCATAGCGCAACTGCATCCTGTCTGTCACTATATCTGCGCATCCGCAATCCTCAGATACAATAATCGCTCCACATACTGTCCTCCACACTGCTGCAGCTGTTCCGTATCATCAGTCTGCCTTCCAGCTCCATTCGCACAATACCGGAATGTCCGCCCTTCAGTCGGTCCAGCAGCAGGTATAATGCAAATTTTCCCATATCCTCCTTGGGCAGGCTCACCGTTGTCAGCATCGGTCTGGTAAACTGTGCCTCCTGTATATCATCGCTGGATATGATCGAAGGCATATAATACCGGTTCCGAAATTTATTCAGGCACTTCAGCATTCCGATCGCCGAAATATCATTGGCACAGTAGATTCCGGTTGGCATGTCGTCCGACTGAAAGAACTTTTCCATGGCCTCGTAGCCCTCGGCCTCAGTCTGCTTTGTTTCGATAACATACTCCGGTATCACATCCAGATCATGCTTCTTCAGTGTTTCCAGATACCCGTTATACCGGTCCTCGCTGTGACATTGGCCAATATAACCGATATTTTTGTGCCCCAGGGAGATCAGATATTCCACTGCCGCTGCTGCGATCTTTTTCCCATCACAAAGGACCTCATCCACTTCATAATTGGTAGAATTCCGGTTCACCGATACCACACTCTTATACTTCTTATTCAGCTTCTTCAAAGCCTCTTTATTACATCTACCGATGATGATCAGTCCGTCCCTTTTCCCTTCCACCTCATCATACATTCCGTCGATCAGCCGGTCCAGATTCTCCCTTCGGCACTTCCGGTCATCGGAAAACACAGACATATACCATACTTTGGAAAGAATGCAGTTTTTATCATGGATCTCACTTTCGATCACCCGAAGGAGCTCCGCAAAAAACGGATCCGTTGTGGAAGAATCGGTTCTTGTCATCAGGATATTGATGTACCAGGTTTTCTCCTGCTTTGCGGAAACGCCTTTTTTCAGATTCCGGGCCGCCTCGTTGGGCACATAATTCATCTCGATAGCTGTTTTCCATATCTTGTCCCTGAGTCCGGAAACAGAACATTTATAATTGGGATTATTCAAAACTCTGGAAACCGTCGCCGGTGAAACCCCTGCCTTTTCTGCAATCTTCTTGATGGACATATCCCCGTCCCCTCCCTCTGAAAAAAAAGTCTGCCCGCTGCCAGTCCTGTAAGCTGCTCAACGTCATCTGTATAACTCAGTATCATCAGTGTAACAGAATTTTTTATCGTTCCTTATTTCATAGTAATTAAATATGTTTTATATGATAATAAGAGTTTTAAAAAAAGTCAATCTTATTTTGTGAAAACGTGTTCTTTTTTTGCCTGCAATATATAAAAACAGACTGAGAACCTGATATATATTCTTATCAAGCTCCAGTCTGTTTTGCGTACTCAAACATATAAGATATAACTATGAGTAAATAACAAATGCTGATTACTAATATCCTTTGAATTATTTAACCGTTACCTTACAGGTCAGTTTTTTGGAACCACTCTGAACGGTAATGGTTGCAGTTCCTTTTTTGATGCCTTTTACAACACCTTTGGATGTGACCGTTCCCCCATTTTCCAATTCACATTTATACTAAAATTATAAATTTCCCATCACATTTAATCAAACTTTGTTTAGAATATTTTCGTCATATTTTGTCTGTTTACAGACATTTTTTAACATTTTTTCTACTATAAAAACCTGGCAGCTGCACATGTGAAAACTTTTGCACCTGCTTTATTACCAAAATGCCAAGAATACGACGCACAGTTATTCAAAATAAATATCTGTACTTTCTTCTCCTGTTCATAATAATCTCAAATACTCTTTCTTTATATTCCTGCGGATAATAACTTTCCATATCCAATATTTCTTTTACGTCTTTTTTAGTAAATTCCAGACTTATCTGCTGACCATACAATTCTTCCGCAATCTCGATCTGCTCATCAAAATCTTCACACAGAGTTTTCGATCGTGCCTCCTCCATCAGATTATTTATGTTTTCTTCCATCGGATAATCCATCTGTATATCTGATAGCAGTCCTGCACCGTTATCAAATATTGGACATAAATGATATTTTTCTTCTGCATCCATTAAAACTCCAATATTATGCATATGCCGATCTTCATTCATAAAAAATGTATCAATTGCCAGGATCTTACTCATATACTTTCCAAAATCGCTAATTCCCGTAATGCGTTCCGTCTGATCTACTATAAATTCCAGTCTTTCCGAATGTTCTGGAATCGTGAATAATTTTTTATAAAGACTTTCATTATAAAATCCATAAAAAAGTCTTTCTAATGTAATAAGCTGCCATCCCTCAGGCAAAAAATTTTCACTTTTACATCCCAGATATTTTCTTCTCTTATAACTAATCTCTTCTGTTTTATATAAAACATACTCTTCCTGTTTCAGTGAAGATTTTTCCAACAAACGTGAAACAACATATTCCACCAATCCCTCATATCCCATATAATCAGCTTTATACCATACATTATTCCTGCACCATTTCAATTGGTTTCCTTTTGACGATTGTCTGTCATTTGTTTTGATATCCTGTTCAAAAAGCTGTACCATCTTTACCTCTCAATCCTGATCCAGAAATCATCCTCTGCCATTCTTCCTTCGGTCTTTTCTATAATCATAAACGGATCATAGAATGGCAGATTCAAATCTTCTAATACCAATTTTATTTTGTCTCGTTGTCTCGGGAAACAACGAGATTCCAGAAATTCCTCGTATTCTTCAAAGGTTGGTTTTTCATTTCGGCCAAATGCTTTTTTAATAAAATTGTTTGTATAATTATATATTTTTACTTTTCTGCCTCTCTCATCCACATCAATAATCGTACATATTTCACTCTTAAACATGTACCATAAGCGTATCGGATATTCTTTTTCCGGCACGCGGAGGTTTTCCTCTATCTGAGGATACTCGTTTAAAATATGAACTAATGTCGTAACCGGTCCTGTAATATCCCGATTTTCACTTTCCCATCTTTCTATTGTTTTCTGAGATACATTTACTAACTTTGCAAAATCTTTTTGTGTAAGCTTCAATTTCTTCCTTAAAATTCGTATATCTTCTGCCCGTATCGAATGTTTCACAGCATATCCTGTCATTTTAGATTCCCCCTTTTTTATTAATATACCCTTATTTTAAGGGTATAACAAGCTATTTTATTCCTTATTTTAAGGGTTTTCTATATTTATAAAAAACCCGGCAGCTGCACATGTGAAAAATCTCCATGTTTCATCTGCCGGGCTTCTGTTTTTATTTTCTTTTGTATTCTTTCACTGTTATGGCGATTTTACGTACGCCTGCTTCATCGTTACTTCACCGTTATCTTACAGTTCAGTTTTTTCGCTCCGCTCTGCACGGTGATCACGGCCGTCCCTTTTCGGATTCCCTTTACAACACCTTTGGAATTTACCGTAGCGATCCTGCAATCCGAGGAACGGAAAAGAATCTTTTCGTCGCTGTAATACGGCACGGTCACTGCCTGGATCGTATATGTTTTTCCACGAAGTATGGTTTTTGTTTTGGGCACGCCGGTCATCTTTGCGGTCCTTACTGCGGCAGTATTGTTCAAAAAACGGAACCCATTTTTCTTTGCGTAAGTCTGAGCAGTAGAACCCTTTTTTCCGGCAATGACAAAAGTTTTATTTTTTCCACTATTGAAATTATAGCCGATCGCTTCTTTTTCTATCACTGTTTTACTGTTGAGGATCGTAATCTTTTTCATTGCCAGGCAATCATAAAAAGCATGGCTTCTGATCTTTTTCACACTGGCAGGTACTGTAATATTCCCCAGTTTTCGACAATTACTGAATACACCGTTCCCGATCTCTGTAAGCTTCTTCGGCAACGACACCTTTCTGAGATCTGTACAAAAAGAAAACGCACCTTCACCAATAACCGTAACACTGTCCGGAAAGCTTACTCCTGTCAAACCGCAATGCCGGAAGGCAGCTCTTTCTATCCTGGAAACGCCCTGTCCAAGCGTAACCTTTTTCAGCTTCATATCCGCCTCAAATAACGATTCCGGTAATATTTTCACACTTCCCGGAATGCTGACAGATTCCAGATTGTTACAGTAACTGAAAGCATATTCATCAATTTTTGTCACAGTTTTCGGTACATCCAGGCTCATAAGCTTACTCTGGTAAAAAGCATATGCACCAATGCTTTTCAGTCCATCAGGAAGCTTGATCCTGGTGATCGCAGTATCTCCAAATGCTCTTACTCCAATACTCCGCAGAGTTCCCGGCAACGAAATCCTCTTCATATTTCTGCAGCCTGAAAAGGTTCTGTCACCGATTCCCGTGATCCCAGATGCAACGGTTACTGTTTTTATCATTGCTGATCTGTATGAAAAATCATCGGTAACCTTAACCTCCCCTTTTCCCTGTATCTGCAGGTTTCCATTGGAGTACAACCGGTAAACAGCTTTGCTTCCACAGGAGCCCTTCGCAACAAGCTTTGCAGTGCTCTGCACACCTGCTGCCGATGCTTCCTGTGCATATTCAGCCGCATAACCAGTCTGTGCATGTACAGCCACAGAAGATACACAGGACCCTGTCAGGATCATTGCCGTTGATAACAGTATTGCGATTTTTTTCCCAAACATAAAAACTCCCTCCCTGAGAATCGATCGGATATCCACGATCTTCTCCCATGCAGCAACAAAAGGACCGGCATACATCCGGTCCTCCTATTCATTATTTAGAATCTGTTGGTTAATCCAACCACATACATATCTTCTTTATATTCCGGGATCTTCACAAGAAGTCCCTCTGCAGTATCCTCAGTTTCTACCTTCACTGCCGGGTCAAATGGTCTCAGCGCCCCGTGATAGCCCTTGATCAGGAATTCATTGGCACCTTCCTTCAGATGATCTGCAAACACATTCAGATTTCCGTCTTTCTGTGTATAATGGAGCTCGATTCCACTCTCAAGCAGCTCAGATTCACGGTCACTGCAGCGTGTTCCGTAAATACCGTCATGGTTTACCTTCAGCCATGCACCCAGGATCTTCAGTCTTCTTACCTGCTCCTCCGGGATAGTTCCATCTGCCTTCGGGCCGATGTTCAGGAGAAGATTTCCGTTATTTGCCACTGTTCCGACAAGAAGTGAGATCAGATCCGGAACAGAGATCAGCTTGTCATCGCCTTCGTTGGCATTATAACCGAAGGATAAGCCCATTCCACGGCACATCTCCCATTTCTCATTTCTGTTTACAGAACCGGATTTATATTCCTTAGTAAGGAAATCGTGATAACGTCCGTTGAAACGGTCATTTACCACACCCTCCGGAACCTTATTGTAATAATGTGCAAAGAAATACGGCATCATCTCTTCACTCTGTGTCGGCCATCCGATATCATTCCAGAACACACTCGGTGCATAATCATCTACAAGCTCTTTCATCTGATTATAGGAATAATCTGCATATGCAAATGTCGGGCTGGCTGTTCCAAACAGATCATCATCCTCAAAAATAGGATCGTTTGCATACTGCCAGTCGATCAGTCCGGAATAATACAAGCCCATGCGGATTCCTGCGTCACGGACAGCTTCTGTCAGCTCACCGGTGATATTTCTCTTCGGTCCCATTTCTACGGAATTGAAATGTGTATATTTACTTGGGAACAGGCAGAATCCGTCATGATGCTTGGTTGTCAGAACAACATACTCCGCACCTGCTTCTTTGAAGATCTCTGCCCACTGCTTCGGATCCCAGTTTTCAGCTTTCCACATAGGAATAAAATCTTCGTATTTGAAATCTTTTCCGTATTTTTCTATATGATGCTTATATGTAGGGCCTTTTCCAATGTTCAGAGAATTGTAATACCATTCTGCATACGGATTATCCGCAAACCATTCCTTGGAATCAACCTCTCCCAACTCCCATGTATGCGGTGCAAATGCCGGCACGGAATAAATTCCCCAATGGATAAAAATTCCAAATTTACAATCCTCATACCATTTTGGAACTGTGTGTGCATTTACAGAGTTCCAGTTTCCTGTGAATCTTACATCTCCCATAATTAAAATACCTTATCCTTTCTGTCCTTTCAAAAAGACATTATAATTTACTCGCTTCCCCCAACAGCTATTCTACTGTGATCTTCAATACCACCGGCATATCTCCCGCCTCAATAACCCCTCTTCCGCAGGAAATATCCAGTTCTTTATTTCTCGCAAATGCCGGATGCAGATCTGTTCCGAGGATCTCAATATCCCGGATCGTGGATTTCAAAAGCTTCATATCATTGCCAAGAGCTTTGATATGGATCTCTCCATCCTCCGGCCAGTGCAGAACAGTCGCATAAATATGATTGCTCTTACTTGTAAAACGGATATCCTCAGAAGTAAAGTGCTTATCATAGGTATCCGTGAAATGTCCCTCCGGAACCACCGTCGGTCCCTCTCCGAATATCTTCCAGTATCTGGTTCCGTATATCGCCTCTCCGTTTACCTTCAGCCATTTTCCCATTTCTCTCAGGATATGTGCATCCTCTTCCGGAATTGTTCCATCCGGCTTCGGTCCGATATTAAGAAGAAGTGCACCATTTTTGCTGACTACATCGATCAGATCCAGCACTACATCGGAAGGCTTCTTATAATCATTTCCAATGGTATAGCCCCAGGAGTTCTTAGCTACAGACGTATCATTCTGCCACAGATCCGGTGTGATATGATCTAACTGACCTCTTTCCAGATCATTCACTGCGCTGCCATAAACATATGCGTCAAATTTGGCATCAATAGCTGTTTCTTTTCCCCACTGTGCAGAACGGTTGTAATAATATGCTGCAAATTTACGAAGATACGGTTTCCATGCATACTGCTGGATCCACCAGTCAAAATACACGATGGATGGCTGATATTTATCCACGATCTCGCAGGTGCGGACAAGCCAGTCCTGCATATGCTCCTCTATCGGAGGATTGTCATAAATATCACTCATATCTCTGGTGATTCCTGCTGCCGGCCCATAAAGATCCGCATATTCCGGATCATTGACATCAGCCTCCGGGATCTGACGCCCTCCATTAAAGAACCAGTAATGCTCTGCTCTGTGAGAAGAAGCACCGAGAACCATTCCCTCTTTCTCAACCTCTGTCTTCAGCTCTCCGAGAATATCTCTTTTCGGTCCCATCTCAGCAGCGTTCCAGCGACAAAGGTCACTGGCATACATCTGAAATCCATCGTGATGCTCCGCTACCGGAACTACGAACTTCGCCCCCGCCTCTTTAAATAAGGCCGCCCATTCCTTCGGATCAAACTTCTCAGCCTTAAACTGAGGAATAAAATCCTTGTAGCCGAATTTATCCAGAGTTCCGTATTTCTCTGTATGATGCAGGTTCTCCTTAGAGCCTTTCACATACATATTTCTGGGATACCATTCGTTTCCGAAAGCCGGAACACTGTAAACACCCCAGTGGATAAAAATTCCGAATTTATCTCTTGCATACCACTTCGGCGTAGGATGCTCACAGAGAGAATCCCAGGTATCCGTGTACGGTCCCTGTGCGATCACCTCATCGATCAGAGAAAGGTATTCTTCTTTTTTCATCTGTTCGTCCTCTTTACATCTTTTATTTATATTGTATGGATGTCTCTATGTTATCATCAAACCTTTTGGTTGTATATGCCCAACAATTCACAAATAAAACGTTTCGTTTTTATATAAAACATACAACAAAAAAAAAGACCTTGATGATGTTTTTGTTCCAACTTCATCAAAGTCTTTTCTTTTTTACATAATATTCTCTTCGATCACCTTTTCGATCCGTCTCTTCACTTCTTCTGCGAGCTCTGTGGTATGCATATCTTTGTATTCCTCATAATACATCGGAGGAAGGATATGCACCTGTACGGTGATCCTCTCTGTAGAGCCGGTATCAAAAGCCTTAAAGGAATCGATCAGTGCAACCGGAACGATCGGGCATTTCGTCTTGGTGGCAGTCTTGAAGCTGCCGCCCTTGAACGGCCCCGGATGATTTCCGTTTTTACTTCTGGTTCCCTCCGGAAAGATCAGATAATTACGACCAGCCTTCACTTCCCGTATTACATTGACAATGACCTGCATGGACTGCTTCAGGTCTTCCCTGTCAATGATAAAGGCCTTCATACAGGCAAAAACCTGCTTCAGAAAAGGAATCTCTCCAACTTCCTTCTTGGCAACTACCGAAAAAGGAACCGGGCATGCCCGGATGATCGCCAGCACATCAAACAGTCCCTGGTGATTCGGAAAAAACATAAACCCCTTTTCTTTTGGGATATTTTCAGCTCCATGCACATCAATATGGATATTTCCGCCTTCGATGGCATGCTCATCTACCAGTCTCAGGAATGCGTATTTCTTCTCTTCCGGATAATCATCTGTATGCGCTGCATACCAGCAAAGCTTGATCCACCAGTAAGGAACAAAGACTATATTTCTGAGCACCATCAGCAAAATCCGCTTCATTCTTACATCCTCCCGCCTCTGCTTTATCCGTTCAGTTTCCCTGCGATCTTATCCTCGTATCCCGGATTCTTTTTCAGAAAAACCTCATAAGCCTTTGTATAATCTGTATAGGTTTTCGTAGTCATAAATTTCTGATAATCCTTAGCAGCCTGCTGGCTGATCTTATCTGAAATCTCAGAAGGCGCATACAGATAATACTTTTTGTCCTGGACCTTTACAAGATAGGTACTGATACATGGATATTCCTGCTCGTTCTCCAGAACAAGATTATAGCGGATATAAACATAAGAATAATTTTTGTTTTCAGAAATGGAGCCACAGCTGTCGATATTTACATCCTTTACTCCATGGGCCTGAAAATATTTTATCGTGGAGGAAATCTCTGTTTTCGCCTCATCCGATAACTTATCCGCACTGTAACAGCTCTGCATCTTTTTATTCTTGCCTGCTGCTGCCGCTTTGATGTAGCCTTCCACAACCCCCTCCGGAGTTCTGTGGCTGATCTTTCCGCAGCCTCTGGCCGCCAGAACGATCACCAGCAGGATCAGAATGATCCCCGCCAGTGTCGCAATGTGGACAAAATTCAGTTTTTTATTAGAGTATTTCAGCTTCTTTACTGATTTTTTTCTGCGTTTTTTCTTTGTCGTCGTCATGACTTATCCTCGACCTTATTCCTCTTCACTGCCTGTGACAGCTTCCTCTGCAGAGCCTTCTTCGTTATCGCCGGTTTCTCCGTCAGCTTTTTCGGTAGTTGTATCTGCTTCCGGATCTTTATCTCTTACCTTGGCGATACTTGCAACGGTTACACCCTCTGTAAGATTGATCATCTTCACACCTGAGGTGATCCTTCCAAGAACAGAGATATCCGCACACTGCAGACGGATAATGATACCCTCTGTAGTGATCATCATGATCTCGTTCTCTTCGTTGACAGCCTTGGCGCCGACAACATTTCCGGTCTTCTCGGTGATCTTGTAGCACTTCACACCCTTACCGCCACGGTTCTGGACAACGAACTCACTCATAGCTGTACGTTTACCCATTCCGTTCTCGGAAACTACAAGCAGATAATCTCCCTGAGTGTTCAGCTGCATGGCAACAACTTCATCACCGTCAGTAAGATTCATACCTCTTACTCCCATGGACGCACGGCCTGTGCTGCGGACATCCGTTTCCTTAAAGCGGATACACTGTCCGTCCCTGGTCACAAGAATAATATCTTTATTATTATCAGTAGCCTTAACCTCGATCAGCTCGTCATCATCACGAAGAACGATTGCTGTAAGACCTGTCTTACGGACATTCTCGTAATCCTTGATCGGAGTTTTCTTCACAAGGCCTTTCTTGGTGGCCATCATCAGATAATGACCCTCTTCATATTTACGAAGCGGGATCACAGCTGTGATCTTTTCTCCCGGTGCAAGCTGCAGAAGATTGATGATCGCAGTTCCTCTGGCTGTACGACCGGCCTCCGGGATCTCATATGCCTTCAGTCTGTATACACGTCCTGTATTAGTAAAGAACATGAGATAATGGTGCGTTGTCGTCATCAAAAGCTCTTCGATATAGTCATCCTCAATCGTCTGCATACCCTTGATTCCTCTGCCGCCACGGTTCTGGCTGCGGAAGTTGTCAACGGTCATACGCTTGATATAACCAAGCTTTGTCATTGCGATCACTGTATTTTCTCTCGGGATCAGATCCTCTGTAGAGATATCATATACATCGTATCCGATGGAAGTCTTTCTGTCATCGCCGTATTTCTCTGCAATGGCAAGGATCTCCTCACGGATCACCCGGAGAAGGAGCTTGCGGTCAGCAAGGATTGCCTGGAACTTGCGGATCTTCTCCATAAGCTCTGCATACTCAGCCTCCAGCTTCTCTCTTTCCAGACCTGTCAATGCACGGAGACGCATATCCACGATCGCCTGTGCCTGCACATCTGTCAGCTCAAAACGGTCGATCAGCTCCTGCTTGGCGATCTGTACGTTGCGGGAGCCACGGATGATGCGGATCACTTCGTCAATATTATCAAGTGCCTTCAGAAGACCCTCCAAAATATGGGCTCTCTCCTGTGCCTTATTAAGATCATACTGTGTTCTTCTGCGAACTACATTCTCCTGATGCTCCAGATAGTACTCCAGCATCTCTTTCAGGTTCAGAACCTTCGGTTCCATATTTCCATGATTTGGAACAAGAGAAAGCATGATCACACCAAAAGTATCCTGCAGCTGTGTATGCTTGTAGAGCAGATTCAGGATCACGTTGGCATTGGCATCCTTACGAAGATCAATACAGATTCGCATACCCTCACGGCTGGAATGGTCGTTCAGGTCTGTGATCCCGTCGATCTTTTTGTCACGGACAAGCTCTGCGATCTTCTCGATCAGACGTGCCTTGTTTACAAGGTACGGGAGCTCGGTAACCACGATACGGGATTTACCGTTTGGCAAAGTCTCGATATTCGTCACCGCACGGACACGGATCTTGCCACGTCCGGTACGGTAAGCTTCCTCGATCCCTCTCGTTCCGAGGATGGTCGCTCCTGTAGGGAAATCCGGTCCCTTTACGATCTCAAGAAGCTCCTCCATAGCTGTTTCTCTGTCTTCTTCTACAATGTTATCAATGATCTTAACAACTGCATTGATAGTTTCACGAAGGTTATGCGGCGGAATATTGGTTGCCATACCTACCGCAATACCTGTAGTACCGTTTACCAAAAGGTTCGGAAAACGTGCCGGAAGCACAACCGGCTCACGCTCTGTTTCATCAAAGTTCGGCTGAAAATCAACCGTATCCTTGTTGATGTCAGCAAGCATCTCCATGGATATCTTGCTGAGACGTGCCTCTGTATATCGCATGGCAGCCGCACCGTCACCATCCACAGAACCAAAGTTTCCATGTCCGTCAACCAGCGGATATCTTGTGGACCATTCCTGAGCCATATTGACCAGCGCACCATAGATGGAGCTGTCACCGTGCGGATGATATTTACCCATGGTATCACCGACAATACGCGCACATTTTCTGTGTGGCTTGTCAGGACCATTATTCAGCTCGATCATAGAGTACAGAACTCGGCGCTGTACCGGCTTCAGACCGTCTCTTACATCAGGCAAAGCTCGTGAGGCGATAACACTCATGGCATAGTCGATGTAAGATTCCTTCATCGTTTTTTCCAGATCCACTTCGTGGACTTTGTCAAAAATATTATCTTCCATTCTTCTTTATTCTCCTAGATATCAAGATTCTTAACGAATCTTGCATTTTCTTCGATAAATTCACGTCTTGGCTCTACCTTGTCTCCCATAAGAGTGGTAAATGTCAGATCGATCTCAGATGTGGCAGCTTCGTCCATGGTCACACGGAGAAGGATTCTCTTCTCAGGGTCCATAGTAGTCTCCCAGAGCTGCTCGGCATCCATCTCACCCAGACCTTTATAACGCTGGATCTTATTGTTTCCGTCACGTCCGATCTCGGTAAGGATATTGTTCAGCTCATCATCGTCATATGCATACCATACCTTTTTGTTCTTCTCCACTTTATAGAGAGGAGGCTGTGCCAGGTATACATATCCCTGCTTGATCAGCTCCGGCATGAAACGATACAGGAAGGTCAGAAGCAGTGTTGCGATATGTGCACCGTCAACATCGGCATCGGTCATAATAATGATCTTGTGATAACGAAGCTTGGAAATATCAAAATCCTCATGGATTCCGGTTCCGAAGGCAGTGATCATTGCCTTGATCTCTTTGTTTCCGTAAATCTTATCCAGACGTGCCTTCTCAACATTCAGGATCTTACCACGCAGCGGAAGGATTGCCTGTGTGGCACGGTTTCTCGCTGTCTTGGCAGAACCGCCCGCGGAATCTCCCTCTACGATATAGATCTCACAGTTCTCCGGATTCTTGTCAGAACAGTCTGCAAGCTTTCCCGGAAGTGACATACTGTCCAGTGCGGATTTTCTTCTTGTAAGGTCACGTGCCTTTCTGGCTGCCTCTCTGGCTCTCTGTGCAAGAACAGATTTCTCAACGGTAGCCTTGGCAACTGCAGGATTCTGCTCCAGGAAAATCTCCAGCTGTTTACTTACAACACTGTCTACCGCACCTCTGGCCTCACTATTTCCAAGCTTCTGCTTGGTCTGACCCTCAAACTGCGGATTCTCGATCTTAACACTGACGATCGCAGTCAGGCCCTCACGGATATCATCACCGCTTAAGTTCGGCTCACTGTCCTTGAGAAGTTTGTTCTTACGTGCATAATCATTAAATGTATTGGTGATCGCATTACGGAAACCGGTAATGTGTGTACCGCCCTCCGGTGTATTGATATTGTTTACAAAGCCATAGGTGTTCTCTGTATAGGAATCATTATGCTGCAGCGCAACCTCTACAGACACGCCGTCCTTCTCACCCTCACAGTAAATGATCTCCGGGTAAAGAGCCTCCTTGCTTCTGTTCAGGTAGCTTACAAACTCACGGATACCCCCCTCATAGTGGAATATCTTCTCGCGCTCCTGTCCCTCTCTCTTATCCTCCAGAACGATACGAAGACCCTTAGTCAGGAAAGCCATCTCACGAAGTCTCTGTTTCAGGATATCATAATCATAAACAGTCTCCTCAAAGATCTCCTTGTCCGGAAGGAAATAAACCTTCGTTCCTGAAAGCCCCGGATCACAGTCACCTACCACCTTCAGCGGGTACATAGTCTTGCCACGCTCATATCTCTGTTTGTATTCCTTACCCTCTCGGTAGATGGTAACCTCCAGCCATTCGGAAAGTGCATTTACAACAGATGCACCAACACCGTGAAGACCACCGGAAACCTTATATCCTCCACCGCCGAACTTACCGCCTGCGTGAAGAATGGTAAATACAACCTCAACTGCCGGAATACCAGCCTTATGATTGATACCAACCGGAATACCACGACCATTATCTGTAACTGTAATGGAATTATCCGGATTGATATCTACATGGATCTCCGTACAAAAACCAGCCAGTGCTTCATCGACTGCGTTATCCACGATCTCATATACGAGATGATGAAGTCCACGGCTGGAGGTACTTCCGATATACATTCCAGGCCTCTTACGTACGGCTTCCAGTCCTTCCAGGATCTGGATCTGATCCGCGCCGTATTCTGTATTCTCTGCGCCCATGTCATTCCTCCTGTTCTTGTCGTCCGGACGTGTTTGAAAATTCATTTCTGCAGAACCATAGCAGCTTCAGAAATCATTACATCAAATCCTGAGCAAGATAAACTGATCTGTTAATTTCAGGAAATACTGTATTTTCATTTTGCAGAAAGCAATTCTCAAACCCGCTCCGGAAGTGTCATTTATACCTGTAAAATAAATATTTTTTACATACGAATACAGAGTTTATTATAGCACAAAAAAGCCTGTATTTCCACGCAAAATCATAGGAAATACAGGCAAAAAAGTATCTTATTAAATGCAATTTCAAATTACATAGCACAATATGCGCTTAAAATATATGGAATATTCAGCTACTCCAGTAAAAGCCCAAATTCCTTTAACAATTTCTTCTGGTATTCCGGATCTGATGCAGATTTTATAATATCAGACGTCCTGCCCAGCTCAGCAAGGCAGAGGATCAAACTGTTAATACTATGTTCTCCCTGCTGCATTCCCTGCTGCATTCCCTGCTGCATCCCATCCTTTATTCCATCCTGCATTCCAATTCCATAACCTTCATCATAGCCAGCCTGTAAACTTTTTCTTATCTTTTCCTCGATCTGATCCTGTATGATCCGATTTAATGCTTCACACATACAATCCGCCTCCCTGAATTTTTCTTCATTAGCCCTTACGATCATCTGCATGACTGATTCGTACAAAGGATTTTTCTGCTTTTCTCTGTATTCATTGAGAAGTCGTTTCATATCTTCCTTATCTTTTATTCTATCAGTCAGACTTCTCAGCCACAGATTTTTCTTCTTCGACAACTGTTCCGTTACAATAACCTGAATTGGGATCTTAGACCCTGTTACGTAATAAATTCCTTCTTCTATCTTTTTTATCCGGCATTTCCAAAACTCCCTCAAATGCCGGAGCATCTTCCGGGGATATGCCCTGCTTACCAAAGAGATCGTAATCTGCTCAATTGGGATTTCATCCTCAGTTACCGTATCTGCTTTATAAAAAAATGCATATCCACACACCTTATAAAAATCATTGATGCTTATATAATCCGTCGGACTCTTATACTCAATGATATTATATTTCCGGAATATCCTTCCGATGTTTTTATTAATGGGGATATCGGTCTTCTTTTTGATCACAAGCGCATCGATCTCCATTGGTTTCGTCCCAAGCTGATGCTCATTCTCAAAAATCAGATTCTCCCTTTCTGACTCCAGTTCTATCTGGATATCAGCAAAAAATGCAGGATGCCACTGCCGCAGATTAGAGCTGTTTGTTCTGTTTTTGTTTACGATCATACACGACTCCTCTATTTTGATTTCAAGGAGCCTCATCTGAAAACTCCTGCTGAAAAATGGAAAAAAGCATGAATTTTCTGAGATGACAGGCAATCTGCCTGATATATGAAATGTAATAGAAAAATAAGATTATTTTTAGAAAAATATGCTTTTACAGCATTTCCATAGAATCCCGGAACTGCTTTTTATTTTTGATAAGATCAGCTTACCACAATATGGTCTATGCTGCAAGCAAATCATTTCGACAAAATCCGCACAGTACTTTTTATTACCACAAAAAAAAGCCACATACGTTCCCAAAAATCCTTGGTCACAGTATGCAGCTTATTCAATCATCCACGATCACGTTACCTACGATCCGTACCACAATTACACCTGATCATTCAGCAGAACCTTCTCCATCCAGAAGCGCCTTATAAATATCCCGCTTGGAAACACCACGATCCCTGGCAGCAAGCTTCATGGCATCCTTCCTGGAATTCCCCTGCTGCTCATACATCGCCACATGCTCCGCAATGGAAATCTCCTCCCAGGAAGCACGCTTCTCCGCCTCCATCTCACTGCGGCTCCTGCCCTCGATCACAAGAACACACTCACCCAGCGGATTCTCATCTTTATAAAAATCCATCAGATCATCGATCGTAGTCCGGAATGCCGTCTCATGCTTCTTGGTCAGCTCTCTGCAAAGAGTCATCCGGCGGTTGCCAAGCGCCTCTCTGAGCTCACCAAGAGTCCGTACAAGCCTGTGAGGTGCCTCATACAGGATAATAGTCCTGGTTTCACAGGAAAGCTCCTCCAGGATCGTTTTTCGTTCTTTCTTATCCGCCGGAAGAAAAGCCTCGAAAGCAAAACGCCTGGTATGCAGGCCTGACAAAGTCAGAGCAGTGATACAGGCAGCAGGACCCGGAAGTGAAGTCACTTCAATTCCGGCTTCATAACACATGGCGGCAAGCTCCTCCCCGGGGTCTGAGATACCCGGAGTACCTGCATCTGTGATCAACGCAATGTTTGTACCCGCCAGCAGCTTTTCCACGAGGACATGGCCCTTATCGATCTTATTGTATTCGTGGTAGCTGGTCATGGGGGTTTTTATATCAAAATGATTCAGAAGTTTTATGCTGTTGCGGGTATCCTCCGCAGCGATTAAGTCCACTTCCCGAAGGGTTCTTAGTACTCGAAGGGTGATGTCTTCGAGGTTTCCTATGGGGGTGGCACATAAGTATAGTTTTCCGTTTTGTTTCATATTTTCCTCTTTTCTCGCTTGACCGCGGGGGATATTTCGCTTAACCGCGGGGGTTTGTTTAAGTTTGGAAACTTTGAAAACCGCAAAGGGGCCGCAAAGCCGCGCCCCCTCTGCACACCCCTTGGGCTTTTTTTAAGTAGTGCAAGGGATTCGTTGTTCTTATTTGTTGACTTGTGTCTGTATGCTTCGGTATTCAGCGCACTACGCTGTGCCGATGTTGTTTTATTTCTTCACTTTCTCTGTGATTCACTTCCGGCAAGGTGTCTGTATTCTTCGGTACTCAGCGCGCTACGCTGTGCCGATGTTGTTTTATTTCTTCACTTTCTCTGTGGTTCACTTCTGGCAAGGTGTCTGTATGCTTCGATACTCAGTACGCTACGCTATGCCGATGTTGTTTTATTTCTTCACTTTCTCAGTGATTCACTTCTGGCAAGGTGTCTGTATTCTTCGATACTCAATGCGCTACGCGTTGCGATCTCTCGCTTTGAATCTCAGGCGAGGGGAGGCAGGCTGCTGGTGGTGACGTTAGCGGAGCCCCCGTCAGCGAGGTGAGGATAGCTGCTGCCACCGAGCGCACTGTTTGAGCGAAGCGAGTTTGCGCGAATGGCAGCAAACCGGCGCCGCAGCCGAGCAGGGGGCGCAGCGTGTCACCACCAGCAGCCTGCCTCCCCTCGCCGTCCCTTCACCAACCGAAGTACCACAGCCACCACTACCTCCCAGCCATCCAGCGCAGCGCCGATGGCCCAAACCCTCCCGAGCAGCCACCCAATCTCTCACAACCAACCAAACAACCAACCAGGCAGCCACCCTAAGCCACAACATCACAACATTCACACCATCCGATACAACTTCAAAACATCCTCCGTATAAACCCCAGGCCGCTCATAAACCACCAGCGGCCGCTCAACCCGGATCCTGGAATTCCCGCCCTTACAAGCCTCGATCAACACCATATTCGGCTCCTTATCAATAAAAGGATACACCAGCTGCATCCTCTTAGGCTCCAGCTTATACTTCGTCAAAGTCGCCATCAGCTCCACAAGCCGAAACGGCCTGTGCACCAGAAAAAACCGCCCCCGGTCCTTCAGGACCCGGGCAGCCTGACAAGCAACATCATCAAACGAACACAAAATCTCATGCCTCGCGATCGCCTTCGGAAGATGCGGATTCGTCAACCCATGCTGCCCGATCATATACGGCGGATTACACGTCACCACATCAAAAGAAGCCGCCCCAAAAATCCCGGCAGCCTCCCTGATATCACCCTCAACGATCCGAACCCTGTCCTCAAGACCATTATACCTCACACTACGGTCAGCCATCTCCGCACACTCATGCTGGATCTCCAGCCCCGTGAAATGCTCCCCATCCGTACGATCCGAAAGCAAGATCGGAATGATCCCCGTACCGGTCCCCATATCCAGCGCAACCTCACCCCTCTTCACCCGGGCAAAGCCAGACAACAGAACCGCATCCATCCCAAAGCAAAACTTCTTCGGATCCTGGATCACAAACAACCCATTCTGAAGATCATCCACACGCTCACCGCAATAAACCAGATCACTTCTCATTCGGCTTCGAATCTCCCTTTTTAACCTCTTTCTCCTCGTGGTCAGCAGAACCACCCTTACCCTTTTTTCTCTTAGGGCGGAACCTCAGATCACGGACCGGAAACTCCTGGATCTCCTTCTCGTCATTCACCTCAACCACGATCTTAACCATCTGCCGGAGAACATTCACACTCTGGACCGTACCCGAAACACCCTGCGGCGTCGTTACCATATCACCGATACCCGGAAGATTCCGGTTCAGCTCCTCATAAGTCTCCTGCTCATTCTTCAGACAGCACATCAGACGACCACAGACACCAGAAATCTTCGTCTGGTTCAGAGAAAGATTCTGCTCCTTCGCCATCTTGATGGAAACCGGCGCAAACTCCGAAAGATACGTATGACAGCAAAGCGTCCTTCCACAGATACCAATACCGCCAAGGATCTTCGTCTCATCACGGACACCGATCTGACGAAGCTCGATCCTGGTCTTAAACACAGACGCCAGATCCTTAACCAGCTGCCGGAAATCAATACGGCCATCCGCTGTAAAATAAAACAGCACCTTGTTATTATCAAAGGTATACTCCGCATCGATCAGCTTCATATCAAGCTCATGCTCACGGATCTTCTTCTTACAGATCTTAAAAGCCTCTTTCTCCTTCTGGCGGTTCTCAGCCTCATGATCCTCGTCCTCCTTCGTTGCAACACGGAGAACCTCCTTCAGCGGATGGACCACCTCGTCCTCCTTCACGCTGCGCGGCTCCAGGACAACACGGCCATACTCCACACCACGGGCAGTCTCCACGATCACATGATCGCCGACCTTCACCTTATAATTCTTAGGATTAAAATAATAAATCTTACCAACGTTACGAAATCTGACTCCAACTACCTTTTCCATTCTATTTCTCCCTAATTGTCAGGAACAGGAGCTCCAGGGCAAGTTCGAGATTAACATTGGCACGGAGACGCACCTTCGTCTTCTCCAGTGCCTCAAGGATTTTTTCGATATTCTCATAAGAACGCTCGCTGGCCTGCTCTCTGATAAAATTAATCTCCTGTTTAAAAACCAGGTTGTCAATTTCCCTTGTTGCCTTAAACATCAGAACATCGCGGAACCAGAACTGGAAAATATCCAGATAATCATTGATATTATTCTTATCAGCAGTCAAAGTCTTGATCGCCTCTGTCAGCTCATAAACCTCCATGGAATTGGCATATTTCAAAATCTTCAGGGCATTGGCAGTCATATCTGCAAACTCCTGAGAAGTCGCAGCCTCCTTCGCCTTGCCGATACTGCCCTGCGCATAAGACGCATCGATCTCAGCCTGATAATCCGGCACCTGAAGATGCTCCATCAGATATTCCTTCACAAGACTGTCATCCACCACCTTCAGATCCAGACGCACACATCTGGAACGGATCGTAGGAAGAAGACTGTCGATATTGCTTGTCAGCAGCATGATCACCGCATATTCCGGCGGTTCCTCGATAGTTTTCAAAATGGCATTCTGCGCCTGCACCGTCATCATCTCCGCATCCGGAATGATATAGATCTTATACGGACTGCAGTACGGCTTGATATCCACATCACGCACAACCTGGTCACGCACCTCGTCAATGCTGATGCTTCCAGGCTTCTCATGAGTTACTGTAATGATATCCGGATGATTCTTGCCGATCACCTTCTTACAGGAATCACAAGTCATACACGGTTCAGACTCTCCCGATTCACACTGCAGCGCTGCCGCAAAAGTCCCCGCAAGAAGCTTCTTGCCGGATCCCGGTTCCCCTGTAAAAATATAAGAGTGGGATACCTTCCCTGTCTCTATCGCATTCTTCAAATGCCTGATTATATCGTCATGGCCGATGATGTCATGAAATCCTGCCATAAGAATCACCTCTTTCTGCCTTTTGTGCCCTCCGTTATACCCGGCGGACATCTTTCAACTAATTATAACATAATCTTCTGTATAAAAAAAACTATTTTTCCTTATTGTACAGATTTTATATAATTTACGATCTCCTTCACACATTCATCCAGATTATGATTCTCAAAACGCTTCCATATACCTGCTTTAAGAATATTTTCCTCGGAAAAATCATTCTGGTCTGCAAGAAAACGCCTGCACATCTCCTCGTACTTCGGCACCTCCTGGGTCTTCTCCCTGGCAAGCGCACGCTCCAGACGCTCTCCGTCTTCCACCTCTATATAAACCGGCCACATCACTTCATTGCCGTAATACTCCCGGAGCCTCACAAAAGACTCCAGTGTACCGATCCCCAGATAGCTGTCATTACCCACAGACACCTGCCCGTCATCCGCAGTAAAATATGTCCACGGCCCGTAAACTGTCTGATAAGTACGCGCCTCGATCAGCTTCCCGTTTCTTCGGAACTCCTTCAGTTTATTCTCATCTGCAAAAAAATATTCTCTTCCGTTCTCCTCTCCATCCCGGATCGGACGGGTAGTATAGATCACAAGCCGCTTAAGCCCCAGCTCCTGATTCCCCTCCAGCTGTCTGTAAATACTGTCCTTACCGGAAGAGCTTTTTCCCATAATGTAAAAAATCTTTCCCATATGTCTCCTCTGTTACATCTCATTTCTCACAACGCACACCGTCTCACTGGTCTGGTCGCTCAGACCCTGGACCTCAAAGCCCTGTTCCAGGTATCTTCTCACATTTTTTACGAAATGTCCAGAAATCTGTTCCCCCGGAACGATCAGCGGGATCCCCGGCGGATAAAGATACGCAAACTCCCCGGACGTACGTCCGATACACTCATCCAGCGGACACCGCTCACTCTCCGCATCCATAGCCTGGGAGATCCGCATAATCTGCTTCATTTTTCCGTTTTTCAAAGGCTCCTTCTCCACAGCCTCTTCTCTGTATTTTAACGATTCACGGCGGTCGATCTCTTCAATAGCATCACAAAGCCTCTCAAAACCCTCCGCCGTATCACCCACAGCCGCCAGCGCCAGCACATAATTCTCCGCCTCCATCTCCATTTCCAGATGAAACTCTCTCCGGAGGATCTTGTGCAGCTCCCGGCCGTTCAGCGAACTGTTCACAGTAGAAAGCAATATCTTGGATCTGTCAAAATCAAAAACTCTCTGGCACTCACAGGCCTGCGGCGTTACCAGCCGGATATACTTACACTCGGAAAGACGCCTGCGTGCTTTTTCCAGATTCTCCGTAAACACACGGAACATCTCATCCCCCTCACGCTCCAGCTTATCCATGCACGCATCAATGCTGCCCATAAGAATATAAGAAGGACTGCTGCTCTGATAGATTCCCAGAAAACGCTTCAGTTTTTCCCGGCTCACACGATCACTGCACAGGTGGATCACCCCCGTCTGGGTCAGACAGGGCAGCGTCTTATGCACACTGTTGATCACCACATCCGCACCAAGCTGCGCCGCAGACACCGGAAAATAATCCGAAAACCGAAAATGCGCCCCGTGAGCCTCATCCACGATCAGCGGCACACCATAGCGATGCGCGATCTCCGCGATCCTAGCCACATCCGACACGATCCCGTCATAAGTCGGTGAAGTGATCAGCACCGCCTGGATCTCCGGATTTTCCGCCAGATACATTTCCACACGACCGGGTGAAATCCCTCCGTTTATCCCCAATTTCGGATCTTCATGTGGATAAATATACGTGGCACTCAGCTCCCGCAGATAAATCGCATGGTAAACCGCCTTATGGCAGTTCCTTGCCACCAGGATCTGTCCCCCCTTATCCACAGCCGCAGACACCGCCGCCAGGATCGCCCCGGAGCTTCCATTAATACTATAAAAACTCTCCGGCACACCATAAAGCCGTGCGACATCCTCCTGGGCCCTTTTCAAAATATCCTCAGCATGATGCAGGTTATCAAACCCGTCAATCTCCGTAATATCCATCTCCACCGGAAAATCCCCCTCCACAGCCAGCGGATTTCTCTTATGCCCCGGCATATGAAACGGATAAAAATCACTCTTACCGTACGCTTCCAGTTTCTTGTATAATCTGTCTTCCATAGTTCGTCCTTTTCATCCTAAAAACAAGGAGGGGCTATCACCAGACGATATTCCCCTCCATTTTTATCACATCTCAGCAAAATCGATCCTCAGCTCCTCATAGATTCCCACCTTGATCGAATCCTGAAATGTATACTGCTCCGTATCCTCATTTTCAAAATCATACACCATTACCAGCTTCTTCACAGGATCCACGATCCAGTACTCTCTCACACCGGCAGTCCTGTATTTAAACAGCTTGGTATAATAATCCATACGCCTGCTCGCCGGAGAAACGATCTCGATGATCCAGTCCGGAGCCCCCTTACATCCCCTGTCATCCAGCTTATCCGGATCACAGATAACAGAAACATCCGGTTCCACATAAGTATTCGTCTTCTCATCCAGATACACCGCAAACGGTGCGGCAAACACCTCACATTTGCCCTTGTTAGAATCTATATAGTTACCTATCTTTCTGGACAAAATACTTGAAATCCTCTGATGCATCGTATTCGGCGGCGCCATATAATAAATATGTCCATCGATCAGTTCCGCTCTTTCACCCTCCGGCAAAGCATAAATATCCTCTATCGTATAAATTCTTTCCCTCAACAGCGGCATATCTCCACTCCTCTCAAAAGCACCCGGCAGATCATACACCATCATTCCGATCTGCACTCATACACCTGCAGCAGCTCCATCCGAAGCCTTCCCCACAGACTCACACCTTAAACCGGTACCCCACACCCCAGATCGTCTCAATATACTGCGGCTTGGCCGTATTAAACTCGATCTTTTCACGGATCTTCTTGATATGCACCGTAACCGTAGCGATATCACCCACAGACTCCATATCCCAGATCTCCCGGAAAAGCTCCTCCTTTGTAAAAACCCTGTTCGGATTCTCAGCCAGAAAAGTCAAAAGATCAAACTCCTTGGTAGTAAACGTCGTCTCCTCACCATTGACCCACACACGCCTGGCCGTCTTATCGATCTTAATACCACGGATCTCGATCACATCATTCTTATGCACATTGGAACCAACCAGCCGGTTATAACGCTCCATATGCGCCTTCACACGTGCAACCAGCTCACTTGGGCTGAACGGCTTGGTCATATAATCATCCGCACCAAGACCCAGTCCGCGGATCTTATCGATATCATCCTTCTTGGCCGAAACCATAATGATCGGCGTATTCTTCTCCTCACGGACCTGCCGGCAGATATCGAAGCCGTCCACCTCCGGAAGCATCAGATCCAGGATGATCAGATCAAACTCCTCCTTCATGGCACGTACAAGCCCCGTATCACCACGGTTCTCGATCTCCACCTCAAAACCCGAAAGCTCCAGATAATCCTTCTCCAGATCCGCGATTGCTTCCTCATCCTCTATGATCAAAATCCTACTCATTCATCGGTACCTCCTGATATTTTCTGAGAACAAAATACATGATCGTTCCGATCCCCAGCCGGCTTGTGGCCCAGACCTTTCCACCATGATCCTCCATGATCTTCTTTACGATGGAAAGTCCGATACCGCTTCCTCCCTTGGAAGAATTTCTGGAAACATCGGTACGGTAAAAACGGTCAAAAATATACGGCAGATCCTTGGCGGCAATACCCTTGCCGTTATCCTCGATCTCCACCTGGATAAAATCACCCACATCCTTCACACGAAGCTGGATGATCCCCCTTGGCTTCTCCATATACTTAATGGCATTACTCACGATATTATGGATCACACGGCGGATCTGCTCACCATCCGCAATAACCTGCACACCCTTCTCCACATAATTGGCATACACAAGCTCGATCCCCCTGGTCTCCATCTCAAGCCCAAGCTCCTCCGCACAATCCGAAAAATAATCCTCCACATTCAGCTTGCTGAACGTATACGGAATACGGTTGGTATCGATCTTGGAATAAAAGGTCAGCTCATTGATCAGATGATCCATCTCATTAGTCTTATTATAAATGGTACGCACATACCGGTCCATCTTCTCCGGCGTATCCGCCACACCATCCATGATCCCCTCCACATAACCCTTCACCGCAGTGATCGGCGTCTTCAGATCATGGGAAATATTACTGATCAGCTCCTTATTCTCCTTATCCATCAGGATCTTCTCTTCCGTGGACTCCTTCAGACGCTTACGCATCTCCTCAAAATCCTGGCAAAGCTGGGAAAATTCATCATTCCCCTCAACCTCCAGCACAAAATCCAGATTCCCCTCCTTGATGTTCTTGGTAGCCTTCTTAAGCTTCACTAGCGGAACCGCAATGCTCCGATAGATCCACAACCCTACGGACAACGCGGTAAAAACAAGGATGATCGTTGCGGTCAGGATCATATCCTTGGCCATCAGCTTCACCTGGCTGCTGGAAGACTGCGGCAGCGAAATATCATAGACCATCTGGCTGGAATCCGAAGCCTGGCTGCTGCTCTCCTGCACATGCCTCGCCTGCGTCTGGCTGAACCCGTACAGACTTGCGGAAAAAAGAAGCAGCGGCAGCAGGATGATCGCAACGAAGCCCACAATAATACGTGTTTTTAACTTCATCTGTATCTCCGTCCTTTATAAATTCACACATTCACATACACGTATTATAACATAAACTATATTCCCTATCTCTAAATTTTCTATAAAAAACCCCATCTTCCAGCATCAGTATTATTCCATTTTATTCTAAACTATGCTATCATATTTTTGTTGTCCACCCGATACCCGGCAACGGGAGGAGGTGAGTTCTTTTGGAAATTATTATCTCTTTTCTTGTTTCCTGCATGGCAAACATAACTGCCTATTACGTTTGCAAATGGCTAGACGGCAACAAGTAGGACAACGCTAACCTAGTGGTTTCTTGTCCACTATAAAAAATTAGAAGAAGCCCCCGGTATTGGCACTACCGGGGGCTTCACTCTTTGTTCTTTTGGAACTATTACTATCTCTTTTGCCTAATGGCATTATATCATATGCATTTCTTAAAATCAATATTCCTGCCAAAAGGATATATAAATATTTTTTTTGACTCTCTTACAGATACTTCTTCAGAGTCTCAACCTTGTCCAGATGCTCCCATGGAAGATCAACATCTGTACGGCCGAAATGACCATAAGCAGCAGTCTGCTTGTAGATCGGACGGCGAAGGTCAAGCATCTTGATGATACCAGCCGGACGAAGATCAAAATTCTCACGAACGATCTCAACAAGCTTAGTCTCAGAAAGCTTACCTGTTCCGAAGGTATTCACACTGACAGAAGTCGGATGCGCAACACCGATCGCATAGGAAAGCTGGATCTCACACTTGTCAGCAAGACCTGCTGCAACAATGTTCTTTGCAACATAACGTGCAGCATAAGCAGCAGAACGGTCAACCTTTGTGCAGTCCTTACCGGAAAAAGCACCGCCGCCGTGACGTCCTGTTCCGCCGTAGGTATCAACGATGATCTTACGACCTGTCAGACCACTGTCACCGTGAGGTCCGCCGATAACAAAACGACCTGTCGGATTGATGAAATACTTCGTATCCGCATCAACCATATCAGCCGGAATGATCGCATCAAAAACATACTTCTTAATATCCTCATGGATCTGCTCCTGAGTAACATCCGGATCATGCTGTGTAGAGCATACAACAGCATCGATTCTCTTCGGCTTGCCGGCCTCATCATACTCAACAGTAACCTGAGTCTTTCCATCCGGTCTTAAATATTTCAGAGTGCCGTCCTTACGAACCTTTGTCAGCTGCTGAGCAAGCTTGTGAGCCATGTTGATGGCATATGGCATATACTCCTCAGTCTCATTGGAAGCATAACCAAACTGAAGACCCTGGTCACCGGCACCGATGGAATCCAGCTCGTCCTCATTCATATCGTCCTCTTTCTGCTCAAGAGCCTTGTCAACACCCATAGCGATATCTGTAGACTGCTTGTCAAGTGATGTGATAACCGCACAGGTATCTGCATCAAAACCATAATCCGCATTGTCATATCCGATCTCACGGATAGTATCGCGAACGATCTTCTGGATATCAACATTAGCCTTGGTTGTAATCTCGCCCATAACAAGTACAAGACCTGTTGTAGTAGCAGTCTCACATGCAACACGGCTCATCGGATCCTGTGCCATCATAGCATCAAGGATCGCATCGGAAATAGAGTCGCAGACCTTGTCAGGATGACCCTCAGTTACAGATTCAGATGTAAATAAAATTTTCTCCATGATCTTCTCCTTTTGTAATAAAACAATGGTTATATACATAAAAAACAGCCCGTACAATCCGGACTGTTTAAATTCTGTAAACAATCCTCTTATTGTTCGATTGCTCGCTCAGGTTGGCACCTTCCTGGGTTATCCGGGGTTGCCGTGGCTTCACAGATCCTTTGTATCTCCACCACTCTGAATAAAAGGCTATCTTTTATGAAATTTACTGCAACACATACAATATACTTATCATACCAAAATGTCAAGAGCAATTTTCGATAAAAAATATCACCCGCTGCTTTTTCATCCCCAATACGTAAATATTCCAAAAAAAGAACCGGGCATCCACATCGCCCGGTTCTTCCATTGATCATCCTTCAAAATGATCCGTTATTTATTTTTTCTTCTTTCTCTTAACTCCATAAGCTGCACCACCGCCAACAATGATCGCTGCTGCAAGGATTCCAACCCATACGCCGATCGGTGTATCATCGCCGGTCTTTACAGAACGTCTTGCTGTACCGCTGGTATCGTTCGGAGCAGTTCCGCCCGCTGTACCATTATTCGGGATCGGAGTGATCCGATCATTTCCACCATGATTTGCTCCAGGTGTAGCAGTCGGAATCGGTGTCGGCTCGGAAGAAAGACTGTTGGTGATCTCCTTTGTTACAGTATATCGGTTATCATTATTCAGTGTAACCTCACCCTGACCGGTAACTGTATACTTAAAGGTATCATCATCAACCGGATTTCCATCCTTATCCGTCTCCAGAACAGTATACGTAACACTGTTGATCTCCTGATCCTTTGGAAGATCCAACATTACCTGAACACTATCATTCTGTTTCAGAGTCACTACCTTCTCAAGCGTCAGCTCACCGTTACTCTCAGTGGAGAACACACCTGCATAGAACGTATCATCCACAGTAGAAGCAACACCATCGATCATCACATTCTTCTTAATGTTGATAAATCCGTTACGGCTGAATATATCGGAAATCTTTGTATAATAGTTATTTACATAAGCCGCTGCCTCAGTAGCACCACTATCTCCACCGATCACAACCTGATTGGACTTCTCTTCACTCTCACCATTCGGCTTCGTTACATTGTAGTAGTAAAGATTCTCATCATCCACCTTGATTTTCGTATTCTGCTGAAGAGGCGTTCCATCCTCATCCAGCTCAAATACATAATAGGTGCCATCCGGAACATCCGTCCATGTAGCTGTACCACTGGAAGCATTCTGGATATGGATTTTCTGCATTTCTCCGTAACGTGCCTCTCCATCCGGATCAAGGTAAAGCCCAACATTATAAGTTACATCCTCCTTCGTTTCCAGAGGAATCACATTGTCGTTCTCATCAACATTATAGATCCTCTTCGTAACCTGGATCTGTGTATGCTTCTGCGGATTACTTACAGACTTCGGATAAGCCTGTACATCGTACATCCAGCCCTGCTCCTGATCTGCAAAAGGAACGGAGATCAGCATCGGTGAAACCATAACACTGCTGTTTCCATCTGTCTGCACCACCAGGTACATACCCTCAGCCAGATCAGCGAAAGTCATATTCCCCTCTGCATCAGAGGACTTGGACATACCCCACACATCCACGCTTCCGCTGACGATCATAGCCGCCAGCTTCTCTGCCGCTTCATACCAGCCGTCAGCCGTCGTGATGGAATCAAAATCGATTGCTGCGGCAGCCAGTGCCTCATCCAGCACGAAATGCACATTGCCATCAAAATTCACACTGCCAACCTTGTAGATCGTCAGCCCTACATCCGGCAGCGGAGTCTGGTTTCCCTCCTCATCCGCCTGCTGAACCGTCAACGTCAGATTACCTGTTTTTCCAGCTTCATAATCCCCGGCGAAAACCGGCTGCAAAACACTCGTGACCAGCATAGCCGTCAGCATCAGAACAGCCAGAAGGCTCCGGAATATTTTCCCTTGCTTTCTTCTATTTTTCATCGCTCTCTGCCTCCTCTTTCCTTTCTGAAAGCTGCTTCTTTTTCCGTTTTTTGTCCCTATGACGGACGATCAGATAAATCAGCAGGATCAGAACAACAAGCACTGCAGCGCCGCCGGCCAGAACCCTCTTCGGATCCACAACAGCAAGCTTCTGCGGTATCGTTTCGTCATTCTTTGTATCTTCCACCACATATTTCGTCCGCACTCCCCGGACAAGAAGCCTGTGGGTGTTAACTCCATAAGGGGTACACGTGATCAGAGTCACATGATCTTCACCCTCGATAATATCCAAGTCACTGGTCTCATCCGGAAGCACCGTCTTGATCTGATCCACCTTGTAGGCCAGATGCTTGCCAAGAATGTGCAGGATAAAAATATCTCCCTTTTCCATCTGATCCAGATCTGTAAAAAGCTTTGCGTTAGGAAGACCTCGATGCGCCGCCAGAACCGCATGGGTGCTCTTGCCTCCGATGGGAAGGCTGGTACCCTCCACATGACCGACACCCTTTTCCAGGACCGTTTTGCTCAGTCCATGATAGATCGCCAGTCTGGCTTTGATCTTCGGGATCTCGATACTCCCCATCAGACCATCACCGTTCGGATCCAGAACCCTGTCATAAGGATGACTCAGCTCATAAGTATCCTCTTCCTCAAAAGCATCTACAATGGCATTCACCGGATGCTCGGCATTATACTCCTTCGCCTCTTTCCACAGCCTGTCATAGTCGTTGTCCGAAAGCTCCGTTACCGCTTCCTCGTACTTACTGACCAGCTGGGCATTTCGATACTGGTTCCACATATCACTGATCGTGGGATAAAGGAACACACTCGCCCCCGCCAGAAACACCAGGGCAATCATGATGTTCAGGACAACATTACTCTTTTTCTTTTTTTTCTTTTTAGCCATAAATCATTTCCTGCGTCGTTTTTTGTTCTGAACAGAATTGATACCGGCAACCAGGATCACCGCGATCACAATTCCGATCACAACACAGAGAGCAAGCATCGGAAGCGTCGGATTGGTGATTCCGGTAACCTTCTTCTCTGTTTTCTGAACCGCCTTCGCAGCCTTCATCGGAACTCTGTGTCCCCTCACCAGAAGTCTGTGCGTATTCACCGCATAAGGCGTACACGTAACCAGCGTTACATAATCATCCCCATCCGTGATACCCAGAGACTCTGTCTGCTCCGGAAGAACGGTAAGAATCTGATCCACCTCGTAGGCAAGCGTCTTACCCAGCACATGCAGGTAAAAAACATCTCCCTCTTCCACAAGATTCAGATCTGTAAAAAGTTTCGCACTTGGAAGACCTCTGTGTGCCGACAAAATACAATGGGTACTCTTGCCGCCAACCGGAAGACTGCTGCCGAACAAATGACCAGCGCCCTTCTCCAGAGTCTCATCTGTCGTGTAATGATAGATTGGAATGCTCACATCGATCACAGGAATCTCCACATACCCCATCATTCCATCACCATTCAGGTTCAGAAGAGACTCATATGTACTGTCCGTCTGGCCATCCCTCACGGAAAAAGCATCCGGCACACTTTCCTGCTTGATCTGTTCGTTATACTCCTGAGCTGCCTTCCACATACTGTCAATCTTCTCCGAATTATCATCCGAAGAAACACTGCTGCTATAATTACTGATCAGCAGGCTGTCCCTGTACCGGTTCCAGGCATCACTGACCATTGGATACAGCAGTATGGACAACCCTATCAGAAACAGCAAACCAAGTCCAATATATTTTTTCTTCTTATTCTTTCTCATAGGTTTCTCCATACTGTTGTATTTACCACTCCCGGCCCCCGAAGGGGCCGGGCGGTAAAAGATTTACTACTTTGTTTTAATACTTGCTTTGTCGTTGCTTATAAATAATTTTTGAATTGAATCGATCCGGCAATCAAACGATTACTCCTCAGATCCTTTTCTGCGGCTGATGAAGAAAGCACCAGCAGCGCCAGCCATAACTACAACACCGATGATAGTGAAGAGGTATGTTCCCATGCCACCTGTGGATGGAAGGGAGGAAAGTTTGGTATTGACAAAGTTACCTGCATCAACAGTTACTTTATCCGTCTCATCTGCTGTAATTGTAAATGCTTTATTCTCAGAATTTACTTTATAACCTGTCGGTGCTTTTGTCTCTTTGAATTCATAGCTGCCTTCATCAAGACCTGTAACTTTTAATGTACCGTTTGTTGCTACTAATGTAGTTGTAGCATTCTGTTCTCCATCCAGAGCAACCTTGTACTCACCATTTGTTACTTTCACAACACTAATTGGTGTTTTTGTTGCCTCAGCACCTTCTTTTTCAGCAGAAGTTACCTTTAATAACTGGAACTCTGCGCCATTCAGTGTAGTTCCTTTTGTATCAACTTTCTTTAAAGTAACATTTCCCATAAAACCATCTACTCTACTCGGAGTATACTCAACAGTCTCTGCACTTGCTGTAGCACGGTTGTTATATGTGTGATCATTTTCTACTATAGCACTATATTTTACTTCAATTGTTGCACCAGCTTCTGTACTTGCAATAAAATCACTTAAATCTACAGTATATGTTACAGTTCCATCTCCATTAGAAACAGCAGTTGCTTTTGATTTATCTACAGTTACAGGGTTTCCAGCAATTTTAACACTATCAAGAACAAAGGTGTCTGCCTTCAGACCTGTTGAAGTATCTATTACTTTGAAAGTTGTTAAAGTCTCATTAGCAGCATTTGTTTTTGGTGCCATCTGTGTAGTTACTGTAAAGTTTACACGCTGTCCTCTGTGAACAAACTTATCCCCTGTCTCTTTTGTAACCTTATATTCTGACATTTTAGCAACTACATCAGCTGATTTACTAGCCATATAAGTATTACCGTCTTTATCATAGGTATTAGCTACCATAAGACTATAAGTACCTTTTGTGTCAAATGCACGAATAACATATGCACCGATTGGAAGTCCAGAAAATACATGACTTGTTCCAGGTTCTGTTGCTGTAAAATCTACGCTTTCCTGTGCATCTGCTGCATTTCTTAATCCATCAGAATTAGTAATACTGAATTCACCGGTTTCAGTATTTTCTGAGACATAATTTTTAGCCCAATCAACGACCTTCCATGTCTGATTTCCACCAGTCAAATCAAGATAAATAATATTATACACATTCAATGTAGTATCTACATCAGCTGCTAAATTTGTAACAGTAATATCATTTGTGTATTCATTTTCTACCTTGTCTGCAAATACCGCTGTGCACATAGACAGTACCATAACCGCTGCCACTAATAATGCACCAATCTTTTTAAATAAATTTTTCATAAGGTTTGCTCCTTTCTTTCTCTGCATTTTTCTTTTTCGCCCTTCATCGGCCATTTACAATTAATGTGTTACGATCTCTTTGCTTCTTCCTCCCTTCGTTTATTATTTATAAACAACAGGAGTGCAGTTGCAAGAATCGCTACACCACTGATTGTAAATCCATAGGTTCCCGGTCCACCGGATTCTGGTAAGGAATAAAGTTTTGTGTTTTTAATTATTAATACTTTATTCTCCGTATTCAGTGACCACATATTACTATCCTGTGCCGGACCGCCATTTTCGTCAACAAGCGTTACATTTCCTGTTTCGACTTTGAAGTAAATACTGCTACCTAATAATGAATATCCTTTTGGAGCAGTTGTTTCTGTCAGCTTGTAGATACCTGTCTTCAGATTATTCAGTTCAATGTCTGAAGCACCATTATTTACTTCTATGTCATTCTTAAGAGATTTCCAGCTGTTACCATCTTTCATCTCTAATTTGAATTTAGCACCTGTTAAAGAATGATTATCTGTATCTGTTTTCTTCAGATCCAGACTGGTTACTGCTTCGTTTGTGTAAGATGCAACACCTTTTACACCACCAGATGTATACGTGTAATCTGTTGCAATAACATTTGCTTTGTCTACATTATTACCAAGTGTAAACGTAAGTGATTTATCTGCATCTGATCTAGCGCTTTCACAATCTGTCTGACTGTCATCTGTAAAAATATCGAATGCCTGAATGGAATATCCATCTGCATTGTCTTCTGTTACCGTATACTCTCCTCTTGGAAGATCCGGCAGCGTAACTGTTCCGCTTGTTTCATTGGCCTTAACTGTTACACTTACCTGGCTCTTTGAAACATTCTGACCTTTCTTCGCATTCACATTAAATATAAATGTTCTATCTGTGTCAGATGCTTCCTTTACATTCTTTGTAATCTGAATCTGACCGCTGATGACATTGATTTTATAAGTGCCATATAAATTCTCATTATTTTTATTATGAGCTTTTTCATCTCCCACAGAATGTACTTTTTCATCACTAGTGGTAGTATTGGTATTGCTATCAGGACTTGGCTTTTCAGCGGGGCTATAAATCACTTCCAGGTAATACTCTGTAGTATCAGCAGGTGCTGTCTGTATTACGTTCGTTACTTCATCTTCTGCAATCTCGACTTTACTTCCGTTTGCACCTATTTTGTACCACTTATATGTGATTCGATCGTGTGCATCATCGGCGCTTATCGTACCATTTGCATAAGACGTAGCACCTGAAGTATTAAACATCGCATTTTGAATATCAGTTACTTCTGGTACTATTGTATCCCCTTTGTAGATAGTGATTTCTTTGTCCTGAATCAGCAGATTCACCTTAACATTAACCGTAGGCTGATTCAATACTTTCTCCAAATCTCCTACGCTAATCTTAGAATCAGGGGAGACGTTGGTAGGAATATTGTTACCACCGATGAAACTATCTTTTGCTTTTACAGTAATGGTTCTACTCCAGCCATTTGTACCATCTGTCGTGTGTTTAATGGTCTGATCAGTCCACTGTACCTGATAAGTACCGTCATCACGCTTTGTTACACTTCCACCATTATTATCTACAATTTCAAATCTACTGTCGATCACATCAGTAATTGTTGCACCGGTAATGTCAACGTTCTTATTAATTGTACTACTGATACTCTGGAAAATTTGTGTAAGCGATGCTGCATCATCTGCTGTTTTTGCGCAATCTTTTGATGAATCAATTCCTGGATACGTTTTGCCATTATAATCACCACCAGACAAGAACGTCTTCGCGCGATCTCCTTCATCATTAAGTGCAAAGCCTATGGTGTATACTGTATATGGATTTTTTGCATTATCCACATTATTTCTTCGGCCTGTTCTTAATTCGCTTGCCTGAGTTTCAGCATTTTTTTGTGCAGTACTATTCCAATCAGAACCGTCTCCAGTTGGCTTACCATCGGTGAACAGAACCACATACTTAGGATTTTCATCATCCATAGCATCCAACTTGTTCTTTGCATCCTTAAGTCCTACCGCAGGATCCGTACCTCCCTCCGCATTCAACCTATTAACGAAGTCTTTAAGCGCATTTACGTTTACACTATCTTCATCACCTACTTTTTCCAGATTTACAAATTTTCCATGATCACCATATGGTTTATTATTATTCTTATTGTTAGTACTGCTAAATACAGTAATACCGATTTTACTATTCGGAGATTTCTTCGCTGTATCATCTATAAACTGATTTACAGCATTCTTAAGTGCATTAAGCCGGGTTTCTGTTGAGCTAGTTTTTGTATATATTTTACAATTATTGTATTTAGAATCCGCTGCATCATCTGATGAATAATATCCGGTTTTCACACGCCATCCTGGATTCGTAAATATATCTCCTTTACTATACTTCATCTCCTTATAAGAACCATTCACATTAATATAATACGTTTTATCACGACGAAGAGTCCTTTTGTTATCCCTTGCTTCAGGAGTATTATCAGCAACATATGTGTACGAATCAGAAGTAATATTATATCCCATCGATCCGGACACATCCAATACCAACATGATATCTGCCACAGGCGTTTTCGTTTCAATTATGGAACTTGTACTTGTGGATGTTGCGTTAATGGTAATGTCATAGGTTCTCTGATCCCAGTCTTTCACTTTAGCCGTTTTGCTAGTCGTCATACTGGAGTCAATAATTTCCTGCCGGGTCTGGTTAACAATCTTCTTATCCTCAACTGTTTTTCCGGAACGGTCCTTCAAAGTAACTAAAGCTGCCGTATTATCACTGTTTTTCTTTACCTCTACAGTCCATGTTTCCGTAGATCTTACATAACCATCTGGAGCCTGTGTTTCTCTTAAATAGTAAGTTCCTTCTCTTAAACTTCTGAAAATTACTTTACCATCCACATTATCAACTCGTGCAGATTCTACACTTCCAATTTCACTCTTACAATCAGAATCTCCGTAAAGTGTAAAACGGGCTCCGTTCAATCCTTGCTCTTTATTAGAATTTACTTTCTGTAATTCTAATGTTCCAAGTGGATCTTTTGTAACCTGTGAAATAGTTGCATTTGGAAGCGTAAACTCCATCTCACAATTGGAAGCGACAGCTCCTCTTTCCATATAAAGAACTGTTAATGTATGCGCAGCTTTTTTCTCTGCATCTGTTAAATCTGCTTTTTTCTTACCATTTAATAAGTCCTCCCACAAATCTACTTCACCAGTAGTTGCACTATGAATTCCACCCAGGTCAATAACTACTTTCTTTCCGTCCAAAACAACCCATAAGTCGTCATCACCGGTAAATTTATACTTAAGATTTCCAATATAATCTCCAAGCGTAAACTTAATATCATAACGCAATCCAAAGAAATAGTTATGGAATTTATCACCACCACCATTACTTTCCATACCATCTTCTACATTACTATTGGCTTGATATCCAACAGAATCCAGTGGGAAGAAATTAGCACCAGCGTTTGCAGCCCATTCTCCCTTTCCATCATAAACAGTTGATAACTTATACGTATCTCCAGTTCTACTAAAATTAAGTTTATAATTCTTATATACTTTTCTAAGATATACTGTATTGTTATCTTTATCTTTTACAGATAAATCTTCCTGTTTAAAAAATCCTGGGTCTGCATACTTAAATGTAACGTTCGTTCCGTCAACATTATTTAATAATCCCTTTACTGTTTCTGTTCCATCCTTCTTTTCCCAGAATCCAGTCCAGCTATTTGGATATTGATTCTGATCATCCTGCCACACTTGGGTATACTCATCATAATTATATGAATATTCTCTATTAATGCCAGATCCACCTACTGTTAACTTTTGACTATTCTTATCCTCATAATTGTTCGGATTATTTATAGAAGTCCTGTCCTTGTAACCATTTCCAGTTTTTACCTTAACCGTATAATCAAAGAATGTCGGATCTCCAGTTGTTGTTCCCTCTGTAGCTTTATAATAAGCTGTAACTGTAGCATCCTCAGCCAGTTCTATAGACTTCTCAACATCTGTATCATCTGAAGCATGCTTTTCGTAATTATTTCCGGACTTTGTTTCAACCTTTACTCTTGTAACATTCCAGTTAGCAAGCTCTTTTAATTTAAGTCTGTCTGCAATATTAAGCGTTTTGACATCTGCTGCATAAATCTCATTTCCACCTTCGTCACAATATTTAACAGTAACATCGATGTTGTCATTTCCCTGCTGGACAATTACATAAGTAGAAAAATGCGTAGTCTCGAACTCAACATCACCATTCTTGGCAACGCTGCCATCCATATTTTCAACGTTATCATTCTCGTCTACGTGATATACATCCGCATCCTTGATCTTCTTCTCATCATTCAGAGATACAGATACCTTCACTGAAGCACCTGGCTGAACCTCTTCGCCGTCCACCAGGAATTTGATATCGTAGGCGTGGATTTTCTCGATGGCTTTCTTTTCTTTAATCGCTTCTTCGGTGATCTGGTCTTCCGCTTCCTGGCTGAGCTCTACCGGTGTTACGGAAAGCTCTGCATTGTCCGGAAGGTCTGCCGGATCGGTAAGAGTAACCTTAACATTGACTTCGTCACTCGTGTAATCATATCTGGTGATCTCAGGCTGAATTTCTTCTTCCTGCACATCCTCAGGCTCTTCTGCCTCATCACTGCTTTCAACAACCTGTGCCATATCACTTCTTATGTAAGCCTCAGTTCCTTCCCAGGAAACCTTGTACCAGGTTGCTCCGTCCTCTGCTGTTACGGTATCCAGAAGTGTGAGCTGTGTTCCTGCGTTTACAGTTGCCAGAACCTCTGCCTCGGTAGATGGGCTGACACGAAGATTCGTATCGTCTCCCAGAACCTCGATCAGGCTTGTCTCACCATTCTCATCTGCTGCCGGAACTTCCTCCGGGCTCGCAATATCCTCTGCCGGTTCTTCCACCACATCCGGATCCTCTGCCGGCGCTTCGGTAGGTTCAGCATCCGGATTCTCCGCTGGCTCCTCAGAAGGCTCTGCCTCAGGAGTTACCTCCGGATTCTCTGCTGCCGGTGTCTCAGCTGCATCCTGCTCAGGCTCGTCCGAAATATCCATTCCGTCCGTAAGCTCCTCTGATGCGATAGGCACCTCGTCCTCATTACCGGAAACAGCTTCCGTCTCGACATCTGCTGTCTCAGGAGAATCCCACATAACGGCAAAAACAGCTGCGTTGCCAGTCTCAACCTGAAGTGTCTGGATCTGTTTGCCCTCGTTGACATTCAGAACCTTCAGATCCTCGTTGGCCTGTAAGGTGTTAACATCAGTATCACCGGTACTGCTGTTATAATGAAGCTTCTCAACGGTTACACTCGTACTGGCTGCATCGGTAAGCTCCGGTGCTGCCGGTGTCTTGTACTCAAAAGTTACTCTGACTCTGCCGTTCGGCTCGACTCTGTTTCCGTCGCCATCAGCAAAATACACATCATACGCAAAAAAACCTCTCAGGCTGCTGCCCTTGTCTGTAGCTGCTGCTGAAAGCTTCTGAGAAACTGTATCATAAGATACGGAGGAATTCTCGTTTACGCTGTCAGCCTTCAATGCTGTATTCTGCGGAAGAGCTCCGTCCTCCAGTGCCTCTGCTGTTACTTTAACAGAATCATTTTCATATGTAAGTGTCGATTGCTGCGCCTGTTCCGTTTCCTCCTGGTCAGCGCTGCTTACATCCGGTGTCGATTCTTCGGCCGCTGGTTCAGATGTAATTTCGCCATCTGTAAATATATCCTCCGTTCCATCTCCGAACGCCTCACTCGCGGAGATCGTATATGCACTCGGCATACAGGATACCATCAACGCCAAAGCCACCATAAATGCCAGGAGTTTTCTGATCTTATTATTCCTTAATTTTTTCATACCTTTCCCGCTTTCCTATGTGTGCATTAACGTGTACTGTATTTCTTATTACTTTACTTCTGTTTATATTCCTTTCTCTTAAAAAAGCTTCATGTTTTTAGCCGGTGAGTAAACAGGTTACACCTTTTCAATATTTTACCCTTATGTGATTGTAATATCAATATACCAGGCATTTTTGGTAAGGATATTGACATTATCAGATGCTATCGAGAATCAGTCTTCAACTCCTCCTTCTTAACTTACTCGTTCACTGGTTCTTTTCGTCTGATTTCCCAATAAAATCTGACTATTTGTGGTATTTATTATACAACACTACCAGTTGTTTTGTAAGGCCCGTTTTTTCAAAAAAAAGTGCCTCTGTCACTATTTTAACATAAATTTTTTCAGCTCATCCCGCTTCTTGACATTCAGCTTGCAAAAGATATCCGTAAGGTAATGCTTGACAGTATTAATGGAAATCCCCAGATGCTCTCCGATCTCCTTATTAGTCCATCCCCCACTTGCCAGCATGGCAATAGAAAACTCCATCGTCGACAGCTCCCCCGTAACCTTTCTCCGGTTTTCCGGATTATGAAGCGCCATCCAGCCCCTGCTGAAAGAAATCACACCCTCCGTAATCCGCTGATACGCCTCCGGATCCCGGTTCCGGATACAAGCCTCGATCAGCCCCCCCGCAAAAGCCCATGATGCTCAATAAAAGGCTCCAGAAACCCATCCATCTTCGCCAGCTCCCAGCTCCGGAGCATCTCCTCCTGCGCCTCCTGCTTATGCTTTCGGTTGATCGCACACACCGCCATCATACAGTGGATATACGTCATACTGATCGGATACGACCTCTCCGCCATAAACAAAGCAGCCTTCCCCATCCCATAAGCACTCCATATCTCCCCGTTAAGATAAGTATGGTGAGCCATCACATACGTGGCAAAAAGCCTCAGTCCCTCAGGAAGCATCCTGCTGTACTCCCCAAAAGCAGGCATCCCATCCGTAGGCAGATGAAGCAAAACCGCCCCCACATACCCCGCCAGAAGACAGGACGCATAAACATCCTTAGGAACCTTCTTCTTCATAGCCAGCTTCACACAGGACTGGATTCCCTCCATCCCCCGCTTAGCCGCCGCCACATTCCCCAGCGTCAGATTAGAATACCCATACAAAATACACGCCGAAAGCTTCAGCTCAATAACCCTGCTGGACAGATACCCCCTCGTGATCTCACAACACTCCTCCGCCTGCCCCGTAAAATAAAAAAGCTCAGCCCGCGCAATATTCCTCAAATCCACATCCACAAACCCCTCAACAACCTCCCGAGCCCTCCCAGGCTCAAAAGACGAATTCAAAAGCGGCAAAACCACATAATCACACATACACTCCACTCCCCTCCAAAACCCAGGCAGCCCCCAAAAGACCACCCTCAAAACCAAACCAACAAACCTCCGAAGCCCTCACACAAGCCACATCAACACACATCCGAAGCCCATCACACACCCCTCATCAACACACATCCGAAGCTCATCTCTCAAGCCACATCAGCACACATCCGAAACTCATCTCTCAAGCCACATCAGCACACATCCGAAGCCCATCTCTCAACCCTCATCAGCACACATCCGAAGCTCATCTCTCAACCCTCATCAGCATACATCCGAAGCTCATCTCTCAAGTTCCACAAAACAGTCACCAAAACTCCGGATATCAATCAACCAGTCAATCAGTCAACCAATCAACCAATCAGGCAACCATCTTTTTCCATAATTATAATCCAAAATACTCCAAAAATAAATTTAAATATTACACAAAAACACCACACCCTATCCAAAACAGCCTCTATCCCCAATCCCCTCACGACAAATCGCAAAAAAACTCACCCACCCACATCCAACGCAGCGCCGATGCCCCACCACCTCCCGGCACACCACAAGGAAACTCAGCCCCTGCAGCCATCCAGCGCAGCGCTGATGGCCCACCACCCTCCCGTCAGACCACCTCACCTCACACCCCCAAAAAACAGAACGGACAGACTGCCAGCGGGGCGGCTGCATGGTCGGGACCCGGTGCGTCGGAGTAAGCCGCTGGTCATACTTGGCGCCTGGGGCTTCTGACGGGAAGGTACTCTGCGGCCACAAGCCGCAGAGTAAGCCCCATCTGTCTGAGCCAGGTACGCATCAGCGTACATGGCGAGTTATGGGGCGCCCTGCACGACAGGCGCCTCAGACGCCTAGTATGACCCGGCGAAACGACCGCACCAGGCACGACCATGCAGCCGTCCCGCTGGCAGACTGTCCGTTCGTCCCTCCCTCCATCCATCCCCACCCACAAAAAAAGAGCTCCCAGGCCCAAACACCCGGGAACTCTCCCAAAACTCAAATATCCAATTATCATCAATCGTTACCAGTCATTACCAGTTGTCACCAACCATCACCCAACGCGCAACCGAAACTTCTGAATCTCCTTCTCACTGGAAACCCTCTCAATCTCAGCCCCAAGACTCCTGAGCTTCTCCTCAAAATTCTCATACCCACGCTGGATATAAACAATATCATCAACAACCGTAACACCCTCAGCAGCCAGCCCCGCAATAACAAGCGCAGCCCCCGCACGAAGATCCGGCGCACTCACACGCGCCCCCGTAAGCTTCCTCACACCATCAATAATAGCAGAGTTCCCCTCCACCTTAATATTGGCACCCATCCGGGAAAGCTCATCCGCATACTTAAACCGGTTCTCAAAAATACTCTCAGTAACAATACTCGTACCCTCAGCCAAAGCCAAAGTAACCGCGATCTGCGGCTGCATATCCGTAGGATAACCAGGATAAGGCAACGTCTTCACATGCGTACGATGAAGCACATGCGGCGCACGGACACGAACCGCATCATCAAACTCCTCAACCTCACACCCGATCTCCTCAAGCTTAGCAGTAGTAGCCTCAAGATGCTTAGGAATAACATTACGAACAGTAACATCACCACGAGTAGCCGCAGCAGCAAACATAAACGTACCAGCCTCGATCTGGTCCGGAATGATCGAATACTCCGTACGATGAAGCGTCTCAACACCACGGATACGGATCACATCCGTACCGGCACCCTTGATATTCGCCCCCATACTGTTCAGGAAATTCGCCACATCAACAACATGCGGCTCCCTCGCAGCATTCTCAATGATCGTACGACCAGTCGCCATAGAAGCAGCCATCATAATATTAATAGTAGCACCAACAGAAACCACATCCAGGAAAATATGGCTGCCATGCAGATTCTCCGCCTTGGCAACAATAGCACCATGACAGATATCAACATCCGCACCAAGAGCACGGAAACCCTTCAGATGCTGGTCGATCGGCCTGCTGCCGATATTACATCCACCCGGAAGCGGAACCTCCGCATGCTTATACTTACCAAGCAAAGCACCCAGAAGATAATAAGAAGCACGGATCTTCTTGATAAACTCATAATCCACGCTGAGATTGCCGATAGTAGAACCGTTGATCTTTACAGTAGACTTATCAATACGCTCAACCTGAGCCCCGATCTCGGAGATCGCCTCAAGCAGAACATTGATGTCCCTAACATCTGGCAGATTCTCGATCAATATAGTTTCATCAGTCATAATGGCTGCTGACAATATCGCAAGCGCCGCATTCTTCGCACCCGCAATATCCACTTCTCCAACCAGAGGATTGCCGCCTTTAATCACATACTGTTCCATAACACACCTCTATTATTTACTCCTCTATGAGCAGAAACTTTCTCTGAATTTACTGCAGGAACAAACGTTCCGCAATACCGTTTTTTAGGTCAGTTGTATATTATAACACATATTTCAGATTTGTAAACAATTTATGACGAAAACCTGTCACAACCCATGACCCGAAACACTCCAGCAAACCGTTTCCACAAGCCAACAGTTACGCCTTATCTCCCCTGTTCTTCAGTGCCTCAAGCACAACCTGGAGACTCCCCTCCAGATCCTTATCCTCTTCATCCACCACAATGTCCGCATATTTCTCATACAAAGGAACACGCTCATCATAAAGACTCGCCAGCGTCTGCCCCTCCTTGAGCACAACACCACGCCCCTTAAGATTACCAAGACGCCTGGAAAGAAGCTCCAGCGAGATCTTAAGATACACCACAACACCCTCAGACTTCAGATGCTGCATAGCCTCATCGCAGTAAACCACACTTCCACCGGTAGCGATCACCGTATTCTCCACCTGGATTGAAGCATTCACACGATTCTCGATCGCCTTGAAGCCCTCTGTACCCTCATCCGCAATGATCTCACTCAGAGTCCTTTTCTCCGCCTTCTGGATCAGCAGATCAGAGTCAATAAACTGGTACCCAAGTACCTTCGCAAGAACGACACCGATGCTGCTCTTCCCCGCACCAGGCATCCCTATCAGTGTAATATTATTCATACTGTATCCTTTCATTTTAGCATAACAGCCACCAAATCTCAATAAACCTTACAGCTTCGCAGAACCTACCGTTTCTCTCTCCCTGGCTTTCCCGACGTCTTCAACTTCCCTGACATCCCTGGCTTTCCCGACGTCTTCAACTTCCCTGACATCCCTGGCTTTCCTGACGTCTTCAACTTCCCTGACATCCCTGGCTTTCCTGACATCTTCAATTTCCCTGACATCCCTGGCTTTCCCGACGTCTTCAACTTCTCTGACATCCCTGCCTTCTTTGATTCCCTGTCTGCTTCCCTGTCTGATTTCTTATCCAACTTCTTCTGCATCTGCTTCTTCTTTACGCTGTAGCCGAAGGTTCCCACCTTCCGGCCACCCGCCAGATACTCCCCATGGGAATAAACCAGAAGACCCGCATCATTAAGACGAAACCTGTTGTTTTTATCCATATAAGCTTCATCCGCATGGACCGCAAGCACATCCGCAAGAAACATGTCATGAGACCCCAGCTCCTTCACCTCACGCACCCTGCACTCGATCGAAACCGGAGCCTCCCCGATCATCGGTGCAGAAACAAACTGCGCTTTCTCTTTCGTAAGGTTCAGCTTCCGGAACTTGTCCACATCACGTCCCGAACGGACCCCGCAGAAATCCGTTGCATACGCCAGCTTCTCCGTTGTCAGATTGATCACAAATTCACCCGTTTTCCGGATCATATCATAGGAATAACGGGAAGGTCGGACAGAAATATAAGCCATCGCCGGATTGGTACACACCGTACCCGTCCATGCAACCGTTATGATATTATCGTTTCCCTCACCATCGGTAACACTCACCATTACAGCCGGCAGCGGATAGATCATGTTCCCCGGCTTCCATAACTGTTTCGCCATTTTCCGTCACCTCTTACGCATAATCGCTGTTCATCAGCTGAGCAGCCTCCATCATAGCCGGGATCAGCTGCTTCTTTCTGGAAACCACACCCGGCAGACTGAAAGTATCTCCATCCGGTTTCCGCTCAAAAGCGATCTCCGCCATCTGCTGGCTGCCCTCCCCGTAAAACAGAAGCTCTGTAGACTCCTCCAGGATATTCGTCAGCATAAAATAAACTCTCGTGATATCATGACGGCCACACTCACTCACCATAAACGGCATCAGCTTCTCCTTGATCTCCTTAAGCTCCTCGCTGTCCATGGAACTGATCTGACCCACACCAAAGGAAACATTACCCTCACCAATAAACTTCTTGTAATCCTGATAAAAAATCTCCTCCGGAGACTTATCCTTCAGATTACTTCCCGCAGAAAACATCTCTCGGGCAAACTCCTCGATCTTGATCCCCGCGATCAGCGCAAGAGCACTGGCAGCGATCTTATCCGTCTGCGTACAGGTCGGTGAACGGAACATCAATGTATCCGAAATAATAGCCGCACAGAGAAGCCCCGCGATCTTTTCCGGGATCTCCAGTCTCTGCTCTCCGTAGATCTCATAAAGGATCGTACCCGTACATCCCACCGGCTCATTACGAAAAGCAACCGGCGTCATGGTCTGCAAGGTACCCAGCTTATGATGATCGATGATCTCAAGGATCTCCGCCTTCTCGATATTATCAACAGCCTGATCCACCTCATTATGATCCACAAGAACCACTTTCTTTTTATGCATATCCAGAAAATTACGTCTGGAGATCGTACCGATACACTTACCATGAGGATTGATCACCGGAAACGCCCTGTGACGGTTTTTGATCATAACATCCTGGATATCATCCGTAAAATCCTCGGTATTAAACGTAACCATGTTATCCCGCTTCATAACAAAGCTGACCGGAATACTCTGGTTGATCAGACGCGCAATATTAAACGTATCATACGGAGACCGGATGATCACGATATTCTTCTCATGAGCAAGCTTTATAACCTTCTCGGAAACCACGATATTCAGCCCCACGATGATACAGCTGACATTCTGGCTGATCGCCTGAAGATGATCCTCCTCACGGTCACCCATGATGATCATATCATCCTCCTCAACGTAGCCCTCCAGCATCTTCGGGTTGGCAGTACCGACAAGCACACGCCCCTTCACAAAATATCCGTGTCCGTTACCTTCCACCACTTCACCGCCAACAGTCTCGGCAATTCTCTGATACTGCGTCCTCGCATTGGAAAGAAGATAACTGTCTGTAGTATCCATATAGGTCTTTGCGATATCACCAATCGTCACAAGCCCCTCCAGACACCCATCCTTATCCCGGATTGGAAGAGAAACGATCCCGTTCTCCTGCATCAGATCCCAGGTATTCTTCAGCGACATATTCTTATCCGCCTGCGGACTGGTCCGGATATCCATATCCTTGACCTGCGTACCGATATTTCCCAGATAAGCCGGCGGCTGTACGCCAAAACGGTTCAGCACATACCTGGTCTCCTCATTGATCTGCCCCGCTCTCTTCGGGATATATTTTTTATTCTGCGTAGTTCTGTTCTTAATATCCGCATAAGCAATAGCCGAACAGATGGAATCCGTATCCGGATTCTTATGTCCGATTACAAATATTCTCTCCGGTTTTTTCATACACATCCATCCTTTTTCATCCAAAATAATCATAATTTAATATTTGCAAACAAAGCACCCAGGGAAGTAGTAGCCTCTTCCCCCGACTCCAGAAGCTCAAAAGACTCCTCCTCAACCTCCTTAGCCATCAGATCCGATGCCTCTTTAATACTCAGGCTCAGCTTACCATCCTTGATAGCGATAACCTTCACCTTAACCTTATCCCCAACACTCAAAACCTCAGAAGGCTTCCGAATCCTCTTATCACAGATCTGAGAAATATGCACCAGCCCGGAAACCCCGTTCCCAAGCTCCACAAAAGCACCGTACGGCTGCAAACTCTCAACCGTACCCTCAGTCACAAAGCCAACCTGGATATTGGAAATCTTATTCCGTTTCTCCACCTCAGCCCTCTCACGAAGAATCTCCCTCGCCGAAAGCACCAGCCTCTTCTTCGCCTTATCAGCCTCGATCACCCGCACCTGGATCGGCTTATTCAGAAACACCTCAGTATCCTCAACAAACTCCAAAGCAAGCCTGGATGCCGGAATAAAACCACGGACACCCTCAACGTAAGCAATGGCACCCCCGTTAACGATCCCCTTCACAACAACATCCAGCACCTCACCCGAATCCTGAAGCTCCTTCAGCCTGTCCCAGGCAAGCACATCCGCAGCATCCGCTCTAGAAAGAAGAATATTCCCCTGACCATCATCCCTGCGAAGAACCATCGCCTGAACCTCATCCCCCGGCTGAACAGCCTCTTTAATATTAAACCCCGGCACCCGGGAAAACTCCTCCACCGGAATAAAACCCTCAGCATAAAACTTAAGGTCAAGAACAACCCCCGACTCATCCACACTCACAACAGTCCCTGAGATAATATCCCCCTCATCGATTCTCTTAAAAGAAGCCTCCAGCTCCCTCTCAAAATCCTTCATAGACTCCGCCATATCCAGACCTCCCATTCAAACAAAAACCCAACCACCGCCGCCCCAAACCAGACGACAGCACTATAATCCTAATCATTATAGCATGCACACCCCACCCGCGCTATATTTTTTGCACTGGAAATTTCTTAACCCCTTTATTTCTCTCCAACACACAGGACGGACTCAGATCAGCCCATTTATCACAACCTTGTTGCTTTCTTTATTTCTCTCCAACGTACAGGACGGACTTAGTACGATTCCAGAATTTCTTTGTAGTGCATCCTTTTTGTTTCTCTCCAACGCACAGGACGGACTGCCGGAGGGGCGGCTACATGGTCGGGACCCGGTGCGTCGGAGTAAGCCGCTGGTCATACTTAGCGCCTGAGGCTTCTGACGGGAAGGTACTCTGCGGCCACAAGCCGCAGAGTAAGCCCCATCTGTCTGAGCCAGGTACGCATCAGCGTACATGGCGAGTTATGGGGCGCCCTGCACGGCAGAAGACTCAGACGCTTAGTATGACCCGGCGAAACGACCGCACCAGGCACGACCATGCAGCCGCCCCTCCGGCAGTCCGTCCGTCCCTCCCTCCATCCATTCCCACCCACAAAAAAAGAGCCCAAAAAAGGCCCAAAAACGAGGAGTGCCCCGGTAGTGGCTTACCGGGGCGATTATTATGAAAAAAATTGTATGTGTAATGATACAGATACACACCATTACAGCGTCTTTCGTAACGTTCTTTCGAACTATCCCTATACTACCAGACAAATATGAACAAACAATGAACATCTCGTAAACAATTAGCGCATTTGCACAATTTTTTTTCAAAACACCCTCCCCCAATTTATAAAAACACCACATTCACAAACAAAACCAAAGCCCTAAACATTGTACATATTGTACATCTCAACCAAACAAACCAACAACAACCCCAACAAAAGAGCCACAACCCTCACCCTCTAACAAAAACTCCATGTCCTAAATCTTCATCAAAAGTTCCATCCAAACACCATCACCGCCGTGAAAGCATCCCCTTAATAAACTCAATCGCCTTCTCAAAAATATTCTTCACATCAGACTTCGTAACACCCATATCCTTCAAAGTACTATAAGCATCACTCACATACCCCTTGATCTGATCATCACTCATCTCAATCCCACGGAACTTACTGATAATATTAACCAGCGAACTCTTATCATCCTCATTAAGACTCACCCCAAAATGATCCGCAGCCTCATCGATCCCCTGAGAAATCTCATCATCCGTGATCTGGTTAGAATCAAAAAGCCCCTTCACATAAACAATGATATCCCCAACCTTATCCGGATCAGAAGCAAGAGACCCAACCTCATTATCCTTCAGGATCTCCTCCGCCTGACTCATAACAGAACCGGAATCAGACGCCATAACCATCATCGGAGATGTACATGAAATAACACCCGCAATAACCAAAGCTGTAACCTTGTTCAATCTTCTCATAATATTCAACCTCCATACGGGCACCAGCCCTTATTAAAAATTACCTTTTACTATTTTTAATTATCTTTTACTGCCTTTTTATTACCTCATCATTACCTTTTCGACGCCCCTCAGTATACCACACACCCCCACCCCTCTGTAAACCTCAATTTTCCCCATTCCCACCCACACCATTCAGACTTTATGTATATCGCCAAAAATATATTCACAATATTTTCATATTTTAAACAAACTTTCCTAACATCTCATCAGTAAAATAAAAAATGTAAATTTTTCATTACTTACTTATGTCTGACACCTCAGACATAACCTCCTTTCTATGACAAATATATAGGTCCGGACAGGAAACCTCTCCAACATTCCCGTCCGGAAACGCAAAAAGAACCCGGAACAGCTGCCCGGGCTCTTTTTGCATTTATCATATATTAATTTTTCTCATCATAAATACAGTTGGCAAGCATCGCAAACTGCTCCAGTGTCAGCGCCTCACCCCTGATATTCAGCGGAAGATCACACCTGTTGAACACATCCTCGATCTCCTCCTTACTCAGGGAAAAATCTCCGGAATTTCTGATCCCGTTCACAAGCGTCTTTCTCCTCTGGTTAAAAGATGCACGGATCAGACGGAACATAAGCCCCTCATCCTTCACATCCACCGGCGGCTTCTCATAACGTGTCAGCTTGATCACCGCACTTCCAACCTTCGGCCGCGGCATAAAACAGTTCGGCGGTACATTCGCAACGATCTCCGGCTTCGCATAATACTGCACAGCCAGGGAAAGCGCACCGTAATCCTTGGTACCAGGACCAACCTGCATACGGTCTGCAACCTCCTTCTGCACCATGACAGTGATCGAATCCACAGGAACATTCTTCTCAAAAAGCCCCATGATGATCGGAGTCGTAATGTAATACGGCAGATTCGCAACCACCTTCACAGGCTTACCGCCGTTTTTCTCATCTGCGATCTTTTTGATATCCGTTTTCAGGATATCGTTATTGATCACGGAAACATTATCCCAGTCCTTCAACGTATCCTTAAGGATCGGGATCAGCGAACTGTCGATCTCCACAGCAGCCACCTCTCTGGCAGCCTCCGCAAGATACTGGGTCATAGTTCCGATACCCGGACCGATCTCCAGTATAAAATCATCCTTCGTGATACCCGAAGACTCAATGATCTTTTCCAGAACATGCTCGTCGATCAGAAAATTCTGACCAAACCTTTTCTGGAAAACAAAATGATACTTTTGAAGGACTTCAATGGTATATTTCGGGTTACCAAGATAAGGTCTGGCCATATTTTTTACCTCTGCTTTTTCTTATTTTCAGCTGAAATCCTTTTCAAAAAGTACCGTGTAGCCATCACGGTCCACACGCTTCTTAGAACGCTTGAACAATCCGCTCTGAGCTCTCTCCATAGCCTTATCCAGCATGGTCTTCACAGTACCGATGCACATCGGCTGATCCTCCTTCTGGTTGATCCCGATCAGATTATACAGAGCAAGCATGCCCATCTGGTCGATACGGAATCCATTCTCCATGGTATAGACCTTGGCGAAATTAACAAGTTCATCGTTTGTAAATACAGGAATGTTGATCATGGATGTAAACTTCTTCGCAAGCTTCGGATATCTTGCGATCAGCTTACGCATACCGATCTTTTCATCCTCCAGGATCACGATCATTCCCTTTGTGTTTCCGGTCATAGCTTCCTCAAGCTCATCTGCTGTTTCCTGGGAAAGCTGGTTTGCATCCTCGATAACAAGGAAACCGCCGGCAAGCTTGGATACGATCTCCGGAATATCCTTTCCGTTGAGATCATCCGCAAATATATAGGCAACCTTGGAAGCCTCGATATTCAGCTCTTTACAGATTGCCGGGATCAGACTTGAGATCAGTCTCGTCTTACCTGTTTCTCTGCCGCCCATAACGATCACATTTCCGGTCTGGGAGGTCTTGTCTGCTGCGCCCATCTGCACATCGCAGAGTACATCAAGCAGCTGTTCCTTCATTCCGGGAACTGTAACAAAATAGGTGAAAAGCTGTTTCTCTTCATCTGTGAGCTCTTTCTTTCTGGAAACGATCTTTGTAGAATCCTTTTCCGGATGGATCGTAGCGATAAATTTCTCAAGCTGCTCTTCCTCGCTGAGCTCCTCTTCCTCATCGTCCTCTTCCATGGCTTCATCAGAATCATCACCGATGAGACTGCTGATAAAGTCCTCATCATCCTCTTCCTGGAAGTCAAAGGCGTCATCACTGTATTCTTCTTCCTCATCAAGAAGATTTTCCTCTTCCGCTGCAGCCACCGGTTCCTCATGATGAAGCTTCGCTGAAGGCTCTGCTGCCGCCTTCTGCACCTGCTCCTCAGATTCCAGTGAAGGAATCTCCGGAAGCACATCCTCTTCTTCCACCGGCTTCTGTACTCCTGACGGACCATTCAGAAACTCTGCTTCTGCAGCCTGAAGATCCTCCTCAGTAACCGGCTCCTCATCTTCATCAAATACGATATCCGGAAGTCTGGTATCGGAAGTCTCCGTTACCTCTTCCTCCTGCTGAGCGGAGATCTGCGCCATGATATCCTCGATATCTGCCGCATCCGGCTCCTCCGGAACAAATTCATCAGCCGCAATATCCAGATCCTCAATACCTGCCGGCTCTTCCGTTACGTCGGACTGCTGGACATCCGGAGATTTCTCTTCCTCCGGGATATCGATTCCCTGCTGTGTAGCTGCTGCCAGAATAGTATCCTCCAGGTTGAAGTCCTTATCTTTATCCTTCCCGGACCTGTCACCTACAGATGCCGCAATATCCTCGATACTTCCGAAAATTCCGGACGCATCCGGGATCTCCGCAGAACTGCTTGCATTCTCCGGGTCCACATTGATCATGGACTTCGGGATCTTCAGCTCCGGCATACGGATCGTTGCGGAAAAATCAGGCTTGCCTTCCTCATTGAGCGGAACCCCTGCAGGCTTCTCCTCACTTTCCTCATTTCCGGCAGCCTTCTCCTTCATGATCTCTGCAACACTCTGGGACAAAGACATCTCTGTAGCTTTCTCAGCCTCAGCTTCTTCCGCTTCCTGATAAGTCTCTTCTTCCTCTTTATCCTGCTGTTCCTGAGCCTGCAGCTTCATACTTCCGGATGACAGGTTCTCAACACCGGATGCCAGCGGAATCTCATCCACTTCCTGTCCGGAAAACTCTTCCTGCTCTTCAGAAGGCTCATCCGAAGCTTCCTCACTTCCTTCTGCTGCTTCGATCTCCTCAGAATCTGTAAACTCCTCTGACGGTTCTGCTGCCGCAGCAGTCTCAGCCTCCGGCGTTTCCGCCTGTTCCGTCACATCCTCAGAGCCTGTGGAAACCTCATCCTGCTCTTCATCCTGCGCAGCTTCTTTTTCCTCCATATCCTCTTCCGCAGATTTCTTATGTCCGCCAAAGATATCACGGAATCCCTTGGAAAGCTTCTCCTGGAATGTCTCCGCACTGTTCAGATCCCGCTCATCATCTACCTGGATAGTATCTGTGACCGGTTTTGCCTCCTCATACTCGCCGGATGCTTCCTTGCTCTCCCTGATCTCCTGCGCCTTTTCCGGCGGGATCAGCTTCGGGATAAAACGCTGTTCGTATTTCTCTTTCTCTTCGCCAGTGAGAACACCCATCCGCTGTTTCAGGTCAAGGGCCTTCATCACATAAGTTCCGTCATTGAACCAAAGGATCATCTCATTGCAGAGATCCAGGCACTTCTGCTTGTCTCCTGCCTTGTAATAGAGCTTGGCCAGCTCATAGGACCAGCGCTCCGTAAATTCCTTCTCCTTATATTCCTCAAGAATACGGATCTGTTCATTCAGAGATGCATTCTTCGCTCTGGCGATCTTATATTTCAGTATATACTGGCTGTTATCATTACCTGCCACTTCTCTGTATTCATCAAAGAATTCTGTGGCTTCACTGATCTGTCCCATTTTCAGGGAAACCTCGATCAGACGGTAAAGTATGTTCTTGCCGATCGGCGCTCTGTGGTAGGCAAGAAGAAAAATTTCCTTGCTCTCTTCATAGCGCTTGTTGGCCGCGTAGATCTCGCCCACTACACAAAGGGTACGGACGTTTTTCACACGACGCCAGTCAATGCTGTCAACAATCTGCATGGCGCCTTTGTAATCCTGGGTCTCGACCAGCTTATTGATCTGTCCCAGCTTAACGCGAAACTCCTCTTTATCCAAAATATTCACCAACTTTCCATAATCAGAATCAGTTTACCATATGCATACGGGCTTGTCAAAACCCTTTAGGCATATAAACATGCCCCTTTACCACCTGAAAAACCCTGTTGATCTTGAACTGATGGCTGACAAAATCATCCAGTCCTGTACAGGTGATCAGAGTCTGTATATCGTGGATGCTTTCCAGCAGATATGTCTGCCTGCTGCTATCCAGCTCCGAAAGAACATCATCCAGCAGAAGAACCGGTGTATCCCGGATTTTTTTCTTCACCAGATAGATCTCCGAAAGCTTCAGGGAAAGGGCCGCAGTCCTCTGCTGCCCCTGGGAACCATACCTCCGGATGTCGATCCCGTTGACCTTTACGCAAAAATCATCTCTGTGCGGTCCCACGGAGGTCAGCTTCATCCGAAGATCCCGCTCCCGGTTCCTGGAAAGCTTATCCTCAAACTCTGCCGCCGTCACACTTGGCTCGTACAGGATCTCCAGCTCCTCGATCCCGCCGGTAAGCCCCTTATGAAGCCCCCTTGCGATCTCGTTAAGCTCCTCCACAAAGGCTTCCCGCTTCCCGATGATCTTCTTTCCGTAATCGACCATCTGCATATCCCAGACATCCAGGGTACTTTTCAGCCCGGGGTTCATATAACAGTCTTTGAGAAGACGGTTTCTCTGGTTCACGATGTGATTGTAGCCGGCCAGCTCCGTGATATAAACACCATCCAGCTGACAAAGCTCCGAATCCAGAAAACGTCTTCTCTCTCCCGGTCCATTCTTGATAATATTAAGATCCTCCGGAGAAAAAAACACCAGATTCACCACCCCCAGCAGCTCCCTTGCCTTGCGGATCGGCAGCCCGTTGATGGCAACTCCCTTTGCTTTGTTTTTCCGGAGGTGCATGTCTATTTTGTATGAAAGATCGCCCTTCTTCACCATCATTCGGATATGGGATTCCTCATTCTCAAAGCGGATCATCTCCCGGTCCTTGCTTCCCTTGTGGGATTTGCTGGTACCTGCCAGATAAACCGCCTCCAGGATATTGGTCTTTCCCTGGGCATTGTCACCGTAGAGAATATTGGTGCCCTGATCAAAATTCATCTCCAGCGACTCATAATTCCTGAAATTATTCAGTCTGATGGATTCAATGTACATTCCTTCACCCGATCACATAAATATCTTTTCCATCGTAGGAAATGGTATCTCCAGGATGGATCTTGCGGCCACGGCGGTTCTCCACCTCACCGTTCACCAGTACCAGACCATCATTGATGGCATATTTCGCCTCAACGCCGTCCTCCACAACACCGGCCAGTTTCAGCGCCTGACCAAGCTTGATAAATTCGTCTTTAATTCTGATCTCCAATTTTTTCTCCTCTTATCTCCGGGGTATTTTCTCCGTCAGATCGATCTTTTCTGATCTCCTGGCGGTATTTAAAATCCCCCAAAATACAAATTTCACCGGAAGGTGGTAATTTAAATACCCCCTTCCAGCAGTTTACGCATAAAACAATTTTCAGAACACAATCGCATTCCCATATACAATCGGTCAAAAACGGTCACGCATTTTTGGTGTATCCGTTTATATCAATCCTGATATCTGCCGTCAGGCTGTACGTACCCTACGGACGCTTACATATCCTGACTGCCGAGCTCAATTCTGTTCACAGCTTCAAGCATGTGCGTCTCACACGTACACTCACATTCCCGAAGCTGCTGCGTACATCTCTTGTCCCTTATTCCTTATATTTCCCAGGTTTTATCTGGCCTGATTCTGGTTGATGTTTACAGGAAGAATCAGGTAAGTATAGTTCTCCTCATCATCACGGATAAAGCACGGGGCCTTCGGATTTACAAGATAGATCGTCACGGTTTCATCATCAATAACACGAAGCGCATCGATCAGGAATTTCGGGTTGAAGCCGATCATGATATCCTTACCCTCTTTTTCAATATCGATTTCTTCATTCATGGAACCCATTGCAGAATCAATGCGCAGCTCCATATCATCGTCTGTGATGTTGATGATGATCGGTTTTTTATCAACCTCACGTACCAGAAGTGTGGCACGGTCGATACAATCCAGGAACTCTTTTTTGTTGATCTTCAGTTTTGTCTCATAATCACTGGAAAGCATCTGGTCAATTCTGAAATATTCTCCCTCGATCAGTCTGGAAACTACCATAGTCTGATCAAATTCAAATAAAATATGGTTTTTTGTAAAGTAAATGCTGACCTGATCATCCACTTCTCCGGAAAGGATCTTGCTGACCTCGCTTAAAGTTTTGCCCGGAACTACCACCTTACGGTCAGAATAATCTTTCTTAAGGGGCATTTTTCGGATAGAGATACGATGTCCGTCCAGAGAAACTACCTTCAGACAGTTATTTTTGATCTCAAAAAGTTCACCGGTCATAAGCTTATTGTTTTCATTTACAGCAATCGAAAAAATAGTCTGGCGGATCATTTCTTTCAGTGTGTACTGAGAGATCGTTAGCGGTTCATCCTTCTCGATCATCGGTAAATAAGCAAAATCTTCTCCTGATTTTCCAGGGATATTGAATTTTGCTTTTTCACAGGTAATGGTTGCTGCATATTTATCATCGGTCTTAATGGTAACATCATTATCCGGAAGTCGTCTGATGATTTCATAGAAGATTTTTGCATCAAGAGCAACTTTACCTTTTTCTTCAATAGTACCCTCAACGATGGTTTCAATTCCCAGCTCCATATCGTTGGTGGTAAATTTGATCTGGTTTGTGGTTGCATCCATGAGAATACATTCCAGGATTGGCATTGTGGTTTTTGATGGAACTGCTTTGAGTGCGATACTTACACTTTTTAACAGACTTGATTTGGAGCAGATGATTTTCATAGTGTGTATAACTCCCTTTCTGAACAATTTGTGGTTTTTATAAATATATTTATAGAAAAAATCCGCAGTAACCGCCGTAGGGGGCCAGATTTTGTGAAAAACTCCCGCAGGCCTGATGTTTTCAGGGGTTTTCCGTTGGGATAACTTTGTGTAAAAGTGGTATTTTCGCATGTGAATAACCCGGGGATAAAATTACCGCCGCGTTTTGGCAAAAAAGTTGTACACATCTCTCCACATACAATCAACACGTTATACACCAGTAATGTGGAAAACTTCCCTAACCTTGTGGATTAATCTTCTTTTTCAATATATCAATGGTATTTTTTAAGTTATCGTCGTTCTGCAATTCGTTTTCGATCTTTTCGATACCGTGCATAACGGTGGTATGGTCACGGTTTCCGAGCGCTTTTCCGATATTTTTCAAAGGTGTGGATATGATCTCACGGCAGAGATACATGGAAACCTGGCGGGGCATGACGATCTTGGAGTTTCGTTTGTTTCCGCTTAAGTCCGCAGGTGTGACTCCGTAATGCTCTGCAACAACGGAGATGATGTATTCCGGTGTGATCACTTTTTTCTCATCCGGAGAAATAATATCCTTCAGTGCCTGCTCTGCCAGCTCCAGAGTTACTTCCTTTTTCTCAAGCTTGGCTCCGGCCATGACCTTGTTGAAGGCACCTTCCAGCTCACGGATATTGGATTTGATATTGGTAGCGATATATTTGATAACATCTTCACTGATGTTGTAGCCGTTCATTTCTTCATTTTTATGAAGGATCGCCATTCGGGTTTCGTAATCAGGCAGCGTGATATCTGCGATCAGACCCCACTCGAACCGGGAACGGAAGCGCTCTTCCAGGATTTCCATATCCTTCGGTGGTTTATCAGAGGATATGATGATCTGCTTTTTGGAACTGTGAAGACTGTTAAATGTATGGAAAAATTCCTCCTGTGTGGATTCTTTTCCTATAATAAACTGAATATCATCGACAAGAAGAACGTCGATATTTCTGTATTTTTCACGGAATTTGCTCATTGCCGTGTTATTTCCGTTTCGGATGGTTTCGATCAGCTCGTTGGTAAATTCCTCACTGGTTACATACAAAACACGGCTGTTTTCGTCGTGTTCCAGAATGAAATGAGCGATGGAATGCATAAGATGCGTCTTACCAAGACCGGCTCCGCCATAGATAAACAGTGGATTGTAGGTATCTCCCGGTGATTCGGCAACTGCAAGAGCTGCGGCCTGGGCGAATTTGTTATTACTTCCTACAACGAAGGTGTCGAAGGTGTATTTTGGATTTAAATGCGCCTCTTCGTAACGTGTATCCTGAACCTGTTTATCATAAGAAGTGTTTTTTTCTGTTTTTTTGGGGAGATCTTTTTCCAGAACGAAGCGAACCTCGCATTCTTCCATGCCTGTCAGTACACAGATAGTAACCTGGAGGGGTATTTTGTAGCGTTTACTGATGTAATTGACTCCGATCGCTGCCTGTTCAGAGGGAACAACCACTGTTATCAGCTTTCCGTCAACCTCATAAACTTTCAGCGGCTTGAGCCAGGTATTAAAAGGGACATCAGTCACCTCATATTCAGATTTGACAGTTTGCAGGATCTCCTCCCATTTTTCAATAACAGCGTCCATTTTTTCCTCCCATGAGTATTATAATAACCCCAGTCTGCGACTGGAGATAGATATCCTTTTATATATTACAATGAAAATGGGGTTTTCGCAATGGAAAATCCTTGAGATTTTGGGGAAAAGAATGTGGATAATGTGGGGAAATTACTGTGGATTAGGGTGGATTATTGTGGATAAGAGTCCTGGAGGTTTCCATAAGTCGAGAATTGGTGGAAAATGTGGAAGAATTATGTGTATAAAAAAATCCACCTTAAAAATACCGCAAATAAAGGGTTTTTTTGAAAACGATGTGAACAAACCCTCCGAAAAAGTGGATAGATTTCCGGTCAATCCACAAGTTATCCACAAGTTATCCACAAAATGTGGATAATGTTACGTAAACCATAAGCGCTTTCCACATAAGAGAAAAAAATAAATACCGTAAGGTGGGGGTATTTTATAGAACCCTTGATTTTATCGGGTTTTTTGCAATTTTTACTTGACGAAAAGGAGGTTTATTTATATAATTGAAACGATGTTCTGAATGATAAGTTATTTCATAACAATTAAAAATAGATAAAGGAGGTGCTTTACCTATGAAGATGACATTTCAGCCAAAAAAGAGATCCAGAGCTAAAGTTCACGGCTTCAGAGCTCGCATGAGCACAAAGGGCGGACGTAAAGTATTAGCTGCAAGAAGATTAAAAGGAAGAAAACAGTTATCAGCATAAGCTGCAAGACCGCATTTATGTGGTCTTTTCTTCTATCCGGAGAAATATCCGCGCAGGCGGAATCTAATTAAGGAGGATTCGTTTGATCAGATCAGAGTCCTTAAAGAAAAATCAAGATTTTAAAGTTGTATATCAGAACGGAACATCGTACGCAAATCGGCTTCTGGTGATGTACGTGCTGAAGAATCAGCACATGAAGAATCGTCTGGGAATATCAGTAAGCAAAAAAGTAGGGAACAGTGTGGTTCGCCACAGACTCACCAGATTGATCAGAGAAAGCTATCGTCTCAACGAAACAGATTTTGACAGTAACCTTGATATTGTAGTAGTAGCGAGAGCCGCAGCCAAGGGCAAGAGCTTTCACGAGATCGAGAGTGCTTTTCTGCATCTTGCAAGAAAGCATCATATAACAGGGAATGAACATGATAAAGAAATTTCTGATTAAGATGATAAGGCTCTATCAAAAATATATATCGCCGATGAAGAGAACGAAATGTCCTTATATTCCCACATGTTCTCAATATGGTTTGGAAGCAATCGAAAAATATGGCGCATTTAAGGGCAGTCTTCTTGCGGCATGGAGGATATTGCGATGCAATCCTTTTTCCCACGGAGGCTATGACCCTGTGCCATGAATTATTTTGTGACTGTTCAGCCTTTTCCCGGGCAGAGCAGTTATCGGAATTTGTAACTGTTCAGTACCTCCGCAGTTAGTGGACGAATGAATAGTTACCGGACTTTTACAATTGAATAAGAAGTCTAGGAGGAAATGAATTTGGAACTGTTTTTAGCAACAAAAACCGGAACTCCTATTATCGGACAGATCGCGTCTGTGATGGGATGGATCATGGATGGCATATATAAGATGCTTGACGGCCTGTTCGGAATCCAGAACATTGGTCTTTGTATCATTATCTTCAGTATTCTTATCTTTGCCTTTATGACACCGCTGCAGATCAAGCAGCAGAAATTCTCCAAGTTAAGCGCGATCATGCAGCCTGAGATCCAGAAGATCCAGAAGAAATATCAGGGTAAAAAGGATCAGGCTTCCATGATGAAAATGAACGAAGAAACCCAGGCTGTTTATCAGAAATATGGTGTTTCTCCAACCGGTAGCTGTGTACAGTTAGCCATTCAGATGCCTATTCTGTTTGCTCTGTATCAGGTTATCTACCGGATTCCTGCTTACGTTGGAAGTGTAAAGAACATTTTTACTGGTGTAGTTGACAACCTGCTAGCTGTAAACGGATACACAGATATCCTGCAGCAGTTTATCACAGACCATTCCATGACACGAGTGAGTCTCGTTATGGACAGTGCCGGAAATGCTACAAGTAACTCGATTGTTGATTTTCTGTATGCACTTTCTCCTTCCCAGTGGAAAGAGCTGGCACAGATGAATCAGTTTTCAGGATTTTCTGATGCGATCACAAAAGCATCCGGCAATATTTCCAAGATGCAGGGCTTCTGTGGACTGAATATCGCAGACCAGCCGCTGTACTATATCATGGAATTCTTCAAAAATCATGGTTCTCTGTTACTTGCGATCGTAGCACTTCTGATCCCGGTTCTTGCATGGGCAACTCAGATGCTGAACCTGAAGCTTATGCCACAGGCTGCAACACAGCCGGCAGACGGAAATGATCAGGCCAGTGCAATGGCAAACTCCATGAAAACCATGAACATGGTCATGCCTCTGATGTCTGCATTCTTCTGTTTCACATTCCCGGTTGGTCTTGGTATCTACTGGATCGCCAGTGCTGTCGTTCGAAGTGCCCAGCAGTTTGCGATCAATCGTCATCTTGATAAGATGAACATTGATGATCTGGTTAATGAGAATATGAAGAAGATCGAAGCGAAGCGTGCGAAGGAAGGACTTCCGCCGCAGAAGATCACCAATCAGGCTCATCAGTCCGCCAAGAATATCAATAAACCTGTGATCAATAAGGGCAACAGCGGAAACAATGGTGCTTCAGACAAAGCACAGAAGGTTGATACTGCTTATGAGAAGGCAAGAAGTGCAAAACCGGGCAGCATCACAGCTAAAGCAAATCTCGTAAGAGACTTTGACGAGAGAAATAAGAAGAAATAATCAGGAACGGAGGGGTTCGTAATGGAGGATTACATTCAGTTTTCAGCAAAAACAAAGAATGAAGCTATCACAAAAGCGTGTCTTGAGCTTGGAACTTCCAGTGACCAGCTTGATATTCAGGTTATCAGTGAAGGCAGCTCCGGATTCTTCGGAATCGGCAGCAAACCTGCCGTGATCAAAGTTCGCAGAATCGAGCCAGTTTCTGATATGCAGGAGATCGATGAACTGGTAGAGTCCGTGAAACTGGACGCTATCAAAGAAGAGAAGAAATTAGAAAAGCCTTTTACTCCGGATGTAAAGAAAGAATCTGCACCGAAAGCAGCTCCTGCAGAGGAGAAGAAGCCGGTGAAGAAAGAAGCTGTACAGGTGGAGAAGGCATCCGAAGAAGCACCTGCAAAGGCAGCAGCGCCAAAGGAAAGACCTGCAAGGGATTTCCAGGGCAAAGCAAAGCCTGCACGTGAGAAACAGCCAAGAGCTCCAAAGGAGCGTCAGCCGAAGGAAACACGTGAGAGAGCACCGAAGCAGGGCAGACCGATAGAGATCCTCAGCGATCCGGAGAAGATTAGAGAGGTTGAGGAGAGAGCAGTCGTATTTCTTCGTGATGTATTCGGCTCCATGGATCTTGGAGAAGTGGAGATCACATCGAAATACAACACTGCAGACGGTTCTCTGGATGTGGATTTTGAAGGTGAGGATATGGGTATCCTCATCGGAAAAAGAGGCCAGACACTGGATTCTCTTCAGTATCTGACAAGCCTTGTGGTAAACAAAGGCGAGTCTACCTACATTCGTGTAAAACTCGATACCGAGGACTACAGACGCCGTCGTAAGGAAACTCTGGAGAACCTTGCAAGAGGAATCGCCTTCAAGGTAAAGAAAACCAGAAAACCGGTAGTTCTGGAACCGATGAATCCGTACGAAAGAAGGATCATCCATGCATCTCTGCAGGGCAACCGCTATGTAGAGACAGTCAGTGAGGGAGAAGAACCTTACAGACATGTAGTAGTAAAACTGAAACGCAATAATTGATGATCCACCGGTAAAGCTATAAGCCGTATCCCGGAGCGTAAGCTCCGTGGGTACGGCTTTTTTGTATGGAACTGAAAATTAAAAATTATCATTGCAATCTCCGCAACAATTCTTTATAATCATTGAAGAGCAAATAACAAAAGATATTTCTGCAGCGGACATCCGGAATGCAGAGATTAGAGCGTATTTGAAAAATCATTCCCGCAATCTGCACGCCCCACTTTGCGGTATATTTTGCCCGAATTCAGTTGCCGTAGCCCGCTACGGCGCCTTCATCCGGACAAAATCTCCCACAAATTGTGACGCACATCTTGCAGAAAGCCTTTTTCAAACACGCTCTAGCATTATAAATATGGAAACTGACAGAAGATGTTATTCTAGGTGAAAGCGTGAATAACACGTGTTTTTGCGTGTAAAAAGCTTTTCCGGAGTAACATTTTTGCGTTTAACCGGATGCTTTTATCCGAATGCTTTTATCCGTTTGACAAAGGAGAGTGAAAAATGGAAGAGACAACGATTGCTGCGATTTCCACAGCCATGAGCGCATCGGGAATCGGGATCGTCAGGATCAGTGGTCCGGAGGCTTTTGAGATCGCATCCGGAGTATACCGTTCCAAGGGTGGAAAAAAATCTCTGAAAAACGTCCCAAGCCACACCATCCATTATGGATATATTTATGATAACGAAGAAATGGTAGACGAAGTGCTGGTCATGGCTATGCGCGGACCACGGACATATACAGGAGAAGATACCATAGAAATCGACTGCCACGGTGGCGTTTTAGCTATGAAAAAGGTACTGGAAACTGTGCTGAAAAACGGAGCCATTATTGCCGAGCCGGGAGAATTTACCAAGCGTGCATTCCTCAATGGAAGGATCGATCTTTCCCAGGCGGAGGCCGTTATGGACGTGATACAGTCCAAAAATGAGTACTCATTAAAGAATTCTGTAGGACAATTAAAAGGTTCGGTCCGAAAAACCGTACAGCAGATCAGAGAAAAACTACTGTACCATATAGCGCACATTGAATCGGCATTAGACGATCCGGAGCACTATGATCTGACAGGATATTCGGAAGAATTAGAACAGATCGTAGCAGAAGAAAAAGAAAAAATACAGAACCTGTTAAAAACAGCCGGAGACGGAAAGATCATACAGGAAGGTATCCGTACCGTGATCCTGGGCAAGCCGAACGCAGGGAAATCTTCTCTGCTGAACCTGCTTCTGGGAGAGGACAGAGCCATCGTGACCGATATCGCAGGAACCACCAGAGACGTACTGGAAGAGTATATCAACCTGCATGGGATCACATTAAAGATCGCTGACACAGCTGGAATCCGCCAGACAGAAGACATCGTAGAGAAAATCGGCGTATCCAAAGCCAAGGAAATGGCAGCAGACGCAGACCTGATCCTCTATGTCGTAGATTCCTCCGTACCGTTAGATGAAAATGACGAAGAAATCATAAAAATTTTGCAAGAGAAAAAGACAATTGTCCTCTACAGCAAGACAGACCTTGAATCTGCTATAGATATAGAGGATTTAAAGAGCAGAATAAACCAGCCGGTGATCCCAATCTCCGCAAAAGAAGAAACCGGGATCACAGACCTGGAAGAAAAAATCCGGGAAATGTTCTTCAGTGGGGAGATTGACTTCAATGATGAAGTCTACATCACCAATGAACGCCACAGACAGGAGCTTTTAAAAGCACAGGAAAGTCTTTCTCTGGTAGAAAATAGCATAGAAAGCGGAATGCCGGAGGATTTTTATTCCATAGACCTGACAGATGCATACGAAAGTCTGGGACGGATTCTGGGAGAATCACTTGGGGAAGACCTTGTTAATGAGATATTTTCTAAATTTTGTATGGGGAAATAATAACCGCATGGGCTGCGGAGGCCCCGGCCGAATGCCCGCATGGATTGCGGAATCTCGGCCGTATATGCCGTATGGATTGCGGAACTCCGGTCGTATAACCGCATAGATTGCGGCTCCCTGCTGTATGCCACATGGACTGCGGAAGCCCGCAGAGGGTAGATCACATTGGAATGTGAGAAAACCGCAAAGGGGCACAAGGCCGCGCCCCTCTGCACACCCCTGGGCCTTTTTTATATAGTGCAGCGATTGTGGAAAACTGAAAGAAACTAACTTGTGCCTGTATGCTTCTGTACTGGCAATTCGACACTGAGCCGAAATGTATCAAACGGAACTTTGTATATTTCTGTAGGATATATTGTTGCATAATATAGATTACGGAGACCCGGCCGTATATGCCGCATGGGTTGTGGAACCTCGGCCGCATATGCCGCATAGATTGCGGCTCCCTGCTGTACGCCACATGGATTGCAGAATTCCGCAGACGTGCATCGCACGTCGAGAACCTCATTACAGTTCCACTGCAACCCCCTCGGCACAACGTTCCGCATCCAATACCGAAGCATACAGACAAAAGTCAACACCGTATCACACACCACAACCCAAGAACTCCTAAAAAAAAGCCCGAGGGGTGTGCAGAGGGGCCGTGGCTTTACGGCCCCTTTGCGGTTTTCCACAGCTTCCCAAAGCAAAAAAACCAGGCCCTCTGCCAAGAAAGTAAAAATAAAACCAAAAACCAACCACACAATAAACAAAGAAAAAGAATAAGAGAAAAATAAGAGAAAAAATAAAGGAGAAAAAGCATGAAAAATCTGGAACAGTTTTTCGACATCATAGTAGTAGGCGCCGGCCACGCAGGCTGCGAAGCATCACTGGCATGCGCCCGCTTAGGGCTCAACACAGTCATGTTCACAGTCAGCGTAGACAGCATCGCCCTTATGCCCTGCAACCCCAATGTAGGCGGCAGCTCCAAAGGGCATCTCGTCCGTGAACTGGATGCTCTCGGTGGGGAAATGGGTAAAAACATAGACAAAACCTTCATCCAGTCCAAAATGCTCAACCAGTCCAAAGGACCTGCAGTCCATTCCCTTCGTGCACAGGCCGATAAACAGGCCTACAGCACAGAAATGAGAAAGACACTGGAAAATACAGAGAACTTAACCATCCGCCAGGGTGAAGTGACCGAGCTTCTGGTAGAAGACGGGCACATCACCGGTGTAAAAACCTTCTCAGGAGCCACCTACCACGCAAAAGCTGTAGTCCTCTGTACAGGAACCTACCTCAAGGCCCGCTGCATTTACGGCGACGTCAGCAACTATACAGGACCGAACGGCCTTCAGGCAGCCAATTACCTTACGGATTCCCTGAAAAAGCTGGGGATCGAAATGTTCCGCTTCAAAACAGGAACTCCGGCCAGAATCGCCGGAAACACCATTGATTATTCTAAGATGGAAGAGCAGTTCGGAGATGAAAGAGTCGTACCGTTCTCTTTTTCCACAGACCCGGAATCTGTACAGATCGAGCAGAAATCCTGCTGGCTGACCTATACAAACGAAAAAACACACGAGATCATCCGCGCAAATCTGGACAGATCCCCCCTTTATTCCGGAATGATCGAAGGAACCGGACCACGTTACTGTCCGTCCATTGAGGATAAAGTAGTTCGTTTTGCAGACAAAAAACGCCATCAGGTATTTATTGAACCGGAAGGTCTTTACACAAATGAAATGTACATCGGCGGAATGTCCAGTTCCCTGCCGGAGGATGTTCAGTACGAGATGTACCATTCCGTACCGGGTCTGGAGAACGCCAGGATTGTAAAAAATGCTTACGCTATTGAGTATGACTGCATCAATCCGCGCCAGCTCTATCCCACACTGGAATTCAAAAAGATCAAGGGCCTTTTCAGCGGCGGACAGTTTAACGGAAGCTCCGGATATGAGGAAGCAGCCGCTCAGGGCCTCATAGCGGGAATTAATGCAGCTATGGAGGTAAAAGGCCGGGAACAGCTGATTTTGGACCGCTCAGAGGCATATATTGGTGTTCTCATCGATGATCTGGTAACAAAGGAGAACCATGAGCCGTACCGAATGATGACAAGCCGTGCTGAGTACCGTCTGCTCCTCCGCCAGGACAACGCAGATCTTCGTCTTCGCAAAAAAGGCTGGGAGGTCGGCCTGATCGATGATGAGACATACCATAAATTACAGGAAAAAGAGCGCCGGATCCAGGAAGAGATCGAGAGAGTGGAACATGCAACCGTAGGTGGTTCTGCAGAGGTACAGAGCCTTCTGGAATCTCTGAACAGTACCCTTCTGAAATCCGGAACCACCATTGCAGAGCTGATCCGTCGGCCGGAGCTTAACTATAAGGTGCTTGCACCCATCGATAAAGAAAGACCGGAGCTTCCGGAAGATGTATGTGAGCAGGTAGAGATCAACATCAAATATGATGGATACATCCGCCGCCAGATGAAGCAGGTAGAGCAGTTTAAGAAACTGGAGCAGAAAAAGCTTCCGGAAGACATTGATTACGAAGATGTAGGAAGCCTCCGCATTGAGGCACGCCAGAAGCTGGAAGCCTACAGACCGGTGTCCATCGGCCAGGCGTCCCGTATCTCCGGTGTATCCCCGGCTGACATTTCCGTGCTTCTTGTATATCTGGAAAGCAGATCCGAACATAAACACAGATAATACAAAGAATAACAATAAAACACAGAAAATAAGAGAGGAAGCTGCATGTACAATTTAGAAATCCTGGAAAAAGGCTGCGAGGAGCTTGGGATCACACTCAGTGACACGCAGAAAAACCAGTTTATTCGGTTCTACGAATATCTTGTAGAAAAAAACAAAGTCATGAACCTCACCGGTATCACAGAATTTGACGAGGTTCTCGTGAAACATTTCCTGGACAGCCTCTGCTGCGTCAAGGCTGTAGATATGGGTAAGATAAAAACCGTTATGGACATCGGAACCGGCGCCGGATTCCCGGGTGTTCCCCTGAAGACCGCCTTCCCGGAGGTGGAAGCCTGCCTTCTGGACTCCCTCAATAAAAGAGTAAAATTCCTGGAAGAAACCTTTGCGCTCCTGGGCCTGGAGGGGATTTCCGCCATTCACGGAAGAGCCGAAGAATATGCAAAAAACAAAGCCTACAGAGAAAAATATGATCTCTGCGTATCCAGAGCAGTATCCGGACTTGCAACCCTGTCTGAATACTGTCTCCCGTATGTAAAAGTCGGAGGGCTTTTTGTCTCCTATAAATCCGGTTCTGTAAAGGAAGAAGCAGAAGCAGCAGAGAAAGCAGTAAAGATCCTTGGTGGAAAGATCAGGGATATTCAGTACTTTGACCTTCCGGGCTCCGAGATCGGCCGCTCCCTGGTCATTATCGAGAAGGTAAAGAACACCCCAGGCAAATATCCGAGAAAAGCCGGAACACCGCTCAGAGAGCCACTGGCATAAGATACCTCCTGTCGAACAAAGGCAAAATCTGTCCGACAGGAGATTTTTTTGTCCGGGAGTTTCACAAAATTATCACAAATTTATCCTACTTTTATCACAAATTACTTTTACACTATAATCCGATAGAGATGCCCCTGGATTCCCCCATTCTCTGTTTCATCCAGGGGCATTTTCTATTGGTATTGAAAAGACGCCAGAGTCAAGGGCTTCAGTTTCAGGACCTTTTGCCTCTGGCATCTTATAAAATGGGAAATCGATAATTAAAAAAGTATTTCCCTGAGAATAAAAGGAGGAGAGTAAAGTGATCGAAGTAAGTAATCTGGTCAAAAAGTATGGCGATCATACTGCAGTTGACCATCTTTCCTTTCAGATCGAAAAGGGGAAAATTTACGGATTCCTGGGCCCCAACGGTGCAGGAAAATCAACAACTATGAACATGATCACAGGATACATTGCTTCCACAGAAGGAAAAGTGATGATCGATGGTCATGATATTCTGGAGGAACCGGAGGCAGCCAAGAAATGTATCGGCTATCTGCCGGAAATGCCGCCGCTCTATTTTGACATGACTGTTCTTGAGTACATGAAATTTGCGGCTGATCTGAAAAAAATCCCAAGAAACCAAAAAGACAAGCAGATAAAAGAAGTCATGGATATGGTAAAGATCACAGACATGAAAGACCGTCTGATCAAAAACCTTTCCAAAGGTTATCGCCAGAGGGTGGGCCTTGCACAGGCGATCCTGGGATATCCGGAGGTGATCATCCTGGATGAGCCGACAGTAGGACTTGACCCGAAGCAGATCATCGAGATCCGTGACCTGATCAAAGGCCTGAAGCAGAAGCACACGGTTATCCTAAGCTCCCATATCCTTTCCGAGGTAAGAGCAGTGTGTGATTATGTTCTGATTATTTCCCATGGAAAGCTGGTAGCCAGCGATACACCGGATAATCTGGAACGTCTGGCAGCAGGCTCTAACAGCCTCCTTATGAAGGTAAAAGGCGAGAAAGACACGATTCGAAAAGCTCTGGAAACGATCGAAGGCGTAACCGGGGTGGAAATGTCCTATGACAGCGATGAAAAATTGTGGAAAACAAAACTTTCCATTCAGGAAAATGTGGATATCCGTGAAAAAGTCTTCTACGCTATGGCAAAAGCGAACTGTCCAATCTACGAGATGCAGGTTAAGAGAGTTTCCCTTGAGGATGTATTCCTTGAGCTTACCGAAGGAGAGAAAAAATCCGCCGGAAAACCGGAAAGCTCACAGTGGAAACCGGTAGAAGACAGATCATCGGAAGAAGAAAAAACTCAGGAAGAAAAAAACGGGGAACCAGAGAAGGCTTCTGATGAGAAAGAGGGGGATCAGTCATGACAGCGATTTTTAAAAGAGAACTGAAAAGCTATCTGACCTCCATGGTTGGATATCTCTTCATATTTTTCGTCCTGGTGCTGACCGGAATTTATTTTTCCGCATATCAGCTTTCAGGCGGCTATTCAAAATTTGAAACTACCTTAAGCGCACTGACCTTTGTGTTCCTGATCGGTGTGCCGATCCTTTCCATGCGTGTACTTGCAGAAGAGCGCAAGCAGAAAACGGATCAGCTTCTTCTGACCGCACCGGTATCTGTATGGGATATCGTATTTGGAAAATATCTTGCACTGGTAGCTGTATTTGCCATTCCGGTCGTGATCATGTGCGTTTATCCGCTGATCATGAGTAAGTTCGGAACGATTTCCTATGCTTCCGCATACACCGGGATCCTGGGATTTTTCCTTCTGGGATGCGCGAATCTGGCGATCGGTGTATTTATGTCAGCGCTTACAGAAAGCCAGGTAATTGCAGCAGTACTTACGTTTGTATTCCTGTTCGCCTTCTATATGATGAACGGAATTTCCTCATTCTTTTCACAGACCTCCATGTCAACCGCAGTGGCATTTGGACTTCTGATCGTGGCGATCGCGATCATCATTTATACCATGATCAAAAATGTCCTGATCTCTGTAGTGATCGGAGCTGTGGGAGAGATTGCCCTTGTCATCGTATACGTTGTAAAATCCAGTATTTTCCAGGGTGGTATCCAGAAGGTACTGAACGTATTTAACCTGAGCGGACATTATGATAATTTTACAAACGGCGTGTTTGACGTGACAGGAATCGTTTATTTTATTTCTGTTATTGCGATCTGTTTGTTCCTTACCATGCAGTCCATTCAGAAGAGACGCTGGAACTAGGGGGGTGAAGGGAAATGAAATTCAGTGAGAAATTTAAGAAAAATAAAGGCGAGGCAGCCGTACCGGAGACAGCACAGGACTCCGGCAAAAAGAAACATAAACCGGATCCGAAAAAGCTGGTAGGCACCATCAGCAAAAAACATATCAAAAATGGTTCCTACAGCATGGCTATGGCAGCTGTCTTTATCGTGATCGTGGTTGTGATCAATATGATCGTCGGTGCGATCCCATCCAAATATTCACAGCTGGATGTAAGCTCATCCAAGCTTTACACCATCGGTGATGAAACAAAGAAGGTACTGAAGGCACTGGATAAGGATGTTACCATTTATCAGATCGCGGCAAGCGGTTCTGAGGACGACACGATCTCCAATCTGCTTTCACGTTATAAAGATGAGTCCAAGCATATTAAAGTTGAGGTAAAAGACCCGGTTGTAAATCCGAAATTTGCATCGGAATATACAACCGATGATCTTGCGTCAAACAGCCTGATCGTAGTCTGCGGCGACAGAAACAAGGTTATCAATTACAACGATATGTATTCCTCTTCAGTAGACTATAATACCTGGCAGCAGACTACTACCGGATTTGATGGAGAAGGACAGATCACAAGTGCGATCGGCTATGTGACATCCGAGGATCTTCCGATCATGTACACCTTATCCGGACACGGAGAAAAAGATCTGGATTCCAGCTTTAAAGAAGATATCCAGAAAGCAAACATTGATATCAAGGAGCTGAACCTTCTCACAGAGGGAAAGGTTCCGGATGATGCAGACTGCCTGATGATCGTATCTCCGACCAGCGATATTTCCGAGGAAGAAAAAACAGAGCTCCTGGATTATCTGGAGGCAGGCGGAAAAGCTATGATCTTCTCGGATTATACACAGGATGATCTGCCGAACTTTGATGCGGTTCTTGAAAACTATGGTGTAAAGTGTGCAGAGGGAATCGTATTTGAGGGTGATAATCAGCATTATGGAATGCAAATGCCATATTATCTTGTACCAACAGTCAACAGCACAGATGCAAGCTCTGAGACAGCTTCTGCAGGCTCCTATGTACTGGCACCGTATGCGCAGGGCATTCAGAAAACAGATGATGTAAGAGATACCGTAACCATCGACAGTATCCTGACAACCTCTGACAAGGCTTACTCCAAAGCAAATATGCAGAGCAGCAATATCGAAAAGGAAGACGGAGATGTAGACGGACCGTTTGATCTTGGTGTTGCCATCACTGAGAAACTGGATGATGATAAGGAAACACAGATCGTTTACTACTCCACAGCCAATCTGATGGAGAGCCAGATAAACCAGATGGTATCCGGCGGAAATGAAAAGCTCCTTCTGGAGTCCTTAAACTGGATGACCAGCACAGACGACAGTAATTCCGTTTCTATTCCATCCAAGAGCCTTGAGTCCACAAGCCTGACAGTAACCGATTATGATGCAGCCTTCTGGAAGATCTGTACCATTGGTCTGATCCCGGGAGTGTTCCTTGTTGCAGGATTCCTGATCTGGCTTAAGAGGAGAAAAGCATAATGAAAAAATCAACCAAACTTGTTTCAGCAGTTGTTGTTCTGGCAGTTCTCGGCGGCGTTTATGTGGGACTGAACACCTACGTATCCAAAGAAGAAAAGACAGAGAGCAGCGAAGAGGAAAGCAAAACAGAAGTGTTTTCCGTGAAAACGGATGACATTAAATCCCTGGAATTTATCGTAGACAAGAAGGAAGTGACCTTTGAGAAAAAAGATGATTCCTGGGTGAAAAAGGATGAGACTGCTTTTCCTGTAAATCAGACAACTCTGGATTCCGCAGCTTCCGCCATCAAAAAGGTGGAAGCGGACAGAGTCCTGGAGGATGTGGAGGATCTTACGGAATACGGACTGGATTCTCCATCTAATACAGTAACCGTTGATACCGCTGATGGGACAACGAAGCTCAACATCGGAGATGAGAATACGTCTACGAATCAGTATTACATTTCCAAGGATGATGATGACAGCACGGTATATGTAGTGGCAGCGGACACAGTGTCTCCGTTTATGAATTCCCTTTACGATTATGCACAGGGAGAAGATTTCCCGACAATTGATTCTTCCACAGTGAAAAAGGTCCAGGTCAGTGAGAATAAAGATTCCTATGTCCTGGAAGAAAATTCCGACGGAGCTACCTGGAATGTTTCCGGTGACGGAAGTAGCGATAAAGAGTCTGCCGATACAACGGCAGCAGGAAACGTAACCTCCGGACTTGGAAGCTTTGCATTTGACCAGTTTGTAAACTACAATGCAGAGGATCTTTCCCAGTATGGTCTTGATAAGCCCTATGCGACGATTACAGTGGATTATCAGGAAGAGGTGAAGAATGACAGCACAGACAGTACAGAATCCGGAGAAAACGATTCTACGGCCTCTGAGAGCGATTCTGAGAGCAGTGACAATACTGACACGGACAGCAGCTCAGAAGATGCAGACAGCAAGACAACCACAGTGGATAAACAGCTTGTCATTTACGTTGGCGATGAGGCAGGAGATGGCAGCAGATATGTAACGGTAGATAACAAACAGATCTATACAATGTCAACAGATACACTGAGTGCAGTTATTGACAAAACGCCGTCAGATCTCTGGTCACTGATCGTCAATTATCTGTCTGTAAAAAATCTGGATCAGCTCCAGGTTACTTACGGTGAAACAACAAGTACTGTAAATGTTTCACGTGAAACATCCACAGATGATGACGGAAACGAAAAAGAAACAACAACCTATCAGCTGGATGGTAAGGAAATAGAAAGTACAACCTTTACTACCTTCTACAACAAGCTGATAAACATGGCAGGACAGAAGAGACTGACAGACGCTTATACACCGGCTGCAGATCCGGAGATGACCGCTGTATTCACAGACTCTGACAAGAACCAGACAACCGTTACCTTCTACACATATGACACAAACTATTATGCAGCTGTCGTTGGAGACAAGGTATTTCTTGTAAACAAAATGACAGTAAAAGAAATGTTCAATGCATATGAAACCATGGTAAACGGTGAAACAGAGACAGAAGCCATAGCAACACCAACAGCTGAGGCGGAAAAATAAAATATTAAGAAAATAAATAAAAACACCTCGGAGATCCGTAAATAATAAGGTGATCTCCGAATATCCGCTTGATGATCAGATATTCGGAGACACCACACAGATTAGGATTTTCCGGGGTGTTTTTATGTTGCTATTATTTTACGGTCCTTACAGATGAATAAGGTCCGTATATTTTTTTACCGTTTATGATGCGGTATGCACGGATACAGTATTTGGTTGCGGTGCCTGGCTTTTTATCGGTGTAGGTTGTATTTTTTGTATTGCCGATAGCTTTCCAGGTTTTACCATGAAGACGGTAAATGGTGTAGCATAGGTGATGATTCCGTCTGTTTTTGCGGTCAGTGGATTAGATGCATACCAGGTTGCTTTTCCATTGAAAATCGCAGGCTTGCAGTCAGAAAGAGCTCCGGTTTGTGAGTAGATCTGAGAAGTCATATTGCCGCTTCTTCTGAATCTGACAGGAGTGTTTCTGAACTGAAATCTGCTGCATAGATCAGGCACGGTGTACTGGCGAGCTTGATTTTCTATAACTGCTATAATTATAGCGTGGAGAATTGACGAGGACAATATAAAAAAACTGTACAGAAGCTCATCTGAGCAACTGTACAGTTTTAATTTTTCTATATCTAACAGAAGGTTCGGGGGAGCTTCTGTCAGTAACTAAGTATTATGCAAGACCTCTTTCTTCCAGCCAGTCGAAGAGAACAACTTTTTCTGCTTTCTTTCTCTTGGTCATGTGATTGAACTGAAGGATCGTCAGGATCGTGAAGATCACTAACAGTGCAACCATTACAATAATGGAAGTGGTAATGCTCCGGCCACCGCTGATCGTTGCACGGAATGCATCGACCGTATAAGTAAACGGAACGTATGCATGGATCTTTGCAACGAATGAAGGTGAAACCTCAACCGGATAAGTTCCGGCAGATCCTGCAAGCTGAACGACCATGAATACCAGCATCAGGAAGCTTCCTACTTTACCAAGAGTAATGTTAAAGAAGTACATGATAGAGGTAAAGGTCATTGATGTCAGGCAGGCGAAGAGTACGGTTTTGCCCATCTCTGCAGGTGTGAATCCGTTAAATGCACGTAACAGCAGGATCAGGCAGATTCCCTGAAGGATCGCTACCGGATAAAGGACGGAAGCTTTGCTTGCCCACCATGCGAAACCGGATTTCAGTTTGCCTTTATACTGAGCCAGAGGATACATCAGGCAGAATGCCAGTGCGCCGACCCAGAGGCCTACAGACATCATGTAAGGTGCCATTGCGTGTCCGTTATTCGGGACATCGGTAAGTTTTGTTTCATCGTTTACAACAGGAGTTGCGAACATTTTGATCGTTTCATCACTTGCTGAATTGTCTTTTACAGTGGTAGCTCCATCGCTGAGGCTTGTGGTCAGTGTCTTGGAACCGTCTTTCAGTTCTTTCATACCGCTTCCAAGCTTCTTGGAGCCATCATACAGCTGAGAGGAACCGCTCTGGATCTGGGCAGCGCCATCTGCAAGCTGTTTTGCACCATTGTTAAGTGTGCTGTTGTTGCTTACAAGCTTCTCGGTACCGCTGAGAAGTGTTGAGGTACCGTTTGCTAATGTCTTAGTACCGTTTGCAAGAGTAGTAGCACCGCTGGAAAGGGTTTTGGCTCCTGTTGAGAGCTTTTTGGTACCGTCTGTAAGAGCGGAGCTGTTTTCGGAAAGCTTAGCAACACCATCGGTGTAGGTTGTGATTCCGGTTGTCAGTGTTCCGGAACCATCGGCTAATGCTTTTGTTCCATCTGCAAGAGTAGTAGCACCGCTGGAAAGAGCATTGGCTCCTGTTGCCAGTTTCTTGGTGCCGTCTGTAAGAGCAGCACTGTTTTCGGAAAGCTTAGCAATACCATCGGTGTAAGTTGTGATTCCATCTGTCAGTGCCTTAGAACCATCTGCCAGCTGACCTGCACCGGATTTGATATCCGGAAGTGCGCCAGTGATCTGTTTGCCGGCTGTTTTCAGATTCTTTGCACCATCGTTGAGCTGCTTATCATAAGATGTCAGTTGGTCAAATCCATCGTTCAGAGCTTTGATTCCTGCTGCTGCAGCCGGGAAGGCTTCGACTGTGCCGTCTTCCAGAGACTGAAGTCCTGCGGAAACGTTCTTGGTTCCTGTGTTTACAGCCTGTGCACCCTGATACAGCTGGGTAACACCTGCAGAAAGCTGAGCGATCAGATCTGTAGGAAGCTGACTTGTAGCTGCAGATAACTGCTCTGCACCTGCGCTCATGGTTGTTGCACCTGCACTCATCTGGTTTGCACCATCTGTCATGGTTGTTGCACCCTCAGAAAGTGTGCCGGCACCCTGAGTCAGTCCTCCGGAGATCTGAGTCAGTCCGGAAGCTGCTTCGTTAAGCTTGGAAGCAACAGCATTCAGATTTTCCTGAGTAGAAGAGAGCTGACCGGATACACCAGCTGCAAGCTGTGAAACCTGATCAGAATAGCTGCTCATGTAAGAACCGTCCACGCCAGTCATTCCACCGGCTACGCTGTTTAAAGCGTTGATCACATCATTCAGAGCTGCTGCGGAAATGGTTCCGTCCTCAGAAGCGGTTGCCTGAATCGCCTGAAGCTGTGCTGCTAAATCGGTCATTGTCTGTCCGGCAGTACCGATCTTGGTATTTGCATCAGTAAGTGCCTCCGTTGTCTGCTGTCCGTATCCTGTAAGGATGTTGCTGACCTGATCACCTACCTGTGAGAACTGTGTGCCTGCATTCTGGAGAGCAGGGATCAGACTGTCTGTGATACTGCTGCTGGTCTGACTTGTGATACCTGCGGCCTGAGTGATATATCCGGCTGCGTTGTTGATTCCGTCTGCCGCATTGTTCATACCAGCTGCAGCACTGTTCATACCAGCTGCGGCTGTGTCCATACCATCCTTTGCGGAAGTAAGGCCGGCTGCAAGCTTGTTGATGGATTCCTGTGTTGTTCCCTCTTTCAGAGCAGAAACCTTATCGTTCAGGGCTTTCAGTCCGTTTTCCAGCTGCTGTGTTCCGGATATCAGTGACTGTGAGTCATCGGTTCCTTTGGTAACACCGGTATTCAGCTGAGAGATACCATTGGAAACTGTTGTGAGTCCGTCTTCAAGTTTTGCAAGCTCTTTGGCACCGGCTGCGAGTTTGCCAGCACCAGCCACATAGGTGGTAGTTCCATCTGCAAGAGTGTCAGCACCAGCTACATACTGTGTTGCTCCGTCGGAAAGAGTATCAATACCTGCACTTAATGCATTTGCACCGGATTCCAGGCTGCTTGCGCCGGATTTCAGCGTATCAGAATTTTTATTAAGCTCATCCACACCAGCGGTGTACTGCTGAACACCTTCATCCAGAGTATCTACACCGGTTGTCAGCTCAGGAACCTTTTCTGTCAGAGCTGCAACGCCGCTGTTCAGCTGGTTTGCACCGGATTCCAGGCTGCTTGCACCGGATTTCAGTGCATCAGAATTTTTATTAAGCTCATCCACACCAGCGGTGTACTGCTGAACACCTTTATCCAGAGTATCCACACCGGTTGTCAGCTCAGGAACCTTTTCTGTGAGGGTTGCAACGCCGCTGTTCAGCTGATCTGCACCATCGTCCAGGCTCTTTGCACCATCGTTAACCTTTGCAACACCATCGGTGTAGGTCTTAAGACCTTCGGTGAGACTGTCAGCACCGCTTACGAAAGTAAGAGTACTGGTGGAAAGCTTCTTAAGGTTTTTGGTAATTGTTTTGTTACCATCAGCTGCTGTATTCAGTCCGTCTTCGATCTTTCCGGATCCGTCTGCAGCTTCCTGCATTCCGTCACCTGCTTCTGAGATAGAATCAAAAACGGTTTCTGTATAGGTTTCCGTAACCTTGGAAGCAATGTTATCACGAAGCTTCAGCATTGCTGTTTCACTGAGCTTGGAGGCGATATAGTTGGTTCCAGGGTTTGTCTCATAGGATAGCTCCATTTGCTTTGGCTCGTTGTCCATTACAGTGGCTGCGTTTGCGGAGAAATTTTCCGGAATTTTGATAACCATGTAATAGGTTCCATTGGCCAGACCGTCCTCTGCTGTCTTGCTGTCTACAATGTTAAATGCCATTGAGTCGTTGTCTTTCAGCTCATCCGTCATGTCCTTACCTATGCTTAAGGTCTTGCCATTATACTCGACAGGTTTGTCTTCGTTTACCACGGCCACTGGCAGGCTGTCTACGTTTCCGTAAGGATCCCACATGGATTTCAGAAACAGACCTGCATAGATGATCGGGATTACGATAATGGCGATTACGACGATAAGCATGAGCTTGTTACGAAGTAAGCTTTTCCATTCGTTTTTGATCATATTACCTATCCCTTTCTTATTAAATTGTATTATCAAACATAGTTGATTAATCAAACTTTATTCCAGTAATGGCGACGAGATCTATTAATCATATTAAAATCTATTAATAGCTTTATATTCCATTATCAAACAAAGTGTTGATTTTCTTTACGTGATGTATTATACTAAACACATACCACAGATACAACCATTAAATCTTTACTGAATGTATATTAATAGACGGAAATAATGGAAGTGTCTATTACAAATAAAAAACTGCATAATAGACAAAAAGTACGTTATTTCCTTTGAATTTATGTGCAGTTGGTAATATTAAATGCAGACAGGATTCCTATGTTTCAACACAAATATGCAGCAGATATCTGGTATCGTGTAGGTCGGCGTCGTTAACAATTTTGATCTTGTCAATTCTTAACAACAGCAGATATCTGGTATCATGCAGATCGGCGTAGAGAAAGCGAATGCTTTTATTCGTTTGAAGGATGCATTATGCATTGTATGACAGTTGCAGAGTATCGTAAGTGACAGGTGATTGAGGCGGAGGAAACGTGCTTGCTTTTTTGAATTGCAGGGGGAATTAAGATGGCGGAAAAAGTTGACAGAAGAGTACGTAAGACCAAGGCACAGTTGCGAGCGGGGCTTGCCCGTCTTATGCAGAAGAAGAGCATTAAGGAGATTACGGTAAAGGAACTGGTGGAAGAAGTTGATATCAACCGCTCCACATTTTATCTTCACTATACAGATATCTATCAGATGCTGGAATCCATTGAGGCTGAATTGATGGAGGAAATCACGCATCTGGTGGCAGACTATCCTCTGGATCCTCTTAATAATAAGGAGAGCTCGTATCCTTTTATTGAGCAGATATTTACGATCCTGGATCATAATAAGGATATTTGTATCGCACTTCTTGGAAAGAATGGAGATATGGCTTTTGTGAATCGTATAGAAAAACTGATCGCAGATACAGTGCTGCATCGCTTGTCAATTCGTCTGCCGAAAGACAACCGTGATATTGAGTATGCGTATGCGTTTTGTCTGAATGGATGCGTGGGAATGATCAAGACATGGCTGTCTTCTGAGAATCAGGAGAGTACACAGCATATGGCAGAGCTGACACATAAGCTGATCGATAATACAACACACATGTATCTGGAGCAGGCACTTAGATAAGAGAAATGTCCGGATGCATGCTGTGAGTCTGGTAAAAAATAAAGAGTATTGTTACACGTTTGTTTGAGGGAAAACTCATGTTTCACGTGAAACAGTACTCTTTTTTTATTGGCTTTTTGTTGGTTTATAGCATTTCCACAAATTACTGCATGAAGCTCAACGGCTCCGAACATGAACAATGTTCTTTTGATACGTTGATTTCCAAAATTACTATAGATAAATTTTGATGCCGGATCATAAGTTGTTTTTACAGGAAAATAGCTACCTGTTCCAGGAAATGTTCCGGATCTTCCAGATGAGGAAGATGTCTGGTTTCCGGGATCACAGCGGTTTCAATGGAAGAATTCAGCTTCTGGTATTCCTCTGCGATAAGAGAAGCGGAAGCTTCTTTTTCTCCGGAAATAATATAGATGCATGCATCGGAAGCTTCTACGGCATTATTAATGCTGATATTCAGGTATTTGCCAATGTAGCTGGAATACAGATATTTGGCGTTGGAACCACCCTTGTGAGCGGATTCATAATAGGTGTCTACCAGTGTATCTGTTACATGGAAGGGATTGTAGAACAGCTTTTCCATAAACAGACTGCTGATGGATTCGCGGGAAGCTACCATATGATAGATCAGAGTTCCGAAAATCGGAAGCTCGATAAAATACTTAAAGAGCTTGTTGTCTTTGCAAGGTGCCTGCTTCAGGGAACTGAAGCTTGGTGGATTGACCAGCATGATCTTGCGGAAATGGTCGGAATTGTTACGGTAAGCCATGATCGCAAAAGAACCTGAGAAACCACTGGCAATAACATCGGTTTCCTCACGAATCACATTCTTGGCAAAATCACAGAGTAACTGAGCAAATACAAAATTGGTATAAGTAATATCCGGTTTTTCGGAACGTCCACATCCAAGAAGATCAATGGTGTAAACTGTATGTTCGGTTGCGAGCTGCTTCTCTATGGCATTCCATTCATAACCGGAAGCGCCTGGCATGATATCATGAATAAGAAGAATAGGGGTGCCATGTCCCTGTTTTGTATAAAAAATCTTTCCAAAACGCCAGTCATAGGTTCTACTGTGTGGCTGTTCCAGCATATCTTTAAGCTGAGATGTGGCATCTATGAAACGGTTAGCAATATGAATAACACCTGCGGCAGTTCCGACTAAAGCTGCAAGAGTAAGTAGTCTGTGTCCATTTTTCTTCATTAAAAAGCCTCCTGGAATTCGTAAAAATAATCAGGACAGATGTAACGTAATTCAGGTATCTGATCTGATTTTTTCTGAATATTTCTTTGCTTTATTATACGACAGGAACGAAAAATTTACAATGCTTTTGTGGGAACCCTAACCTTGTTATTGTATGCTGACGCTACTGTCCATTCTGTTCTTGGCGATGATTGCTAAGTTGCTGTTCGTTCTGCTTTCAGTAAAGCGCTTCGCAATGCAAAGAATTTATGTTGATCGCATAAATTGGTGCGGTATGGTCTCGGGCTTTCTGCGGCCTTCGTTTATAAAAAAACTTACGGAATATTATCAGTGAACAGTAGCATCGCCAATATGCTTCATGATACATAGAAATCAGATTTGGAACCGAATCAAGTAAGTCCCCTGCTTTAATTGCGAAGAGCAATAAGCAGAGGGCGTGGACTTGCTTGTATCAGGAGGAGGAAAATCTCCTTCTGATAAACTGCAAAGCAGTTATTTTATTATGAGCAAGTAGCGAAGAGGATGCTGTTATCCGCTGGAATGCTTTTATACTTCAGTAAAATACCAAGTGTTTCACGTGAAACATTGGACTTGTTATCCGACAGAGCTGATGCTATACAGGATTACCGAGGATGATGTTGATAAGGGTTTTGTTCAGCATCAGTGTGCGGTTCCATGGATTGAGAATTACTCCCTCAACAGACGGCTCTTGCAATGCAGAAGCAAAAATCTTATCAATATCTGCGGTAAATGAGGACATGATCTTATCACTGCCTTTTAACTCTTCGTCAAAGCTGGTAAATGCAGCCCACCATTGCTTTCCATCGTTGGTTTTGATCGCATGAAGAGAAATTTTTCCATCACCTTTTGGAGGTTCTACAGCAATGATCAGCTGTGCCTGCTCCTGCATTCTGTGACGGATTACGGTGAGAGTATGAGCAAGCATTTCTTCGGTTGCTTCTTTTTGGAGTGCTGCAATGGCAGTTTCGATCTTTTCATTGCCATTTAAAGTCTTGTCTAATTGTTCTTTATAGAAATCGTTGCGATTATTTGTGGTGTTCATGTATAAAATATTCCTTTCAATCAGATGATAAATGACTAGTACAGCGAATATTAAGTAACCGCCATATTGACTTGTCTGATTTTTCATATGCTGCGTTGTCGTCAATCGCCGTAGCCACCGCTACGCCTCATTCCTTCGCCTTGCATATGAGAAAATCATCCTACGTCAATATAGCAGAAACTTAATTTTCGCTGTACTAGTACATTGTTTTCGAAATAACTATACCAATTACTTATTGGTGAATCCGACTGCACAGATCTAAAAGCCTCAGCATAGCCAGCTACGCCTGCATTTTTATACCTGCACACTCGAATCCACATCCCACGCGATTGGTATAGTTATTTACGAAACAATGTATTAGCCGCAAACTGCAAGGCGTTTGCGAATGCTTTCTTTATGGATTATAGCATTTCAGGGGAAAATGAGGCAAGAGAAGAAGTGTTTTTAACTGAATCAAATAAGTCCCCTGGTTCGATTGCGAAAAGCAATAATCGGGGGAACTTGCTTGCATCAGGAGAAGTGCAGGCTCCTTCTGATAAACTGCGAAGCACTTATTCGGTTATGAGCAAGTAGTGAAGCGGATGCTTTTATCTGCTTGAATTAAATCAAAAAGTTTCCTGATTACTGATCACTTCGTTCTTGGTAATACACTTCGCGATGCACAGAAATTATGCTAATCACATAAATTTGCATGATATGTCCAGGGCTTTCAGTGGTCTTTGCGCACAAAAAAACTCGGAGGATAATATTACCAGTTAACAGTAAGTCTCCTGCTTCAATTACGAAAAAGTAAAAAGTAATAAGTAATAAGCAGTGGGTGGCGTGTATTAGGAAGAATGCGACGGCGTTTAGAAACGGGGAAAGGAATAGTGGGCATGTCTGAAAACAAGGTACTGCACTAATTCATGTGGCCACTGTTATGGGTACATTGTAAGCAGGTCCTGATAAATTGCAAAGTAGCTATTGGGTGTAGAACTGCGTAGCGAATACGGGTATTTTTATTCGTTTGATCCCAAATTGGATAGATATGTTTGCACACTTGAAGGTGAGTTGCCAGATACTGTCATCAGTATTCCCCATGATTTCGGTCAGATGCTTTTGTGAACTGGATGGGGAATTAACAAGTTAAGTGAATGTAGTAAAAATGTGTATTTATATGAAAAAATGGAGGGTAAGGCGGAAAATATGGGGGATTTTATAGAAAAACGATATAAGAGTAAGGATGAAATAAAGAGAAATAAGAGATTATTTCTGCGAAGAGAACGCTATGATAATGATAATAACACAAACGTTAAGTACGATAAAAAGGACTTTATAAAAGAAAATACTGGCAAATAAAGAGAAATAATAGGATATTTACGAATAAAAAAGTATTAAAGTACAAATTATAGTACTTTAAATAAAAAAGTACGATAAAACGTACTTTACGCGCATGTACATATAAAAAAGCCTTAAAATATAAAATGTGCACCTGCACACATACGGCAAAAAGATAAAATATAGATCCGTTCCTGCTTTAAACATGTGAAATTTTGATTGATCGAATAAAAGAAAGTAGCTGCTTCGATTACAAAAAAACAATAAGCTGTGGGTGGGAAAATACTTGTACTCTTCCTGATAAACTGTAAAACAGCTATTTTGTGTAAAACTATGATCGAATGCAAAAATTTTTGTCCGCATGACTGGGATAAAGGGAAGGCAGGGAAGTGTTTTACGGCTTGATTTAGAAGAAAAAGCCTATTAAGTGAAATTTATTTTATGCTAGTTCTATGCCGGAACCTTATTCGGATACATTTTATATTGGATATTACAAAATGAAACTATGCTTGAAAAAGTCTTTAGTTAACATGTACATAACGAATATATAACAGGACTGAAAGAAAAATGAAATAAATACGCAAATCTTTCGTAAACATAATAAAATAAACAAAAATCGAAAATTCTAGTTTCATAATATTATATTTTTTTCACGAGAGATACATGTATTTCACACTATAAAAACACTCCGGGAAAAGAAGTTTCCATTTACTATATATAGATGCTTTTGGGGAATATAAAGATAACAGCCACATTATTTTGTGGATGGAGTTTCTTGTATTTTTTACATGCTTTCGTGATACAGATAATGCCAGAGAGAATATATCGGAGTATTTTTTTGATATTTCTCATTGATTTTATAATGTGTTCGTAACTGTTCAGTACCCTTGCAGTTACAAGTCAAACCGTGTCCTGGATCGATTTCGTTGATGGCATTTTTAACCGGATCGAGGAAGTCACTTGCTTCAATTATGAATATTGGTTTGATAATCTGTCTTGGGGTGATGTTTCACGTGAAACATCATCCGAAGACAGATTAAGAATAAAGAGTTATAACCCCATCTTTGACAATTGCAGAAATAAAAAACAGCTGTAGTTCGTGTTTATTTGTTTTATGGTAGGTTTAATATAGATTTTAATCGAATCAAGTAATTCACCTGCTTCAATTGTGAACTACAATAAGCAGTGGTTGGGGACTTGCTTGTATCAGGAGAAGTACAGTCTCCTTCTGATAAACTGCGAAACATTTATTAAGCTATGAGCAGTAGTGAAAAGGATGTTTTTTTACGCTTGACTTAAAAAATGTTTCGCAACAATGACAACTCATATGCGCTTTACGGTAGCGAGATATAGTTTTTAATCGAGCCAGGAGGTCCCCTGCTTCAAGTGTAAGAAGCAATAAGCAGTGGTTGGGGACTTGCTTGTATCAGGAAGAGTACAAGCAAGTTTTAATAAACTGCGGGGCAGTTATTCGGTGTAAAGCTGCGTAGCAACTGCGGATACTTTTGTTTGTATGACTCGAATCAGGAGTTTCCCCCTGTTTTTTGCTTCAATTGCAAGAAACGATAAGCAGTGGTTGAAGAACTGCTTCTTATCAGGGAAGAGTAGCTTGTAGTCCTTTTTGGTAAATCGCGAAGCTATTCAGTGTAGAACTGCGAATGCGTTTACAGATGCTTTTATTCACTTGATAATAATAGTAATGTTTTTAGTGTTCAGATAAAATTTGAAAATGCTATAAATGCTGTAAAAGAAAGGGATTTCGATGCCTATGTAGTAGTGTGCAAGGTTCCATAAAAGATAATATCTATACCGAGAAAATCGAATTATTTTCGAGATTACGATAAATCAGAACAATTTCAGCAAAATATCTATAAATGGGAACTTCATTTCTCGGTACGTTTTTATGGCGTAATGGCGTAAAATATATAGTCTGATTGACAGCAAATAAAACTGGAAGTTTATGCGGAGTTGATGGACTTTATAATCGATGTACTGTTACTGTCAAACTTCTGTTTAGTTCGGAATGAGTTTGGGTATACTACACAATAAATAAAATAATTCAAAACCTATTTTCTATTGTTTCACGTGAAACATTATGTGGCAGTTTAAAAATAAAAGTGTTATAATGATATCCAATGAGTAAAAATCCCTTAAAAAAATAAAAAGGAGGGGTACAATGGGACGAATCATTGCAGTTGCCAATCAGAAAGGCGGGGTTGGAAAATCAACGACAGCCATCAATCTATCGGCCTGCCTTGCTGAAAAAGGGAAAAAGGTTCTTGCCATCGACATTGATCCGCAGGGAAATACGACCAGTGGACTTGGCGCAGACAAGAATGCAGTAGAAAACACCCTTTATGAGCTGCTGCTTGGAGAAGCAGAGACCAAGGATACCATTATAAAGAACGTTGTAGATAATGTTGACCTGATACCATCGAATATGAATCTTTCCGGTGCAGAAATTGAACTGGTTGATCTTGAGGATAAAGAATTTATCCTGAAAAAGATCACGGATAAACTTCGCCGGAAATATGATTACATAATCATGGATTGTCCGCCGTCACTGAGTATGCTTACAATTAATGCTTTGACAGCCGCAACCTCCGTTCTGGTGCCGATTCAGTGTGAGTATTATGCATTGGAAGGTTTGTCACAGTTGATACATACCATCGAACTGGTAAGAGACCGATTGAATAAGAGATTGAAGATCGAAGGCGTGGTCTTTACTATGTATGATGCCAGAACAAATCTGTCACTTCAGGTTGTAGAAAATGTAAAAGAAAACCTGGACCAGAATATATACAAAACGATCATACCGAGAAATGTACGACTTGCAGAGGCACCAAGCTATGGAAAACCGATCAATCTGTACGATTCACGATCTACAGGAGCAGAGAGTTATCGCCTCCTGGCAGAAGAAGTTATAGGCAGGGAGGGCGAGTGATGGCTGGAAGAAGAACAGGAGGCCTTGGAAAGGGTCTTGACGCACTGATCCCGAACAAAGCAGGCGGTCCGTCAAAGGAACCTGCAAAAAAGACAAGATCTGCAGTTGTAAAAAAAGACAAACCAACTGAAAAAGATAATCCGGCCGCAGAACGACTTGTGAAAATTTCCAGCGTAGAACCAAATCTGAATCAGCCCAGAAGACATTTTGATGAGGATGCGCTGCTGGAACTTTCGGAATCCATTAAACAGTACGGTGTTCTTCAGCCGTTGTTGGTATCCGATAAGAAGGATTATTTTGAGATCATTGCAGGCGAACGCCGCTGGAGAGCTGCCAAGATGGCAGGGCTCAAGGAAGTTCCTGTTGTTGTAAAAGAGTTTACAGACCAGGAAATCGTAGAAATTTCCCTGATCGAGAACATTCAGCGGGAAGACCTGAATCCTATAGAGGAAGCGATGGCATACAAACGTCTGATGGAAGAGTTTCACCTGAAACAGGATGAAATCGCAGACAGAGTTGCCAAAAGCAGAACTGCAGTAACTAATTCCATGCGTCTTCTGAAGCTTTCTTCAAAAGTTCAGGAAATGGTAATTGCAGATATGATCTCAGCTGGTCATGCGAGAGCACTTCTGGGAATTTCTGATGCAGCTCTTCAGGAAACAACAGCTATGAAGGTTTTTGATGAAAAACTCAGTGTTCGTGAGACGGAAAAACTTGTAAAGAATCTGGTTTCTCCTGCGAAAAAAGTAAAAACAGAGAAAAACACAGCAGAAGATGCCATTTATGAGAGCCTGGAAGAAAAAATGAAAGGTATCATGGGAACAAAGGTATCCATTCAGCGAAAGAAGAACAACAAAGGTAAAATTGAAATTGAATATTATTCCAGAGATGAACTGGAGAGGATCATTGATCTGTTCGAATCTATCAGATAGGAGGCAGAATGAGCGGGATTTTTGAAAGCATGGGAATTGATTCCGGGATTGTGATCATTGTTTTGCTGATCCTTACCATCATTCTTCTGATCAATGTGGTGAGTAGCAATATGCGTCTCAGCCGTTTGGAACGGAAGTACAAGATGTTTATGAGAGGCGGAGATGCACAGTCACTGGAAAAAGTTTTTGTAAGAAAATTTGCACAGATCGACCGGCTGTATGAAGCAAAGGAAGATCATGATCATGACATCAGCTTTATCAAAAAAAATATGAATGTAATGTTCAGCAAATATGGCGTTGAAAAGTATGATGCATTTGATGATGTAGGTGGAAAACTCAGCTTTGCACTGGCGCTTCTTGATAAAAACAATACGGGTCTGATCTTGAATGCGGTTCACAGCCGCGATAACTGTTTCCTTTATTTAAAGGAGATCGTAAAAGGTGAGTCCTATGTTGTACTTAGTCAGGAAGAAGTGGAAGCTTTGAGAAAAGCAGTAAACTTTGGCCTTGGTGAGATTGAGAAGGAATAAAAAACTGCAAAGAGTAAGAATATTTTTAATACAGGAGGAATATCATGTTAGACATTAAGTTTGTGAGAGAGAATCCGGAGGTTGTAAAGCAGAATATCCGCAATAAGTTCCAGGACAGCAAACTGGAGCTGGTTGATAAGGTTCTCGAACTTGATAAAGAAAACAGAGAGATTAAGCAGGAGGTTGAGGCTCTCCGTGCTGAGAGAAACAAGATCTCCAAACAGATCGGTGCTCTTATGGGCCAGGGAAAAAGAGAAGAGGCAGAAGAGGTTAAAAAACAGGTTGCTGCATCCGGAACTCGTATTGAGGAACTTTCTCAGAGAGAGAAAGAGGTTGAGGAAGAGCTTCTGAAAGATATGATGGTGATCCCGAACATCATCGATCCTTCTGTACCGATCGGTAAAGACGACAGCCAGAACGTAGAGATTGAGAAATTTGGTGAGCCGGTTGTTCCGGATTTTGAAGTCCCTTATCATACAGATATCATGGAGAATTTTGATGGAATCGATCTTGACAGCGCAAGACGTGTTGCCGGTAACGGATTCTATTATCTGATGGGTGATATCGCACGCCTTCATTCCGCAGTAATTTCCTATGCAAGAGATTTCATGATCAACCGGGGATTTACTTACTGCGTACCACCTTTCATGATCAGAAGCAATGTTGTTACAGGCGTTATGAGCTTTGCGGAGATGGATGCTATGATGTACAAGATCGAGGGTGAGGATCTTTACCTGATCGGAACAAGTGAGCATTCCATGATCGGTAAATTCATTGACCAGATTATTCCGGAGGAAGAGCTTCCGAAGACACTTACAAGCTATTCTCCGTGCTTCCGTAAAGAGAAAGGTGCTCATGGACTTGAGGAGAGAGGTGTTTACCGTATCCATCAGTTCGAGAAACAGGAGATGATCGTTGTCTGCAAGCCAGAGGAGAGTAAGATGTGGTTCGACAAGCTGTGGCAGAATACAGTAGATCTGTTCCGTTCTCTTGATATTCCGGTTCGTACGCTTGAGTGCTGCTCCGGTGACCTTGCTGATCTTAAGGTAAAATCCCTCGATGTTGAGGCATGGTCTCCACGTCAGAAGAAATACTTTGAGGTAGGAAGCTGCTCCAACCTTGGAGATGCACAGGCACGTCGTCTGAAAATCCGTGTAAACGGCAAAGATGGCAAGAAATATCTTGCTCATACATTAAACAATACAGTAGTAGCACCTCCGAGAATGCTCATTGCTTTCCTGGAGAATAACCTGAATGCAGATGGATCTGTAAACATTCCAAAAGCTCTGCAGCCATATATGGGCGGTATGACAAAGATTGAGAAAAAGACACGCGCGTAAGAGAAACGCAGGCTTTTTCAGGGAGGTGTTCTTGTGCACAGTTATTTAAAGACCGTTGGTTTTTCACAGATTACCAGAAGAAGTGAAATAAAAGAGATCATCCGTGATGTGATCGCAAGCTACGATGAAAAGGTTTGCGTGGAAAATCATCCGGAAGGCGTATTTGTACAGTTTTCCAAGAATTATGGCTGTGACTGTGGAATCAGCGTTTGTGGTCAGTACGATGAGAACGGTGAGTTTCACGTGGAATATTATTTCCCATTTTTCAGGGGAACAGGAATCACATCCAAGGAAAAAGTGACTGTTGAACGTCATACAGATAAGGAATCTTATGCAGGAGCATGTGATGATTTGCGTATTGGCGTGACTATGATCTTTTATCTGCAGAATCTGGCAGAATATATGCAGGAGAAATACAAAGGCCTGAAAGACCCGGGGGACCGTCCGGTGACGGTTTCCGGTCTGGCTTCTGAGGGAAAGATCCTGTTTCCGCTGCAGAAGGATAAGGAAGCGGTAAAGGTGGAGAGAGAACTTTCCAAAAACAGGACTAATCTGATCGCAGCAGCGCGTAATGGTGATGAGGAAGCTATGGAGAGCCTTACAATGGAGGATATGGATACTTACTCCATGATTTCCCAGAGAATTGTTACAGATGATGTTCTCACGATCGTGGACTCTTATTTCATGCCTTATGGAATCGAATGTGATCAGTATAATGTTCTTGGTGAGATTCTGGATATCATGAAATTTAAGAATATCCTGACAGGTGAAGAAATCTGCCAGATGACTATAGAGAGCAATGATATACAGTTTGATATCTGCATCAACAGCAAAGATCTTCTCGGTGAACCGGCAGTTGGACGCCGCTTCAAAGGAACAATCTGGCTGCAGGGTCAGCTGCACTATTAAGTTTTCAAATTTAGAATTAATTCTTGTAATTTCAAAATAAATATAGTAAAATAATGGTTGTGAAACTTTTGGAAGTGTTCGAAATGTTTCACAACTATATATGTCCATATAGCTCAGCTGGATAGAGCACTCGCCTCCTAAGCGAGGGGTCGGAGGTTCAAATCCTCTTATGGACGTGCTTCAAAGCGTTCGAAAATGTTAGCTAGATTAGCTGACAGCGAACGCTTTTGTTATTTTCTAATCACGTTCGTGACACAAAATTCCATTCGAAATGATCAATTTCCAGCTAACGCAATCCGATTTTTGTTAGCTGACAGCTAATCAAAATTACCGGTTTGCAAACATGGTTTTTAGGAAGTCTAGCTAACATTTGGGTTCCGCTCTGTTGTCACCCCTTATTCGGGGATGTAAATCAGAGAAAAGGCGGGAAAAGAAACAATTTCTCCCAAACCTGCAAACATAAATTAGCTGAAACAGTATTCACTTCTATTAGCTACAGCTAATGGTCAAACAGCAATGTCTGTTTGGAACTTTACTATCTATAAAAGTTCCAGGCAGGCATTTTTTAGTATCCTGAATCCTGGAGGAAAGGAGTCAAGATGACTGAGCCAAACAGACAATCAGGAGAAAACGAAGAAAGAATCATAGAAATTGAGATTGAGCGTCTTCGACCGTTCAAAGAGCATCCGTTTCAAGTGAAAGGTGTCTTACACTGTATAAGTGGTAACACCACAAAGGTGAAGAACATCAAGAAATATTTATTAGCAGCCCTGTTTAATGCACCGTCAACGATGAACGGGTATTATCAGGCAGAGGTGAACCATGATATGCCAGGACTGGTAAGATAGGAGGTGCACATGTTTATTTTAAAACTTGCTGGAAAGATATTATTACTGCCGGTATGGCTGATCCTTTTTGTGATCGGCCTGGCAGTGAAGATGACAGTACAGACTTATGCGGTTGTAAGGGGAATCCTTGGTTTTATATTCACTTTGTTGATTATAGCAACTGCATACTGTTACCATGACTGGGTACAGGTTGTATTCCTGTTTGCGCTGAGTGTTATTCTGTATCTGATCCTGTTTGCAGGAGTGTTCGTAGATACTGTACTGGACATGACAAGAGAACGTATTATTGATTTTATTATAGGTAATTGCGAAACTCGCGGTGCTCGTTCGTAACCTTGAACCAAAACAAGGA
>NZ_JANGAA010000015.1:0-92975 GCF_024461705.1 Blautia sp. DFI.9.10
TCAAAACTGCTTTTTCGTTTACTCCATCATCGATTCTAACCTAAAGAATTTGTATCAACGTAAGAAGGAGAACAATATCATGTTCAGAACAATTCGTAAAAAGAAAAATGAAATCAGCATCGACACAGCAAAGGCTCTTTTGCAGTCCAGCCGACGTGGTGTTCTTGCCGTAAATGGAGATGACGGATATCCCTATGCAATTCCTATCAACTATTTCTACGATGACGATGCGCAGAAACTTTATTTTCATGGAGCACGTGCAGGCTATAAAGTAGATGCACTGCGTGCCTGTGACAAAGTATGCTTCACGGTATATGGAAATGAAACCATCAAAGAAGAAGATTGGGCACCGTTTGTGCAGAGCGTTGTGGTATTCGGCAGATGTCACCTCGTAGAATCTGGTGCAAGAGCAACAACTCTGTTAAAACAATTTGCAATGAAATACTATCCCAGTGAACAGTTAGTTGATGAGAAAATTGTCCACGCAGGAAAGGCTGTGCAAATTTTTGAAATAGAAGTGGAGTACCTTAGCGGCAAGGAAATACAGGAACGATAAATTCCAGCTTGTCTTTCAGAAATTCTAACTGAATAATCACAGCACGAACCGCTGCTACATGGAATGAAGCCAACAAACCATGCAACAGCGGTTTTTCTTTACCGTTTTTTTCTCTGGCTGATAGGCGTTCCCATTTTCTTTGATTTTTGGAGAATCCGAATCAGCCAGCGAAATTCTTCTTCTGATAAATTTTTGTAGTTGATACCAAGCTGCTTGCAGTAAAGCACTGCCAGTTTTTCCAAACGGCTGCCCTTGAAATTTTCGACTGCTTCTAGATTTTCTCTCAGTTCATCGGCAACGGTGGTCTGGGGCGCACTCTCACTGTCTTTTTTATGGGCTTCCCGAATATCCCGGATAATGAGATTGAGGTCATCCAGAACCATGTGGCTGAAATATTCATCATCACTGATATGGGCGGCTTGCAGCACTTTCAAATGCGGGTCATCTTCTCCGGGGCGATACCGTTCAATGATTTCATGCCGGACAGTATCGACAAGGGCGTTGAGGTTTTGAATCTGCATGGTGGCAATTCCATCCACATAAATCTCAATGTCCGCAAGAAACTTAATAAAATCCTTATGGGTGGCAAGTTCGCAGAGCAGACGGTTGTTAATCCGACCGCTTTTCAGAAGTGCAACCATCTCATCGTTCAAATGCAGCTCCGTCAATGGCGTATTGATCTGCTCCTTGTTCTCTGTCCGGCACAGCAGATAATCAACGGAAACCCCATAGAATTCTGCCAGCGTGATGAGGTTTCCATGATTGATTTCCTTAAAATCTTCTTTTTCATAACTGCCAAGGGCTGATTTAGAAATACCCGTCAGCTTTGATAGTTCTTCCAGATTTAAGCCTTTGTCCTTGCGGAGTTCCCAAAGGCGTTCCTGTATGCTTGTTGCTCCTTTCATGGGCGCACGCTCCTTTCCGGCGGTTTCATTGCTGTCGTTTAACTGGATTATATCACACTTTCCGCAATCGTGGAAATTTCTGATTTTTACCCCTAATTCCTACTTTGTGGACATACGGCACAGGGCACAAAAATGTTCTATGATACAGGTAGTTCATCGATGGATTATTCCAATCGAATGACCAGCCTGTGTGGGATATGCTTCCCCGGCGATGTAGTGCCATGACTTTTGGCAGGGATGTGGAGGAACCCTGACCGAAACGAGCATACCAAAGGGAGCGATACGCCGCTGTGAGATTCAGGGGAGGAACGACACCGGGGAGAACTGGCGAACTGACACCGAAATGATACCGAAACACGACAATCTGATAGGGGGATAGTCTACCCTATTGCTGATACTTCGGGAGATTTTAAGCGGCTTTATGACCGTAATTTTGCCGAAAATCGCCCCGAAACCATACACTAAAACGGGAGGAAGCGCAATATGCCAAGAATGAGCAAAAAGAGGAAGTATGAGCTTTCCTTTTACCTCAATGACCGGGGGCGTGTCACTTACAACGAATTATGCCGGAAATGCCAGCATGGGTGCAAGCAGAGCTTCCGGGCGGTTGTGATTGACTGCCCCCGTTATTTATCCAAACGAGCAAAGAAAAAGGAGGAACACACAGAATGAATTTTGAATTTATGACGATAGACACACCATTGCCGCCCTGTATGCCATTTCCCAGAGCGTTGACAGGATTTCCAGTTAGCAGCACCGCAAAGGTCATGTACTGCCGGATGTTAGATGCTATGCTGTCCAAAGGACAGGAGGACGAGAACGGAATCCTGTTTGTCTGCTTCCCTGTCACAGCCATTGCCACAGTCCTGTCCCGCAGCCCCATGACGGTCAAGCGTTCTTTGAATGAACTGGAAACCGCCGGACTTATCATGCGGGTGCGTCAGGGCATTGGAGAACCGAATAGGATTTATGTGCTGATACCGGGAAAGGAGGACGCTGCCCTTGCCTGATACCTCAAAGCTGGAAAAACTCAATCGGGAGTTGGAAAAAAGCGAAAAGAAACTGCGGAAAGCCATCAATGATGAAAAGGCATTGCAGCACCAGTTGAAACAGCTTACCCGAAAGGAACGGACGCACCGGCTCTGTACCCGTGGCGGTATGCTGGAAAGTTTTCTGCAAGAACCGGAACGTCTGACAGATGATGATGTCATGCTGTTGTTGAAACTCATTTTTCACAGACAGGACACGCAGGAACTATTGAAAAAACTGCTGGAACGGGAGAAGCCGGAAACCCCTTAGTTTACTAAGGGCGCAATTATACACCACCCAAAGGTTAGTGCATTGCGTTCTCCGAAGGCTCCTTGCCGGAGGGCTGTGATTTTTCGCAGTCATGGTCTACTCCAAATCATACAGGGGACGCTACGCTTCCCCTGCGCTGGCTGCCGCCAGCTACCCTTTTGTGGACTTGCCATCTGGGGACATCTTGCGTTGCAAGCTGTTCCCAGCCGACAAGTTTCATAAAATATGCTATCTTTTCGATAGGCAATACAGTATAATAAAGTCAGTAGTAACAATGCACTTTAGGAGGATTTGTATGAAGATAGAACACATTGCAATGTATGTAAATGATTTAGAAGCAACAAGAGAGTTTTTTATCAAATATTTTAATGCCACATCTAATGCAGGGTATCATAATACAACTACAGATTTTCGTTCTTATTTTTTAAGTTTTGACGATGGTGCTCGTCTGGAAATAATGAAGAAACCCAAAATGGAAGATGAAATAAAAAATTTGTCACGCACAGGTTATATTCATCTTGCATTTAGTGTGGGAAGTAAGGAAGCTGTTGATGAACTTACTCAAAAAATTAAAAGCGATGGTTATGATGTTATAAGCGGACCAAGAATAACTGGAGATGGATATTATGAAAGCTGTGTAGTAGGTATTGAAGAAAATCAAATTGAGATAACAGTGTGATATTTGTGGAGATACTGGGATATGTACGACAATCATTTTGTTGAAGAATTGTAAGAAAATTGAGCCACACAACTCCCAGTTTGTCATCCACACATCGGGTCAACTTGCCCCGGACTTTTACAACTAAATACTCGCCGCCCACACAGCGGCACAACGAGCAGGAAATCTGAAAAAAGGTCTCCTGCTTTTTTTCTGCCCAAAATGAGGTGGTAAAGCACCACCCCATCCGTCAATTACAGAAAGGAGGGACACGAAATGCCCTGTCCACACAACGAAATCACGATTGTTCAGCGCAGCCAACGGCAGTCTGCTGTTGCCGCCGCTGCTTACCAAAGCGGCGAAAAGCTGTTCTGTGAATACGACCAGCAAGTGAAGCACTACCCGGAAAAGCGTGGTATCGTCCACAATGAAATCCTGCTCCCAGCAAATGCCCCGCCGGAATATGCAGACCGCAATACCTTATGGAATGCCGCCGAAGCGGTGGAAAAACAATGGAACTCCCAGCTTGCAAGGCGGTGGGTGCTTACCATCCCCAGAGAAATACCGCCCGACCAGTACGCTGTCCTTGTCAGGGAGTTTTGCCAGCAGCAGTTTGTTTCCAAAGGAATGATTGTTGACTTTGCCATCCATGACCCCCATCCGCCGGGACACAATCCCCACGCCCATGTCCTGCTCACTATGAGGGCAATGGACGAACATGGGAAATGGCTTCCCAAGAGCCGCAAGGTTTATGACCTTGATGAAAACGGAGAACGGATAAAACTTCCGTCCGGCAGGTGGAAAAGCCACAAGGAGGATACGGTGGACTGGAACGACCAGAAGTATTGTGAAATCTGGCGGCATGAATGGGAAGTCATCCAGAACCGCTATCTGGAAGCCAATGACCGCCCGGAGCGTGTGGACTTGCGTTCCTATGCCAGACAGGGGCTTGATATTATCCCTACTGTCCATGAGGGGGCTGCTGTCCGGCAGATGGAAAAGCGTGGTATCCAGACGAATATCGGCAACCTGAACCGGGAAATCAGAGCCGCCAACCGCCTGATGAAGTCCATCCGGCAGCTTATCCAAAACCTCAAAGGCTGGATTACCGAGCTGGGAGAAAAACGGAAAGAGCTGCTTGCACAAAAGGCGGCGGAGGAAGCGACACTTCTTCCCAATCTGCTGATGAAGTATATGGAGATACGAAAGGAAGAACGGAAGGACTGGACAAGGGCTGGACAGAACCGGGGGACTTCACAGGACTTAAAGGCAGTCAGCGAAGCCCTGTCCTATCTCCGGCAAAAGGGGCTTTCCACTGTGGAGGACTTAGAAGCATTTCTGGAAGCGTCCGGGAAATCAGCCGCAGATTACCGCAATCAGATGAAGCCAAAGGAAGCCCGCAGCAAAGTGATTGACGGGATTCTTGCCAGCCGGACAGACTGCAAGGAATGTAAGCCTGTCTATGAGAAGTACCAGAAGATATTTTTTAAGAAAACAAAGGAGAAATTCAAACAGGAACACCCGGAGGTTGTCCGGTATGAGAAAGCCGCTGCCTACCTTGCCAAGCACCCGGACGATAAAGACAGCACCCAAAAGGAGCTGCAAGAGGAGCAGGAAACGCTTCTCAGCGAAATCGCAGAGCTGAAAGAACCTTTGACCGAGGTACAGGCTGATTTGAAGAAGCTGCGGGACATCCGCTACTGGGTACGAAAAGCCACCCCCGGCACAGAGGAAAGCAAAGAGCTGCCAAAGAAACAGCCTATCAAAGAAGTCTTGCAGGATAAGGCTGACGAGAAAAAGGCTCAAAGAATCGCCCCGGCGCAGACGAAACACCAAAAACAGAATATGGAACTTTAACAGGCACTTGCCATTTTCAGATTGAGAATGTCAGGTGCCTTTCTTATTTTCAAGGAGGAATCAATTTGAACGTATTTGAAGCTGTGAAGCAGTCCGTCACAACAAGACAGGCTGCGGAGCATTATGGAATCCATGTAGGTCGGAACGGGATGGCTTGCTGCCCGTTCCATAACGATAAAACCCCAAGCATGAAGCTGGATCGGCGTTACCACTGCTTCGGCTGCGGTGCTGATGGGGATGTGATTGATTTTGCCGCCGCCCTGTATGGGCTGGGAAAGAAAGAAGCCGCCGTACAGCTGGCACAGGACTTCGGGCTTTCCTATGAGGACTGGAAACCGCCGGGAAAGGCAAAAAAGCCCAAGCCCCGGCAGAAATCCCCGGAGGAACAGTTTCAGGAAGCAAAGAACCGCTGCTTCCGTATTCTTGCCGACTATCTCCACCTGCTCCGGGCATGGAGAAAGGAATATGCCCCGCACTCCCCGGAGGAAGCCTTTCATCCCCGGTTCGTGGAAGCCTTGCAGAAGCAAGCCCAAGTGGAATATCTGCTGGATGTGCTGCTGTTTGGGGAAACGGAGGAAAAAGCGGCTTTGATTACGGACTATGGAAAGGATGTGATACAGCTTGAACAGCGAATGGCAGAGCTTGCAGCCACAGACGCAGCAAGAACTAAAAAACACCATGAACACCATGCAGCCGCCCCAGAGTGTTGAGGAAATCAAGGCGGGGCTGGAAACTACCGACAAAGGCGGTGTCCGTCAGAGCATACGGAACTGCCTGACCGTATTCCAGCGTGACCCTCTGCTTTCCGGGGCTATCGCATACAACATCCTGACTGACCGCAAGGACATCATAAAGCCCATCGGCTTCCACAGGGAAAGCACCGCCCTGAACGATACGGACATGAAGTATCTGCTTCTTTATCTGGAAGAAACCTACGGGCTTACCAATGAGAAAAAGATTGATAACGCCATCGGGATTGTGGCGAATGAAAACAAGTACCATCCCATCCGGGACTATTTAAGTGCCCTTGTTTGGGACGGGACAGAACGAATCCGTTTCTGCCTGCGGCACTTTCTGGGGGCTGACGCAGACGATTACACCTATGAAGCGTTGAAGCTGTTCCTGCTGGGTGCAATCTCACGAGCCTTTCAGCCGGGGTGCAAGTTTGAAATCATGCTCTGTCTGGTCGGCGGTCAGGGGGCTGGCAAGTCCACCTTCTTCCGTCTGCTGGCAGTCCGGGACGAGTGGTTCTCCGATGATTTGCGGAAGCTGGACGATGACAATGTGTACCGCAAGCTGCAAGGTCACTGGATAATCGAAATGTCGGAAATGATGGCAACCGCCAATGCCAAGAGCATTGAGGAAATCAAGTCGTTTTTAAGCCGGCAGAAAGAGGTTTACAAGATACCCTATGAAACCCACCCGGCAGACCGCCCCCGTCAGTGCGTGTTTGGCGGCACTTCCAATGCCCTTGACTTCCTGCCCCTTGACCGTTCCGGCAACCGCCGCTTTATCCCGGTCATGGTGTACCCGGAGCAAGCCGAGGTTCACATTTTGGAGGACGAAGCTGCTTCCAGAGCCTATATCGGGCAGATGTGGGCGGAAGCGATGGAGATTTACCGAAGCGGCAGGTTCAAGCTGGCTTTCAGCCCCGCCATGCAGCGGTATCTCAAAGAACACCAGCGGGATTTTATGCCGGAGGACACCAAAGCCGGGATGATACAGGCGTATCTTGATAAGTACACCGGGAGCATGGTCTGTTCCAAGCAGCTCTACAAGGAAGCCTTGAACCATGCCTTTGACGAACCGAAGCAATGGGAAATCCGGGAAATCAACGAGATTATGAACCAGTGCATTGACCGCTGGCGGTACTTCCCAAACCCAAGGATGTTTTCCGAATATGGCAGACAAAAGGGCTGGGAGCGTGAAAACCCGGCAACGGACTCCGGCAACCCGTCTGAAAAAACGATGGACGGTTTTGTGGAGGTCACAGAACAGATGGAGCTTCCATTCTGAAAATGACAGCCCGTTGCACCCCCTGTTGCTATCCCGTTGCCGAGCTGGTTGCCGGGGAAAATCCCTTATTTCCGGGCTTTTTTCCCCTATGACAACCAAAACAACAGAAAAATAAAAGAAAAGTATAAATAGTAATTAGTGCCAGATTGAGATTGTTTGCAAGGTCTTTTGAAGCCCGTTGCCGGACTTCGTTGCCGACACCCTCTGTCTGGCTATTTTCATGTATGGAGGATAACTGCCTATGGCAAAAAACAAAACAGAGATTCATGTGACCACTGTATTTGACGGGGAGCTGGACGCAACCGATGTGTTCGTCAGCCTGATTTCCCAGAAATACGGCAAGACAAATACGAAAGAATATCTTGCTAAAAAGAAAGATATGAAGTATAATGAAGATGAGGTTCAAAAGAGCCAGATACCGTCTGGATTGTGTGGGTAAATGGCTATGATGAACGAAATGGAATACAGGACAATCGGTTCGGCACTTGCCGGAGGGTACCGTGCAGCGGTCTATTGCAGGCTGTCAAAGGACGATGACCTGCAAGGCGAAAGTGCCAGTATCGCAAACCAGCGTGATATGCTGGAAAAATACTGCGAAAAGCAGGGATGGGAGGTTGTGGCAGTCTATCAGGACGATGGCTTCACAGGTCTTAATATGGAGCGTCCTGATTTACAGAGAATGTTGAGAGCCATTGAGCGCAGGCAAATCAACCTTGTCATCACGAAAGACCTCAGCCGACTGGGGCGTAACTATCTGCAAACCGGGCATTTGATTGAGGACTTTTTCCCAAGAAACGGTGTCCGCTATATCGCCATGAACGACGGTATCGACACCCTGCGGGATAACAACGACATTGCCCCGTTCAAGAATATCCTGAACGAGATGTACAGCAAGGATATTTCCAAGAAAGTCCATTCCTCTTATCTTCTGAAAGCGCAGAAAGGACAGTTTACCGGGTGTCTTGCCCCGTTTGGGTATCGGAAAGACCCGGAGGACAAAAACCATCTGCTCATTGACGAGGAAACCGCCCCGATTGTGCGGCTGATTTTCGGATATGCCCTAAACGGTCATGGTCCGAACTATATCCGCAGACGGCTGGAGGAAGAAAAAATCCCCTGCCCCACATGGTGGAACCGGGAACGGGGGCTTCGCAATACCCGCACCAAATGGGAAAAGAAAGACCCGGAAAACGGGCGGTATATGTGGGACTTCTCCGTTATCAAAGACCTTTTGATGAATCCCGTCTACACAGGGGCGATTGCTTCCCAGAAAAAAGACTACCGTTTCAAAATCGGCACGATTGGGGAAAAGAAGCCGGAGGACTGGATTGTGGTGGAGGGACAGCATGAACCGCTGATTGACCGCATGAGCTTTGATATTGTGCAGAACAAGCTGAAATCCCGCCAGCGTCCGGGGCAGACCAATGAAATCAGCCTGTTTGCCGGACTGATAAAATGCGGCGAGTGTGGGAAGTCGCTGACGATACGCTACACAAACGCAAAACATCCCCAGCGGATTTACTCCTGCAAGACCTACAATGCCTTTGGAAAGAACCACTGCACCCAGCACCGGATTGACTATGACACCCTTTACAGCCATGTGCTGCGGAAAATCCGGGAATGTGCCAGAGCTGCCCTGATGGACGGGGAAGCGGTTGCCGACCGCCTGACCAATACCTGTGAAGCCGAGCAGCGGGAACAGCGGGAAGCAATGGAACGCTCCCTTACAAGGGACGAGGAACGGATTGAGGTTCTGGACAAAATGGTAATGCGGCTTTATGAGGATATGATTGCAGGGCGTATCAGTGAGCAGAATTTCAACACCATGCTGGAAAAGACACAGACCGAGCAGACGGAACTTAAAGCCAGAGTGTCCGAGGGCAGAAAGCGGCTGTCCGATGAAGTCCAGCTTGCCAATGACGCAAAACAATGGGTGGAAGCCATTCAGGAATACGCCAACATCACAAAGCTGGACGCAGCCACCCTTAACCGCTTAATCAAAGAAATCGTCGTACATGAGCGCATTGACGAAGATAAAACAAGACACATTTCTATCGAAATTCATTTTAATCTCAAACCCATCCCGGAGGTGGAACAGGTCACTGCCTGACCTGTCCCGCCGGGACAGTTCTCTTAAAAACACCATATAGATTTTTTGTACGCCGCCGCCCGCCATCGAGCAGAGTTTTACACCTAATTGGGGATAAAACACTTAATGTCTTCTATGTGAAAAGATTTTAAAGAGAAAATGCACATCCTACGCAGATAACATGACAATTTCATGCAAAGCGAAAGGAGACACCATGAAAATCGAATACACAAAAGTGGGAGACTATTATTTACCGAATCTTTACTACCCGGAGGAAACCAGACCGATTGGCTTATGGGGAATGCTTCGGAAGGAATATCTGAAAGAACATAAATCTGGAACTTATACATATCTTCTTCTGACCGCCAGGCTGGACAGTTATTTGGCAGATCTGAATGAACAGGCACAGGAACGCTTTGAATTGATCGAAACTCAGATGCGAAGTGCGGAGGGAGTTTCCGAGGAACTGAAGAGACAGAATCCTATGGAATGGCTATGCCACTGTAACAATATCCGCAACCGGGCTGCTGAGATCATCAAGCAGGAACTGATTTATGTATAAGGGGGATTCTAGATATGAGAAGAGAACTGATTGAAAGTTATTATGAAGAATACCAGCGGGAGCTGGAAAGATTTCTTGAATCTGACCCGGAGATGTTCACTCTGGAAGCAGAAATTCATCATTACATAGAAATACTGGAACCGGTCCTCAGAGATGGCGGACAGGAGATGTGGCAGACACTGGACAGGATTATTTCAGCGAAAAATGCAATGGAGGGAATTGTGGCAAAAGAAATGTATATCCGGGGATTTCTGGATTATGAAAGACTGGTGTGTGAAAAAGACAGTAAGATCTGAATAATCAGAACATAGACTATATATAACGAGGCTTTTATTGTATAGACAGTAAGAGCCTCATTTAATATAGTTTTCATAATAAAAAACAGGTGGTAGTACGTATTTGCTTTGTGTTATATAAGAATTGGTCTGGCTGAACAATGGTGAAAATTTACTATGATTTTACTTAAATCTGATTGAAGGATGAAAAAGTGATGATATCATATAGTGGGTTGATAGGGTTACAGAAAATGTATTCACAGAGGCAGAGAAGAAATAATGAAAGTAAAAAATGCAGATGAATTTTATAAAATATTAGAAAGAAAGGCTATATATCCGGTATTTCAGCCGATTGTAAATTTACAGACTGGAGATGTGGCAGGATATGAAGCTCTTAGTCGTATCGACAGGCATGATACGACTCTTATGATTTCAGATTTGTTTGTGATTGCTGAACAGGTAGGCTGTGTTTGGAAATTGGAAAAATTGTGCAGAAATAAAGCATTGAAGGCAGCGGCGAATAAACCAGAACATGCAAAATTATTTCTTAATGTAGATGGTAATATCATTCAGGATAAATCGTTCATACAGGGATTTACAAACCGTAAGGCTGCGAAAGCCGGAGTACCGTCCTGTGACATTGTATTTGAAATAACGGAACGGTCGGATATAGAAAACTATCAGATTCTGCAACAGATTATGAAGCATTATGCAGATCAGGGATATGAAATAGCTTTGGATGATGTTGGAGCTGGATATTCTGGTCTGAACCGTGTAGTAAATACATCGCCAAACTACTTAAAAGTTGATATAGAACTGGTCAGAGATATTCAAAAACATAAGAAAAAGGAAATTATGATGGAATTTCTGTTGCATTACTGTAATGAGACAGGAGCAATTCTGATTGCAGAAGGGATAGAAACAGAAGCAGAGTTGGAGTGTCTGTGTAGATTAGGTGTTCATTACGGACAAGGATATTTTCTTGGAAGACCGGACAGAACGTTCAAAAATGTAAGGAATGAGGCGATGTTGGTATTACGTAGACTGAATAATAAATCGTAATGAAAACTATATGTCAGCAGGTGAAAAATGAATAAGTCAATTATAACATTATAAAGATTTCCATTGATTTTTACACCTATTTTACACAAGCACTCACATAGATTTGATTTCTGTCTTCTATAATTGTATAGGAAAATGTAGATCTTATATAATAACAGGAGAGGACAGAGAAATGAACGAGAATGTGAAAGTGGTTTTTGGTCTGATCGGTGGCCTTGCCTTGTTCCTTTATGGAATGAACAGCATGAGTGATGCACTTCAGAAAGCCGCAGGAGAACGAATGAAAAAAATCCTTGGATTTCTTACAAGAAATCCAATTATGGGAGCACTTGCCGGAGCACTTGTAACAGCTGTATTGCAGAGCAGTTCAGCGACGACAGTTATGGTTATCGGTTTTGTCAGTGCGGGACTTATGAGTCTTCCGCAGGCAATTTCTGTTATCTTTGGTGCCAACATAGGAACCACTATGACGGCACAGCTGATGGCATTTAAAATCAGCAATTATATTTATCCAATTATCTTTGTTGGATTTATTCTGAACTTTGTTAGCAAAAAAGAAAAGGTTAAAAATATCGGTATGGTAATTTTTTCATTCGGACTTTTATTTGAAGGAATTGAAATCATGGGTGAAGTCATGAAACCTTTGGCGGGAAGTCCGGTCTTTGTTGATCTGATGGGAAAAGTTTCATCCATTCCGGTTCTTGGTGTTGTACTGGGAGCGGTCATGACATTGGTTGTGCAGAGTAGTTCAGCTACGATTGCAGTTCTGCAGAATTTTGCATCACAGGCAGGACCGGACGGAGTAAGCAGTGTAATAGGGCTTACCGGTGCGATTCCGATTCTTCTTGGAGATAATATAGGTACAACGATCACAGCACTTCTTGCATCAATTGGACAATCTAAAAATGCAAAACGTACAGCAATTGCGCATAGTATTTTTAATATCAGTGGAAGCTGCGTTTTTATTTTCCTGGTTCCGTGGTTTGCAAAATTTGTCCAGTTTATTTCACCAAAGGGAAATGAGATTGATGTGATTTCAAGACAGATTGCAAATGCACATACAACGTTTAATATCGTCTGTACACTGGTCTGGCTGCCACTGATTCCGCTGATGGTAAAAATTGTTACAACAATCATCCGTGGAAATGACAAAACAGAGAAAGCAGCTTTTGAACCCAAATATCTGGATATGAAAGTGATTGAACAGCCGGCGGCTGCTATGGTTCTGGTATCTAAGGAACTGAACCGACTTGGAGAACTGGCAGAATCTCTGTTAAGTGATTTAAAAACGGCGATTGTAGCAGATGGAGACTCAAAAACTCATGGTTCGTTTATAGAAAATCTGGAGATTGTACATCAGTTACAGGACAGTGTGACAGAATATATTACCAGATTATTCGCAAGCGGAAACCTTACAGAACAACAGTCTGAGCAGACGGCAGGGTTACTGTATGTAAACAATAGTATTCAGAGGATTGCAGACAGATGTGAAGATATTGACCAGATATGTGAAAAAGTAAATAACAATGGAAAAAGACTGACCAGTGAAGCCTCCTCAGAAATGGAAGACTGCATTGATATTATCCAGCAGCTTTTAAAGAAAGCAATGGAGGCAATCCGTAAGGGTGATGCTGTAGTGGCTGAAACAGTTTTTGAAAATAAGAAAAAAATGCATAAAGCAGAGAAAAAATACAGTAAGGCACATTTAAACCGTGTAAAAAATGAGGTTTGTGATGCGTCTATGACAAGATATTTTTCTGGGATCATGTATAATTTTGACCGTATGGCAGATAATTGTGTCAGCATTGCAGAAGAAGCCTGTGATAATGTGGCTTTTATAAACCTTGATGAAGAGACGGGAAAATCAATGATGGAAAGAGGTGCAGTATAAAATGGTAAAGAAAAAAAACATCCGAAAATCTGCACTTCTGCTGATAATGATAATGCTGGCAACGGGAATAACAGCATGTGGAACCGAGGAAGAGCCATTGCCGGATCTGTCTGCTATGGGAGCTGTCACAGCTGTATCACGAGAAGAAGGGTCAGGAACCAGAGCAGAATTTGAGAATCTTTTGAAACTGCCTGAGAGTGATACAGGAATAGTTGTTGATTCTACAGAGAAAGTTCTGAAAAAGGTGGAAGAAGATAAAAACGCAGTTGGTTATGTCGCATATAGTTCCGCAACAGATACGAATGGAAAAATACTTCAAATCAACGGAGTTCTTCCTTCTGAGAAAACAATAGACAATAACAGTTATCCTCTTTGCAGGGATTATTATCTGGCTTATAATGGAGAACTGACAGATGTGGAACAGGATTTCCTGACTTATGTAAAGAGTAAAGGACAGGATATTGTGAAACAATATTGTATTCAGGCTGACAGTACAACAACATTCCTTTCTGACAAGTCAGAAGGAAAGATTCTGATTGAAGGATCCACTTCAATGGAACCAATGGTAAAAGCACTGGCAGATGACTATCAGAAACAAAATCCAAATGCTGAAATAGAAGTAAAAGCAACAGATTCTTCAAGAGGGATTACGGCGGTGATAAGTGGAGAGTGTGATTTCGCAATGTCATCCAGAGAATTAAAGGATTATGAAGCAGAGCTTCTGGAAACAAAAGTCATTGGAAAAGATGCTATAGCTATTGTGATAAATGAAGAAAATCCACTGGAAAATCTTACAATAAAACAACTTACAGGTCTGTACAATGGAACATATAAAAACTGGGATGATCTTTCCTGAGAAAAACGAATATAATATCTTACAAGCACTGACTATAACGGTCGGTGCTTCTTTTTTTGATTTTTTCAAAATTATCTGACATTCTTCAAATTCCCACGTGTGATTAGTGGAAAAATAATTTTTTCTGCAAAAGTACCGTCCAAATGCCCTCTGAAACTTGCTATTAGTGAGGGAATATTTCATTTATGCGAAAAAAACTTGCAAAAGGGGGTTGGTAAATACCGCTTCCCAGGCTTTATAGGTAGAGGAACAATTATTTTAAAAATTTTACCCCAAAGATGTCCGCTTTTGCCTGTCTCAGTACAGAGTATGTGAAGGGACTAACAAAAGTAAAAGAAAAAATGATAAAAATGCAAAAAAATATCACGAATCTTTTGCATCTTGCGAAGTCATTTGACTCTAGTAATCAGAGGACGTTTTGGAATGTTCCTTCGATGAACCTTGACAACCGATAAGTGCACCCTGGAAGCCTAACAGGAGTTATGCCATGACCTTTCTTTTTCTGAGAGCGAGCGAAATTATAATGACACTCCCGATGATGGGCGGCTGACCGAAGCCTTATGGTCAGTGACCTGCTGATGCAGGCAGAGGCAGTCTGAGACGGCTGCAGGTGACAGGGAAACGCACGCCAGACCGCCGGACGAATGAAACTGATGACAATGTTTACAGGGCAAAATGCCCGGAAAGGAGCAGTTTATGACAGAACTGAAAATGAAAGAAATGCAGTTGATTAACTGGTTTGGATGCCCGAATCTGATTTATACAAGGGAGAGAATCCATCTGGTTGCCATGCTTACAACAGATGAAGAAATGAAAAAGAATCTTTACAGGGTATGCAGATTCCTTGCAAGAGAAGAAATCGCATATCGGTATCCGATCATGTATGAAATGATCCGGAAAATATTTTCACCGGATGATACCAATCCACCGGAAGCATGTGCAATGTTTATGCCGGACGATGAAACAGATGATGAAGAATATGCAATGGCAGCGTAGCTGCGGAAAGGACAGTAACGATTATGAATAAAGTGGTTTTAATGGGAAGACTGACAAAGAATCCGGAGATCAAATATGCCGGAAAAGATAATGATATGGCAGTAGCAAGATATACACTGGCGGTAAACAGAAGATATAAACGTGACGGTGAACAGGAAGCGGATTTTATTTCCTGTGTCACATTCGGAAAGAGTGCAGAGTTTGCACAGAAATATCTTCACAAGGGAATGAGGATTGTGATTGGCGGTCGTATCAGCACTGGCAATTATAAGGACAAGGACGGGAAAACAATTTATACTACAGATGTGATCGTGGAAGAACATGAATTTGCCCAGAACAAGGATAATGGTGTTGGAGCTGATTCATCGGAAACACCGAAAACAGATAAGGACGGATTTATGGAAGCACCGGAAGGTGAGGTTCCATTCGACTAAACCGAAGTAAATGGTTGGAGAGGTTGCCCTTTGTCGGGGCATCCTCTTTTCCATTTTACAGAAGACATCAAAAATTACAGGTATTCAACCTAAGGAAATCGTGATATAATCAAAATATGTTCAGATGAAAAATATGGAGGTTGCTTATGGGCGTAAGTTATAACAGATTATGGAAAATGCTCATAGATAAAAATATGAAGCGGATAGAGATGCAGTACCTCACCGGGATCAGTGGAAATATTCTTGCCAGGATGGGAAAAAACCAGTATGTATCAATGGAGACGATTGAGAAGATCTGCAAGAAGCTGGACTGCACCGTTGATGAGATGCTGGAATTTACAGATGATGAGTAACAAGAGCAGACATGTCAAATTATTAAAACTGGAAGAATGCTTCAGAAGTCGAAAAAAGAAATTGAAAAAAGATAACACGCCGGATACGGCATAAATCTCTTAGCAACGCTAAGAGCGCACTTCTATACAGGCAATTCCATCTGCCTGTATCGTGCGACCTGCGGTGCTGTTCCCGATTTCAAGAAATCTCAAACCGGGAAATACAGCGAAATCAGAGATTTCGTACAAGGGGAAGATCCCCTTGCGGCACAGATGCCTATCCCTGATAAAGTTTGTGACTGAATATTTCAGATATAGACATATAAGGGGAAAGAAAGTGTGAAATCAAAATTTGTGGAGAGATTTTATGATTAGAAAAGCAATACTAAAAGATGTTAATTCGATTGAAGATACTTACAATGAGCATTTCCAGTATGAACTGAATCATACAGCCTTTACTGTATTTAAGAAAGGGGTTTATCCAACGAAAGATGATGCAGAACGGGCTATTTATGCTGGTGCTTTGTTTGTATATGAAGAAAACGGAACAATTGTTGGAAGTATCATTATTGATAAAGTTCAACCAATAGAATATGCAACTATTCCTTGGAAAGAAAAATTATCTGAAGATGAGGTAATGGTAATTCACCTTTTAATGGTACGTCCGAGTATGTCTGGTAAAGGAATTGCATCATCACTAATAAAATTCGCTACAGAATTAGCACAAAAAAATAGTTGCAGGGCACTACGTTTGGATACAGGAAGTCAAAATATTCCTGCGCTATCTTTGTATCAAAAAAATGGATTTGAAATAATTGCTAGTGCTTCTAAAAAAGTTGGAGATGTAATTGCACACAAAAACCATCTTTTTCTCGAAAAGATATTGTAGTTCGTAAATTCCAGTTTGAAAAATTGAGAAAATCGGAGTTTGAGGAGCATCACCGTTATGATTAGAGAATTACGGAAAGTGGATATAAATAAAGTTGCAGAAATATGGTTAGATACAAATATAAAGACACATTATTTTATCTCTGCTCAATATTGGAAAAGTAATTTTGAGTTAGTAAAAGAACTTCTATTACAGGCAACTGTCTATGTTTACGAGGATAAACAGGAAATACAGGGTTTTATAGGGTTAAGTAACGAATACATTGAAGGTATTTTTGTTTCTGCCGAAATGCAATCTCAAGGTATAGGTAAAATTTTGCTAAACTATGTAAAGGGAAAAAGAAACAAATTAATCTTAAATGTATATCAAAAAAATACACGGGCAATATCCTTTTATCAAAGAGAAGGATTTGAGATTCAGTATAGCGGTTTGGATGAAGCTACTGGAGAAAAAGACTATGTAATGGCATGGCAGCAGAAATAGAAATTCAAGTTTTAGTGTTTGGAAAATTATGACTTAGTGTGCAAGTTGGGAGAAAATATGGTAACGGAAAAAGAGAAAAAAGCATGTCGATTTATTGCCGAATGGCTATAAGATTGTGAGACAGTCTCTGGTAGATGATCTGGAGGGCGAAAAAAAGGTATGTTGGGAGACAGAAATTTTGCAGGATGATGATAGTGGATTTACTTATGAAATCAGCAGGTGTCTGTATTTCGATACCTGTAAGGAACATGGCTATGCAGAGTTCTGCAAAGTATTTTGCAACCATGACTGGTATGCTTATGGAGTATTAAAGCATCATTCGAGATTTATCAGAAAATCGACGATTGCCGAAGATGGAACTGTATGTCATGATACAATCGAGAAAGTAACAGAGAAACATTTTTTATAAAACCGAAAAATTGATTATGGGAGGAAATTGAAAATGGCGAAAGAAGAGAGATTTGAAAAAATATATTCTCAGGGAGCATTAACTACTACTGAGATATGGGTGGATAAGGAAACTGGTGTGAATTATTTATATCATGCATGTGGGTATTCAGGTGGACTGACTCCATTGTTGGACAGAGATGGGAAACCAGTTATTTCTCAGGCTATAAATAGATGACCTTAGAAACAGCAACTGTTATGGTAAGTAACAGCATCGTCACAATATGTATATGGTCGATTGGTGTGTGCGGTAATATACTATATTCAGAAAAACAATTCAGGAGATTTTTATGAGAAGATCAGGTTGGACAAAATGGTTGATCGTGATTCCGGCAATGCTAGGCATTGTGTTGGTGACCTATGTGCGGTATACAACGGATATCTGGGGATTTGGTGCATTTATCTGCCAGCTGATTGCAATTTTGGAATTGGCTTATGGTCTGCGAATTGCGATGCTGGCACAGAATAGAAAGAAGTCCTATCGGTTAACACCGGAAGAACGACATGAGTATGCACGGTATTTATATGAGAAGCAATATCACCGTTACCCTGCTGTAGCGAATCAGATGCTTTTGGTTATGGCACGGATGAGTGTACTCCTTAACAATTATGAACGGGCTGCACAGGAGCTGGCAGATATTCGTATAGATAAATTCAATCCAGCACAGTTGAAGTTGTATTATTACCTGAAAGTGGTTACAGCAATGGCAGCAGGAGATGCGACAGGGATTCAAGAGAGCCAGATGTGTTACGCAGGGATTCCGGATACTAAATGCACATATCCGTCAAAAGCAGAGCTTGCTATGTGGATAGAGCAGAGAGCGGCAGCGCAGATGGCAGAGGCACTGAAGAAGGCAGTGCCGGATAAAAAAGAGCATCCGATACGGATCAGTATCATTACTTTGGTTCTTGCGTATAGTACCTTCTTCTATGGATTGTGGTATGGTATAAAACGTGATATGGGATATGAAGTGAGATATCGTTTCGCAGAAATATCGATTACTGTTATTACAATCAGTCTGGCGGTTCTTTTGATCTGGGGGATCGTGAGTTTATACAGACACAATTGCCAGGCATTATCCATACAATTCGGTAAAAACAAAGTGGCATTGATAATTGTCTATGGAGCTGCTGCGATATTTGCACTTTTGATTATTGGAATGAGTGGTCTGAGTGTAGTGTTCGGAATGGATGGAACAGAAACGGTGACTGGTTGTGACAGCAAATATACGTATATAACTGTGCAGGAAGATTATGGTGGTGAACGGAGATACAGAACCAATAATCCATTTGTTATGCAGAGTATGGATGGTCTGTGGTGGTCTTCGGATACAATAGATGAAGAAGATAATCAAGAAGAGGATACTACAGAATTACCGGATTTGGATACAGAGAATTCAACAGATTCAGAGGATATTCAGAGTGGAAATACCATAGAAGATTACGAGACAGAAGGGCAGCATGATGGTCTGACAATTCAAAATGCAATGCTGGCAGTTTATAATTACCTTCAGGAGCAGAATACACTTCAAAATATGGCGTTCAGTTACACGGCGAATGCAAAGGGAGAAGTCTATGCTGTCGTCAGCGAAACGCAGGAAACAAAGAACGGTAATACGGTAAATGTGAGATACTGTCTGTACGATAATGGTTCCAAGACAGATGCAGATGGTAATTCCTGCGAAGAACTGGTGTTAGAAAAAGTATATCCGGATGGCAATTACGAGACCGAATTGGTAGATTTTTATCTGGTAAATGCAGATACGATGCAGGTGACAGACGAACAGAAGAATACGTGGTAAAATAAATTCTGGGGAAGTAGGTGCATTGTATGACAATGAGAGAAAAAATAAAACTATTATCGTAAATGTTTCAAGCGGACTGGGTTCTTTTGGAAGTATGCAAAAGGACTCCAAGACATAAGAGGTGAACTGCGCTGATCCAGGTGCCACGGCAACAGATTTGAATGTCGACGGAGGAAAGCAAACAGTACAGGCGCAATCGTAAAACTTGCAATGATTGATAAAACCGGACTAACAGTAACTTTTATTAGTCGATTTGGAAATATGCCTTGGTAATCAACAATTCCGGTTTTACTGACTAAGAAAATGAGGAGGATTCATAATGAGTGAGAAAACAGAGATTACTTTTATGCAAACAAGACTAATCCGGCTTGCTTCAGAAGAGTGGCATTTACCTGTTGAACAGATTATCCACTTGTTTAAAGAAGCCGATGTTCTTGGATATATAGAAAAATGCTATGGGATTTTTCATTGTGAAGGCGATGAAGCTGTGCTTGAAGATATTACTGAATTTTTGCAAAGAAAGGGGATAGAGATTAGTGCTTGAGTTAAAAGATGGATTTGTTCTCTATCATGGAAGTTATTGTGAAGTAAAAGAGTCAGATCTTGCCAAATGTGCAAAGAGAAAAGATTTTGGACAGGGATTTTATTTAACCACATCAAAGGAACAGGCAGAAAGTTTTCTGAGAACCTCAATAGCCAAAGCCATCGCAACCGGAACAATTGAAGAGGGGCAGAAGTTTGGATATATTTCAACTTTTGAATTCAAACTTTCAGAAAATCTTGAAACGCATATTTTTGAAAATGCAGATGTGGACTGGTTACATTGTATCGCCGCTCACCGAAAGAAAAAAATGTTTATTGAGGTTGAACGTGAAATGGCAAAATATGATATCATTGCAGGAAAGATTGCGGATGATGCAACAAACGCTACTCTTACCGCTTATCTTGCGGGTGCTTTTGGGACTGCAGGTGATAAAGTAGCAGACGATTTCTGTATCAGACAGTTGCTGCCGAATAAATTGAAAGATCAATACTGCTTTAAAACTGAGGCAGCTATTGAGTGTCTGAAATTTGTGAAAGGTGAGAAGATATGGCTGAAGTAACAATTCCAAAGGAAAAAATGAATTATACAATCGACCTTCTGATCACTATGGTGACAGATGAAATCGCAGAAGAGACAGGCAAGGACAGAAACGAGGTATTGACAGATTTTTTGTGTTCAAAGACAGGAAAAGCACTGTATGATGAGAAGACAAAGCTGTGGTGCACTGGTCCGGCATATATAGCTGAACTGTATATGGAAGAATTAAAGAAATCCTGATATGGGATGTGAGTTTAAATTTATACGACAATGGTGACAAAGACTTTCATTCCAAGGAGCAACAATTAAATATTTCAAAAACGCTGAGGTCAGCATTTCCTAATCACAGGACAACGACCTCAGTTTTTTATACCCAGGAATCGGCATTCATGAATAAGCCGGTTCTTTTTGTTTACAGAAAAAAGAAGGAGTACAAGAAAATGAGCAGAGCAAAAAATCCAAAGTATGAATCCATGTCATTGGAGGAACTGAAGGCCAACATGGAAAAGAGCAGACAGGAACTGGAGGCAGCAATTCACCACAAAAACATTCTGGAGCAGCGGAAGAAGCTGGTAGAACGCAGGGAACGTTCCCACCGGCTGATTGTCAAAGGGGCAGAGTTTGAGAAAGTATTTCCGCTGTCCAGAGATCTGGAACAGGAAGACGTCCAGGACATGATGAATCAACTGCAGAACAGCAGTTACAACAAGAGTATTGTGCGGCAGGCTCATATAGCCGCCTTACACAAAGATCAACAGCAGATTGCAGAAGCAGTAAAAAAGACAGAGAAGGGAGATGACAGTTAATGGCACTGTATCATTTTTCAGTAAGGAATGTATCCAGAGGGAAAGGGCAGATGGTGGTCGCTTCCGCAGCCTATATTTCCGGGCAGAGGATTTTTGACAGTTATTACAACAAGATACACGATTATACGAGCAAGTCAGGTGTGATATTTACAGAAATCCTGACACCGGAGTATGTGCCAGAGCGTCTGACTGACAGGGAAACACTCTGGAACGAGGTGGAGCATGTGGAACGGAACAACAAGGCACAGCTTGCCTATTCGTTTGACATTGCACTGCAGAATGAATTGACACTTGAGGAAAATATCAGACTGGCAAAAGAGTTCTGCCAGGAGCAGTTTGTGGCACGTGGCATGATCGTGGATCTGGCAGTCCATGAGGGAAAAGCGGAAAATGAAGAAGAACCGGATAATCCCCATTTCCATGTGCTTGTCCCAATCCGTCCTTTTACAGAGGAAGGAATCTGGGGCAATAAGCAGAGAAGGGAATATATTCTTGATGAGGATGGAAACCGGGTGAAGGATGCCAAAGGAAAAGATATGTTCAATGCTGTTTCTACTACCGGATGGAATGATCCGGAGCTTTTAAAAGAATGGCGGCGGGCATGGACAGAGAAAGTAAATGGGAAATTCAGGGAGTGCCACATGGCATCCAGAATCGACCACCGTTCCTACAAAGAACAGGGGATTGACCTGATCCCGACCATCCATGAGGGATATGAAGTCCGGGCAATGGAGAAAAAGGGAATCAAAACGGTGATCGGAGAATTGAACCGGGCAATCCGGCAGTTTAACCAGATGTTTATTTCTCTGAAAGAATCCATTCAGTGGATGAAGACAGCTTATGAGGAAATGAAAGCAGAGCTGGATCGCAGGCAGAACCCGACACTGCTGGAAAGCCTGCAGGATTATTATGATAAAAAGACACAGGGCAGACCACCACTTCCCAATTTTTATGCGGAGATGAAACAGAGAGGTAAGAATCTCTCCAATTTACAGGAGTTTGCAAAATCCATCAGTTATCTTCAGACACATCAGATAGAAACGATGGATGACTTGCAGGAACGGATTGAGGAACTGAACGGTGTTGTTTCTGTCAGTAAAAAAGAAATTTCTGAAAAGCGGAAACAGTTAAAGGAACTTGAGAATCTGGAAAAGATGGCAGAGGTAATAAAAACAAATCAGCCATTGATTGATGAGTATAACCATTTCTATTTTCAGAAAAGACGGGAGAGATATTATCAGCAGCATAAAAAAGAAATCAATTATTACCGCAAATGTGAACGGGAACTGAAACAACATCTGGATAAAAATGGAAAAGTGCCAACTGCCAGATGGAAACGGGAGAAAGAAGAACTTCAGGCGGGGATCGAAGAGCTGAAAGCAGATAATCAGCCGTACCAGGAGGAACTAACTTTTGTGAAAAAGGTACAGAGCTGTGCGGATATTGCCAGACGTGACCGGGAAATGGCAGAAGCAGATACTTCCGGGCGTTCAGAAGAAAAAAGGGAGAAGCAGGTGAAGTTCCCGACATTTTACACAGTTCAGGCGAAAGAGATTCTTGAAGAAAACGGGAAAGCAGAGCAACAGCCGTTGAACCAGTCGGAGCAGAATCCAGAAAAGAAGACCTCTCTTCTGAGAAAACTGGATGAAAAAAAGAAAGAGTGTGCAGAGCGTGATGCAAAACAACAGGCAGTGAAGAAAAAGCGAAACTATGACATGAGTTTATAACAGTCTGTCAGCAGGACAGACGGGAAAGGATGAGCAAAATGCAGTATACAGAAGAACAAATTATAAGAGCAAATCAGACAGATCTTGTTTCTTTTCTGAGCGCACAGGGAGAACAACTAGGGAAAAGCGGAAAGGAATACCGTTGGAAAAAGCATGACAGTGTAACGGTATCCGGAAACCGGTGGTACAGGCACAGTCAGGGGAGGGGTGGCTATCCGGTGGATTTTGTGATGGAATTTTACAATGCCACATTTCCGGAAGCTGTCAAGATGCTAACCGGGGAGGAAGGCGAAGGCAGGAACAGTACCTGCCCCGCCCCGTCCCCTGACTTCCGATTACCAGAGAAAGAGGAAAATAATGATAGAATCATCAGATATCTGACAGAAAACAGAGGGATTGAAAAGAATATGGTGGAGGAATGGATCGGCAGTGGGGATATTTATGAAGAAAAGAAGCACCATAATGTGGTGTTTGTTGGCAGAGATGCAGACGGTATTCCAAGATATGCCCATTGCAGGGGAACTGGTGAAACAAAATACCGGGGAGATGTGGCTGAATCTGATAAATCTTACGGATTCTGTCACAGAGGGACGGATAATCAGTTGTTTGTGTTTGAAGCAGCCATTGATCTGCTTTCTTTTATCCAATTATTTCCCAAAGACTGGAAAAAGCGGAGCTACCTGAGTCTGGGTGGCATTTCCAGTGCGGCACTGATGGCTTTTCTTTCTGAACGCCCTCAGATTACTTCGGTTTTCCTGTGCCTGGATAATGACCATGCAGGGAATGAAGCCAGTGAGAAATTGGCAATAGAAATCCCGGACGGATACAGTGTCATCCGTCTGAAACCGTCCCGAAAGGACTGGAATGAAATCCTCTGTGATAAAAATGCAGACAGGAAGAAATCAATCATTGAAACAGTTACAATGAAAGTACCGGAGAAGGAAGAACTGGTGCCGATGTTGTGTTATGAAGACATTGAACAGACCAGTGTAGAATGGCTGTGGTTTCCCTATCTGCCATTTGGAAAACTGACGATTATTCAGGGCAATCCAGGAGAGGGAAAAACTTATTTTGCCATGATGCTGACCGCAGCCTGCACGAACCGTAAGACTTTCCCGAACATGGAAGAGATTGAACCTTTTAATGTGATCTATCAGACTGCAGAAGACGGTATGGGAGATACGATTAAGCCGAGGCTGGTGGAAGCAGGAGCAGACCTGAGTCGGGTGATGGTCATTGATGATACAGAGGAAGCATTGACGTTATCCGATGACCGTATTGAAAAAGCAATCCGTCAGAATCAGGTCAGACTTTTAATCATTGATCCGGTACAGGCTTTTATCGGTGCCGATGTGGATATGAACCGGGCAAATGAAGTCCGTCCGGTATTCCGGAAACTGGGAATGATCGCTGAAAAGACCGGTTGTGCGATTGTGCTGATCGGACATCTGAATAAATCTTCAGGGACACAGAGTACTTACCGGGGACTTGGTTCTATTGATATCATGGCGGCGGTGAGAAGCCTGCTTTTTATCGGGAAAGTAAAGAAAGACCCGACAACAAGAGTACTGATCCATGAGAAAAGTTCTCTTGCACCTCCAGGTGAGACGATGGCATTTAAACTTGGAGATGAAGAAGGATTCCGCTGGGTGGGAGCTTATGAGATTTCCGCAGATGATCTTCTGGACGGAAAGGAAGGAAAGCCGACAGAAACAAAACTGCAACGGGGAACGAAACTGATCTATGAACTGCTTGCAGACGGAAATGCAGTCACAATCCGGGAACTGGATGAAAAGGCAAAAGCACAGGGAATCTCCCAGAGAACCATGCGAGAAGCCAGAAGCCGGATGAAAGAAGAACTGGATTATCGGATGAATGAAAAGCAGGAAAATACCATTCGATTAAAAAAACAAGGGAGAATGGGTGACGGCAGAATTTTGGAGTGAACGGCAGGCTTTATAGATACCCTATCTGCCGTCTGCCGTCTGCCGGTGCAAGGCAATCAAACGGAAATAGCAGGTATCCATACAGAATAAGGATTGCTGTGAATCTGGAACAAAAATGAATTGTAATATGGCGGATATAATGGTATGATTATCCGGTAACAGCAATGTTACGGGGAAGCACCTGTGACAGGGTGTGGCTGCCTCCTGATATTTACAGACCGGAGCCTTTCGGGGTTCTGAGATGAAAGAAAGGAGGTGCGTGATATGACAGCTTATGAGATTATCTCAATATTCTTAGGCGTACTCAGTTTACTGATCGCTTTTGGTAGCCTGTTAATTGCGATTATTGCCTTTCTTGATCGGAAGAACAAGAGGAAATAAAAATGCCTATCCTGTCTGCCAACAGGATAGGCGGTGGTCGTAAGACCATTTAGTCAACTCAGGCGGCATCCACTTTGGAGTGGGTGCTTTTCCTATAACAAATGTACCACACATTCCTCTTGTTTTCAATGGGAAAATTAAAATATGCAGTTCATCTGACAGGGATTTATCCCTGTCTTTATTATATCCCCAATTTCTGAAATGTTAATACAAAAATTTTAATATATGTAACCAACAGTCTGGGCAGTTAATCTGTAAAAATGGATTAGCTGCTCTTTTTTTGCAAAAAATGGAGGTTTTACAATGGCAGTGAAGAAGAAAATTATCAACATCAGAGTATATTTTGACGGTGATCAGGACGCAAAAGAAGTGTTTGCAGAGGTGATCGCACAGAAAATACGTGACACGAAAACAAAAGATAAACTTGCAATAATGAAAGATAAGCAGTATAATGATTATGAGTTCAGTAATCTGAAATCTGCGTAGGATGTGCAAAGTAACGGAGGTATCAGATGAACAACAGATATATGAGTAACAATATAGAAAGAAATGCAACCTGGAGAGTTGGTGTATACTGCCGACTTTCCAAAGATGACGAATTGACCGGAGAGAGTGCCAGCATCTCCAACCAGAGAGACATACTGGTGAATTACTGTCAGTCACAGGGCTGGCAGGTGGTGGATGTGTTTCAGGACGATGGTTATACAGGATTGAACACAGACCGACCTGATTTGCAGAGACTTCTCAAAGCCTGTGAAAAAGGACTGGTGAATCTTGTAATTACCAAAGACCAGAGCCGACTGGGACGAAACCATGTACAGACAGGATTTCTGATGGAGGAGTTTTTCCCAAAGCATGGAGTAAGGTATATCGCATTATATGATAATGTGGATACCTTTGCCGGAGACAATGAGATTGCCCCATTTAAGAACGTGCTGAACGAGATGTATTCCAGAGATATTTCCAAGAAAGTCCATGCGTCCTATCACCTGCAGGCAACCAAGGGAAAGTTTACAGGTGTTGTTCCACCACTGGGATATCAGAAAGACCCGGAGGAAAAGGGACATCTCCTGATTGACGACGAGACAGCACCGATTGTCCGGAAAATTTTCCAGTGGGCGGTGGACGGTCATGGGATTAACTTTATATCCAGAGAACTGGAACGCCAGCAGATTCCCTGCCCGTCATGGTGGCACCGGAAACGGGGACTCCGCACCTATTACACAAAATGGGAAAAGAAAGACCCGGAAAATGGGAAATATGTATGGGATGAATCCTATCTGAAATCCCTGCTGATGAATCCCGTTTACTGTGGTGACATGGCTTCCCAGAAAAGGTACTACCGTTTCAAGATTGGCAATCAGGGAGATAAAGCTCCGGAGGACTGGATCACAGTCAGGGATACCCACGAAGCAATCATTCCGCAGGATGTATTTGATCTGGTACAGGCAAAGATGAAAGGCAGGAAACGCCAGACAGAACAGGGAGAATACAGCATGTTTGCCGGATTACTCCGCTGTGCAGAGTGTGGCGGTGCGTTGACGTTGAAGAAGACGCACACCAAAGACCAGCATGAAGTTTATACCTGTTCCACTTATATCCATAAGGGGAAAGCACATTGTACCCAGCACCGGGTGGATGCTGATGACCTGTATGATGCAGTCCTTACCAGAATCCAGGAATGTGCAAAAGCAGTTACCGGAGACGGAACAGAACTGGAAAACCGGGTAAAGGAGTTATGCGAGGAAGATACACAGGGACACAGGGAAAGTCTGGAGAAGCTGGTATCAAAGCAGAAAGACCGCCTGGAAACGTTAGACCGGCTGATTGCAAAACTGTATGATGACCTTATCAATGACAAGATTACAGAATCTGTTTTTGATAAGATGCTGGAGAAGACACAGAAGGAGCAGACAGATATCAAAAAGGAACTTTTCCAGAATGAGAGTGTGCTGAATACGGAAGAAAAACTGGATGCACAGTCCCAGCAGTGGATTGACGATATTAGCGAGTATGCGGACATCAAAGAACTGGATGCCAATCTTCTGAACCGGCTGATCAGTAAAATCGTTATCTCAGAACCGCAGGAGAAAGACGGAACAGAAAATTACTGCCGTACTCCTGAAACGGTCACAATGGAAATTCATTTCAACTTAAAACCAATACCGGAGCTTGGAACCATCGAAAGAGGTTCCGGCTCCCATAAATAAGAAAAATCTATCAAAATTTAATCTATTTTAATCTTTTCAAGGCTCATTTCGAGCAAATATTTTCTCATAAAAGACATAAAACAGTTGATGGCGGGCGGTGGCATCGTACTGATTGGAATAAACCTGATTCCACAGCTTGCAACTTTGTTTGGATAAATAAATGGGTGGAATAACCGAAAAAATAACAGAGTTCATAAAGGATCTGCTAACAGGCTGGATCACATCAAACCTGGATACCATGTTCACCGATGTAAATACCAAAGTAGAAACGATTGCTACAGAGGTTGGGAAAACACCCCAAAATTGGAACAGTGGCATTTTTTCCATGATAAAAAATCTGTCGGATAATGTCATTGTCCCCATTGCGGGGATGATTATTACATTTGTACTGTGTTATGAGCTGATTTCCATGATTATGGAAAAAAACAATATGCACGATACGGATACGTTTATGTTTTTCAAATACATTTTTAAGATGTGGGTAGCGGTATATCTTGTTACTCATACTTTTGATATTGCGATGGCAATTTTTGATGTAGCGAATCATGTGGTATCCAATGCTGGCGGTATGATAACCGGTTCCGCATCTATTGATGTTACAGAAGCATTGAAAACGCTTCTTGAAACGCAGATTGAAGATATGGGAATCGGAGAATTACTGGGGCTTGGTCTGGAAACGATGCTGGTCAGTTTATGTCTAAAAATCATATCAGTCCTGATTACCGTCATTTTATATGGACGAATGATAGAAATATATCTTTATGTCTCTGTGGCACCTATTCCGTTTTCAACATTTACGAACAGGGAATGGGGAAGTATTGGAAATAATTACGTGAAGGCATTATTAGCGTTGGGATTCCAGGGATTTTTTATGATGGTATGTGTTGCGATTTATGCAGTTCTGGTAAATGCTATTACAGTTGCGGATAATCTTCATACAGCTATCTGGTCAGTTGCAGCATATACAGTTATTTTATGTTTCAGCCTGTTTAAGACCAGTTCCCTGGCAAAATCAATCTTCAATGCACATTAGGAGGAAACAAGAATATGGCATATGTTCCAGTGCCGAAAGATTTTTCAAAAATAAAGACAAAATTAGCACTGAATTTAACTAAAAGACAAATTATATGTTTTTCTCTGGCAGGAATTTGTGGTGTTCCGGTCTATTTGCTGACAAAAGCAGGACTGGGAACAGATGTGGCAGCAACGCTTATGATCATAGTGATGCTGCCATTTTTCTTTTTTGCAATGTATGAAAAGGATGGATTTCCAGCAGAGAAAATATTGCTTCACATTATCCGGCAGAAATTTTTAAGACCTGGAATCAGGGTCTATCGTTCCCAAAACTTATATGACCGGATTATAGAGTACGATAAATTAGAGAAAGAGGGTGCATGGCTTGAGAAAAAGGCAAAAGAAGCCAGGGAAGCGAGAAATCCGTTCCATTTCCTTAAAAAAGCAGACCGAAAAAAATAAGAAACAGAAAACCGGACTTACGAAAGAAGAAAAAAAGCGTCTGAAAGAACTTCGGATGATAAAAGCGGAGAATCAGAAGAAGAGGAAGCCTTTTACAGCGCAGGATACGATTCCATATAAGGAAATATATAAGGATGGTATCTGCAGGACAGATGATAACTATTATTCAAAGATGGTGCAGTTCTACGATATAAATTACCAGTTAGCGCAGAATGATGATAAAGCGGCTATTTTTGAGAACTATTGTGAGTTCCTGAATTCATTTGACAGCTCTGTTGAGGTACAAATTACATTTCTTAATCAACAGGTGAATTTTGATGAGTATGCAAAAAATATTGATATTCCAGAGCAGGATGACTGTTTCAATGATATTCGGAAAGAATATTCGGATATGTTGAAAATGCAGCTTTCCAAAGGAAATAATGGGCTTGTAAAAACAAAATATATTACATTTTCCATTAAGGCGGATAATCTGCGAAATGCAAAATCCAGGCTGGAGAGAATTGAAGCCAGTGTATTGAATAATTTTAAGGTGATGGGAGCCATGGCAGAGCCTTTAAATGGGGTAGAACGTCTGAAAATTCTGCATGATGTGATGAATATGGACACAAAAGAATCTTTCCATTTCCATTATGGGATGGTTGCAAAAACAGGTCTGCAGACAAAAGACTTTATTGCACCTACCGGATTTGATTTTCGCAATGACAGCTATTTTCGGATGGGACAGACTTTTGGATGCGTGTCATATTTACAGATTACATCACCAGAACTTACGGATAAACTGCTGGCAGATCTGCTGGATCTGGAAGAGAATCTTATCATCAATATGCACCTGCGTCCAATTGATCCCAAGGCAGCTATTAAAAGCCTGAAAAGTACGCTGTCAAATATTCAGAAAATGAAAATTGAAGAACAGAAGAAAGCGGTCAGAAGCGGATATGATATGGATATTATTCCAACGGACATTTCTACATACGGAGAGGATGTGGAGGGATTGCTCAATGAAATCCAGTCCAGGAATGAGAAACTTTTTGAACTTACTTTTTTGCTGATGAATACAGCGGACAATAAGAGAAAACTGGACAATATTGTGTATCAGACTGCAGGAATCGCCCAGAAATATAATTGCAATATACGGAGACTTCAATATCAGCAGGAACAGGGACTTGTGGCATCACTACCACTGGGAATGAACCAGACTGGAATACAGAGAATTATGACTACGACTTCTACAGCAATCTTTGTTCCGTTTACCACACAGGAACTTTTCCAAGGCGGTGAAGCTCTTTACTATGGCTTAAATGCACTGTCAAACAATCTCATTATGGTGGATCGGAAACGATTGAAAACACCTAACGGCCTGATTTTGGGTACTCCTGGTTCCGGTAAGAGTTTTGCAACGAAAAGAGAAATTCTCAATGTTTTCCTGATTACAGACGATGACATTATTATCTGTGACCCGGAGGGAGAATATTTTCCGCTGGTAAATGCCTTAAATGGTGAAGTTATTAAAATCAGTGCAAAAAGTAATGATTACATCAATCCTATGGAAGTGAACCTGGATGTTATTTATCATCCGGAGAAATACAGGATTAATGGCGATGTGGAGGATATTGATACCATTATTGCTGATAAAGCAGAGTTTATCACATCTTTCTGCGAGGTCATTATGAAGAAACCTCAAAATGCAGAATTAAATGGTGATGAGGTTTCCATGATTGACCTGTGTGTAAAAGACATTTATAAAAAATATCTTTACAATGATCCAAAACCGGAAAATATGCCGACTTTGCAGGATTTCTATGAACGTTTGAACTTTTATGCACCAGATAAACCAGCAGCACAGAACATTGCCAACAGTCTGCAGTTGTATGTAACAGGATCGCAGAATGTATTTAACCATCGAAGTAATGTCGATACGCAGAACAGAGTGGTATGCTTTGATATTCGGGAACTTGGAACCACACTACGAAAAGCAGGGATGTTGATTGTCCAGCATATGGTTTGGACAAGAGTATCACAGAACCGCAGTCGCAGGAAATCAACCCGTTATTATGTGGATGAATTTCACCTTTTGCTGAACCAGCCACAGACTGCTAATTATTCTATTGAAATGTGGAAGAGATTTCGTAAGTGGGGTGGAATCATTACAGGAATCAGTCAGAATGTAACAGATTTTCTTGGCTCTCTGGCAGTAGAAAGTATTGTGGGAAACAGTGATTTTATCCTGATGTTAAATCAGCACAGCGGGGATCAGAAGATCCTTGCGGAGAAATTGAATATTTCCAAGCATCAGATTTCTTTTGTAAATAACAGTAATGCAGGAGAAGGGCTGCTTTTTTACGGAAATGTAATCATACCTTTTGCAGACAGATATCCGCAGGATACCAGAACCTATGCTTTGATGAGTACTAAACCGGATGAGATTCAGACTTAACGGACAAAAAAGCAGAGGTGAGGTACATTGGGAAAACAAAAATATACGGCGAAAGAGAAGAAAGTCAGCCGTATGACCAGAAATGGTCTGGTTGAGGAAAATCTTGCAACAAAGGAGACCAGAAAAGTTACAAACAGCGATCAGGAGTTGCCTTATAAACAGAAGGATGTAGAACAGGCATTTATTACTTCTGAAAAGAAGAAAAACTCTCATAAAAAAGCTGAAAAGAAACAATTTTCCGAAAAAGTTCAGGAGGGAAATCCTGCCAAAAAAGAAGAGGCTGCAAACAGTCCTCCGGGAAAACGAAAAACACAGGGACGGTACAGATACCGGGACAAGCCTGCAGGTGTATCTGTGGATTCAGCGGTAGAAATACGTGAGCGCAAAGAAAAACACAGGAGCCAGTATCAGCGACAGAAAAAGAAACAGCAGAGACTGCAGTTTGGAAAACTGGAGACAGATGGAAGTCTGAAGAAAGAAAAGAAAACTTCGGCTGAAACAGATGGAGGACATTTTCAGGCAGAGAAGAATGATGTTTCTACAAACCGAAAAAAAGGAAAGCAGAAATATAGCCGAAAAACAATAAAAACTTATCAGGAAGTGGATAAGGCTGCAAGAAAACAGGAAGCTGAGAGGCAGAACAAAATTCCGAAAGATTCTGTTTATACCAAGAAAACAAATGAGGAACAGAAAGCAAAGGTAAAGTACCATTTATATTTCGACAAAAAAACAGGGAAAACGGATGGTAAAAAGAAAACCTTGTCTTCTGTTCCCAAGAAAGCATTAAAAAATGCAGTATATCAGAAAGCAGGCGAAGACGAAGAGGAAAACAGTGCTGTAGATGCAGCACATAAGCTGGTGCGTTCAGGTGAGTGGATATTACAGGAACATAGCAGTAGAAATATCCGGAAGAACCGCAGTCAGATACATAAAGAAAACCGTTTAGAGAAAAGAGCCTGGAAGAGTGCATCCAGGTATCAATATCAGAAATATCTGGAAGAACATCCAGAGATGCAGAAAAAGCTGATCAGAAAATTAATACAGAAGCAGAGGATTAAGCGAGAGTATCAGATGGCATACCGGGCTGGGAAAATTGCAAAAGAAACAAAAGACACCTCAATCCGGTCAGTAAATCTTGCTACTAAAATTGCAAGAAAGGCACAGGAAGTATTTGTAAGAAATGTAACTACTCTGATCTCAATGGGGTTGTTATTGATTTTGCTTCTTTCCGTAATGACAGGATTTGCTTCCTGTTCGGCTATGTTTTCTAATGGAATTTCTACGGTAATCGCTTCCAGTTACATTGTGGATCCGGACGAAATTGAAAAAGCAGAGTTGTATTATACGCAGTTGGAAGCCAGTCTTCAACAGAAAATAAACCAGATGGAAGCCCGGTATCCAGGAAAAGATGAATACAGATATAACATTGGTGAAATCGGCCATGATCCTCATACATTGATCAGTTATCTGACTGCCAGTTATGGGGATTTTAAGTTTGATGAGATAAAAGGAGAACTGGAAACAATTTTTTCTTTACAGTACGGAATCACCGTAGAGGAAAAAAGTGAAACCCGGCAGGAAACATCTACAATACAGGTAGGGCAGTCATTGGGAAATGTTGTGACCAGTGGATACTGTAATTGTCCCATCTGCTGTGGCGTGTGGAGTGGAGGACCTACTGCTTCAGGGGCAATGCCACAGGCTAATCATACGCTTGCGGTTGATGCTGCAAACCCATTTCTTCCAATGGGGACGAAAGTAGTGATGAATGGGATTGAGTACACCGTAGAAGATACTGGAAACTTTGCCCAGTATGGTGTCCAGTTTGATGTTTATTATGATAATCACGCAGTAGCTGAGGCACATGGTCATCAGACCTGGGAATGTTTTCTGGCAGAGGGCAATCAGAACTCTGTGGAAGTTACCCGTACAGTAACTGCAGATGTACTGAATGTTTCTGTTCAGGCAAAACCGCTTAGAAGTGTTATTCTGTCCAGAATGGAAGAGGATGAGCAGGAAATTTATGAAGAGGTCTATTCCAACAGAGGAAATTTACAGACATATAAAACTCCGGTTGAGTTAAACTGGTATGCCTATATCAGTACCTATTATGGGTATTCTGTAAACAATGGAACCGGGCAGACACAACTTCACAGAGGTGTGACGATTAATGTACGACAGGGAACAGAAGTGAAGTCAGCGATGAATGGTTTTGTTGTAGATGTAGGATATAGCGGAACTTTTGGAAATTATGTAGTTACGCAGGATAAAAAAGGTGTGCAGATTAAATACGCTTATCTGCAGAGCATTTCGGTAGCAAATGGTCAGGAAGTAACAACAGATACTGTAATTGGTACAACGGGAAGTACAGGAAGTGCAACCGGAAGCCAGTTATATTTGGAACTGGTCAAAGATGGGGAATATTATAATCCTGTTTTTTATATCAGTACCGGAGATAGCGGGCTGTATGTTGGAGGCGGCAGTTATGATGATGAGACTGTGCGGAGATTATTTGCGGAAGCAGACAAATATCTTGGTATGCCGTATGTATGGGGCGGTTCCAGCCCGGAGACTTCTTTTGACTGTTCTGGTTTTGTAAGCTATGTGTTTACCAATTCGGGTGTCTGCAATATGGGAAGACTTACTGCACAGGGAATTTATGACATTTGTATGCCTGTATCACCAGAAGAAGCAAGGCCAGGAGATATTATCTTTTTCACTGGGACGTATGATGCGGGAGAGCCGGTTACCCACGTAGGAATTTATGCCGGAGATGGACAGATGATCCATTGTGGAAATCCAATTCAGTATACGTCCATTAATTCTGCATACTGGCAGTCTCATTTTTATGCTTTTGGCAGGCCATAAGGAGGGGCGTATTTGAACATTGAACGAATAAAAGAAGAACTTGCAAGAACCTACGTTAAGATTGAAAAGCTACAGAAAAAAGCAAGGGATCTGGAAGAACAGAAGAAACAGGCAGAGGATATGGAGTATCTGAAAATTATCCGAAGCAATGGAGTTTCCGCAGAGGAACTTCAGTTGATGATTGATATCAGTAAGGAGGAACAAAAAAAGATATTGGAAACCAGAGAAAAGGAGCAGACAGAAAATGAAGAAATTTCATAAAAGAGCAGCTGTATTTTTAACCGCAGCTACGTTAGCAGGACTTCCGGCAGGAGCTTTCTTTTATAGTTCGCCCGGAAGTCTGACTGTATGGGCAGATAATGTAGAAGTGGAATCATCAGAAGAAAGCAGCCCGGAAGATGTTGATTTTTCAGATGAATCAGAAGCTGAAATTCTTGCAGATCCAGTGGAACAGGCACAGGAAGATGCAGGAAATGATGTGACGGAAACACCGGAAGTAGGGATTACCTTTACAGAACCCGAAGGCTGGCAGACAGATACGGCAACCGTAAAAATTCAAGTGGAAGATACAAAGAATACAGGTGCTTTTTCTATTGCAAAAGTAGAAGCAAGACTTTCAGAAAATGGAGGATGGTCAGACATAACCGGAAATATGGAAGTATCCATCTCTTCTAATTGTAGTATTTATGTGAGAGTTACCGATCAGAATGGAAATACTTATGAGCAGAATCGTTACATAGAGTGTTTTGATAAAACCAAACCAACTATTATTGCGGCTGCGAAGAATGGGATACTGATCGTGCAGGGAGTTGATGCGGAATCGGGAATTGCTGCTTTGTATGTCAATGGAAATGAATTCACAGAACTGACGAATAATACATTAAATGTCCGTTTGCAAAAAGCGGATACTTCCTATGAATACTTTACCCTGCAGGCAAAAGACAAAGCAGGAAATATGTCAGAGATCTATAAAGTAGGAAACCCTTATTATGAAAATCCAGATGCAGTAAAAGAGAATACAGAGGTTTCCGGAACGGAGCAAAATGCAGCTTCTTTGCCAGCCGATGGAACTGCAAGTAAGCCCACCAGTGCTACGGCAACCGTAACGGAACATCAGACAACGAATGAGACTGCTACTGCACCAACAGAACCAGAAAACACAGGAAATGAAACGGATACAGAAGCAGATACCGGACGGGTGCAGGGAGAAAGTTCTGCTTCCGGCATGTCAACAGGAACAGTTCAGGACAAAGGGGGAAAGGAATTTTATACGATCAAGACAAAAAGTGATAAGGTTTTTTATCTGATCGTAGATAAGGATAAAACGGATGAAAATGTTTATCTTCTTACAGAGGTAGGCGAAAATGATCTGTTGAACTTTACGGATACCAACATGGTCACACTTCCACAGAACCAGGCTATTGCAGAATCCGCACTGCCACTTGAAACAGAGAAGATCACAGAGACACCGGAACCAGAAGTTACGATCATACCGGAAGAAAAGGAAGAACCTGAGAAGAAAAGCAATAATTCCGGCACGATTTTATTAATGCTGCTGGTTCTGGCAGGAGTTTGTGGTGCTTACTATTATTGGAAATTTATGAAAGGAAGAAATACTTCTTTTGATTATGAAGAGGACGAGGACGACGATGAGGAGGAAGATACAATTCGTGAGGATAATGAAGAATTAGAAGAATATGAAATGGAAGGTGAAGTAGAAGACGAAGAATCAGAGGAATAACTTTGTTTCACTTAATTACAGCGACAGGTGCAGAAAGGAGATTGAAAATTGCAGCTTGTAATTGCGGAAAAACCCAGCGTAGCCAGAAACATTGCGAAGGTGCTTCATGCCACAAACGTAAAAGATGGCTACCTGGAAGGAAAAGAATATCTGGTTTCCTGGTGTATTGGGCATTTGATTGAACTGGCTAGTGCGGATCAGTACCGGGATGACTGGAAAGCATGGAAATATGAAACACTTCCCATGATTCCGGAGAATTGGAAATATCAGATTAAAGAAAGTACCAAAGGGCAGTTTCGGGTTTTAAAGGAACTGCTTCACAGAGCAGATATCACAGAAGTTATATGTGCAACAGATGCAGGAAGAGAAGGGGAGTTGATTTTCCGTCTGGTATATAACCAGGCAGAATGTAAACTTCCCTTTAAAAGACTGTGGATTTCTTCCATGGAGGAAAAAGCAATTCTGGAAGGATTTCAGCAGCTGAAAGATGGACATGAATATGATGATCTTTATTATTCTGCAGTGGCGCGAAGTGAAGCAGACTGGCTGGTAGGAATTAATGCCACCAGACTGTTTACGGTACTGTATCACCATCGGTTGATTGTAGGTCGGGTGCAGACACCTACACTTGCAATGCTGGTGGAACGGGAAAAGAGCATCGAGAACTTCCAGAAAGAGAAGTATTATCTGGTTCATCTTCTGATGGATGGATTGGATGCTGTAAGCAGCCGGATAAAAGAGAAAAGTGCTGCCGTTCAGATGATGGAGGATATGAAGGATGAAACTGCACAGATTCTTTCAGTAAAGAAAGAGAAGAAAAAGGTACAGCCGCCGAAATTATATGATCTGACCACATTACAGAGGGAAGCAAATCGTCTTCTTGGATTTACGGCACAGCAAACCTTGGACTATACCCAAAGCCTTTATGAGAAGAAACTGGTGACGTATCCAAGGACGGATAGCCAATATCTTACAGATGATATGGATGAAAATGCTCTTCTGGTTGTCGGGGCAGTAAATAGTATGTTTCCTGAAATGTCAATAAAGGGTTCAGAACCAGATATAAAGAGACTTTTGAACAGTAAAAAGGTATCAGATCATCATGCAATTATACCAACGGTAGAAATTACAAACATGGATTTAAAAGCACTTCCGGGTGGAGAAAAGGAAATTCTCATGCTGATTGCATCAAAGTTATTATGTGCATCGGAACAGGAATACATATATGAGAGTATTAAGACTGAAATTTCCTGTCATGGAGAACTGTTTACTGCATCTGGAAAGAATGTTCTCCAATATGGATGGAAAGAAGTGGAAGAACGGTTCTTTAAATCATATGGGAAAAATGCAGAAAAGCCAGAAGAGGAGGAAAGTGATTTTCCAGATATAAAAATAGGACAGGTATTTGAATGTGTTGTTGTAAAATTTAGTGAACATTTTACAGCACCGCCGAAACATTATACGGATGTGATATTTTGTGAGCGTAAGGAGTGGATAGGAATTGAAGAAAGGAGTTCAGCATGAGAAGAAAAAAAGATAGAAGCAATGGCATTACTGCTTTGTATGAAAGACTGTCTCGTGATGACGATAATGCTGGCGAGAGTAATAGTATCGTTCATCAAAAGCAAATGCTTGAAGATTATGCTATAAAACATGGCTTTACGAATCTTGTTCATTTTACCGATGATGGTTGGAGTGGAGCAACTTTTGACAGACCTTCATGGAACAGACTTGTTGAAGGTGTTAAAAACGGAGAAATCACTGCCTGTATCTGCAAGGATATGTCCAGAATTGGCAGAGATCATCTGCAAGTAGGTTTTTTCACTGACATTCTGTTTAGAGAAAAGGAAGTTCGATTTATAGCAATCAATAATGGTATTGACAGTGACCGTCAAGAAACCAGTGAGTTTGCCCCTTTTCTGAATATCATGAATGAGTGGTTTGTCAGGGATACAAGTAAGAAAATTAAAGCTGTACTGAAATCCAGAGGTTCTTCCGGCAACGCTCATACAAGTAATATCCCACCATACGGCTATTTGAAAGACCCAGAAAACCCCGACCATTGGATTATTGATGAAGAAGCTGCTGAAGTAGTCCGCAGAATTTATCGTATGACTATTGAGGGAAAAGGACCTTATCAGATAGCAAGAGAACTTTCAGAAGAAAAAATTGAAAGACCATCTTATTATCTTGGCAAAAAGGGACTTGGAAATCATGCAAGCAACTATGACAAAGAAAATCCGTATATGTGGCGAGGAAATCAGGTTACTACTCTGATTGCCCGACCAGAGTATATCGGAAAGACTGTCAACTTCAGGACATTCAAAAATTCCTATAAGGACAAAAAGACGAAAAGGGCAGATAAGGAAGATTGGGTGGTTTTTGATGATACACAAGAGCCTATTGTCGATGAAGAAACATGGATGCTTGCTCAAAAGTTAAGACAGAATGTAAGAAAAGCAGACCCTATGGGTGAGCCTAATGTTCTAACCGGAAAGATTTACTGTGCTGACTGTGGTGCGCCGATGTATAATCACAGGCAACGAAAAGGGCGTGAAAGAATATACTATACTACCAAAGGCGAAAAGCGGATAAGCCATTCAAATCCGGCAGATTGTTATGAATGTTCCACTTATAATCTTGCTTATCAGAAGTATGACCGGCATTGTACTTGCCACCATATTTCAACAAAAGCACTTAAAAGCATCATTCTGAAAACCATACAAGAGACTTGCCATTATGTTTCTTTGAATGAGCAGGAGTTTGTCTATTCTCTGCAAGAAGAATCGGCGATGAAAGATATTGCTGTTTCTGAAACTGTAAAAAAACGCATTGAAAGAAATCAGAAGCGAGTTCACGAACTGGATATGCTTATCAGGAAAATCTATGAAGATAACGTAATTGGAAGATTGCCGGACAGGCTTTTTCAGAGTATGCTTACTGATTATGAAAATGAGCAGAACGAGCTAAACAAGATTATTGAGACTGACACCGCTGATATGCAACGAATTATAGGCGGTCAAAATAATGTGGAGCGTTTTCTAAAGCTGGTTAAAAAGTATGAGAACATTACAGAGCTTACTCCTGCCATGATAAATGAATTTATAGATAAAATACTGGTTCACGAGCCACAGGGAAAAGGTGCAGACCGCACCACAGAGGTGGAGATATATCTTAACTATGTCGGGCAATTTCAAGTACCTGTGGAGCAGCATGAACCAACAGAGGAAGAAAGGATTGCTGCTGAAAAAGAAGCAGATCGACTTCGCAGAAAACGAGAATCCAATCGTAAGTATATGAAAAAGATTCGTGAGAAATCAAAAAAATTTGCGGAGCATGAGCGTATAGCAGAAGAAAATAATTCTGATAGCAAGCTGTGTGCTGAACAGAACGCCACAAACAAATCAAATCGGCAAAAAGTGAAAGGAGAAAAAATAGCATGACAGAATTGAAACCACGAATCCATGACGAAAGCAACGGTCTGGACTATGTTCTTGTGGGCGATTACTATGTGCCGGACTTGAAGCTGCCGGAGGAACACCGCCCTATCGGTATGTGGGGCAGACTGCACAGGACATATTTAGAGCAGTACCACCCTGCAAGGTTCTCTGCCCTCTGTTTATCCGGCGAACTGCATACTTACCTTGCTGACCTGAACGAACAGGCAACGGAAAGGTGCAGCCTTATCATTGAGCAGATGAAACAAGCCGAGGGTGTGACCGAAACCATGAAAGCAGACAATCAGATATTGTGGGTACAGTCCATGAACTCTATCCGTAACCGAGCCGAAGAAATCATCAGACAGGAAATGATTTACTGCTGATTTTATCAAGTCCAAAACCAACAAATTTATATCGTAAACGAAGCGACAGGTATTTCCTTATGAAGTGTCTGTCGCTTTTCATTTATCAAACTTTAAGGAGGAAAACACAATGAAGATGAACCGGAATGAAATGGAAGCCCTTTATGCCTTTGGCTGTCCGAACCTGAAAGCAACTGTTGAGCGTTTGCGTATGGTGGCTGCCCTTGCACCCGATCCAGTGGCGAAGAAGCTGTTTTATATGCTTTCCGTCAAGCTGAGTGCTGAGGGTGTTGAAAGGTGGTATCGCTGCTTTTACTGCAAGCTGCGTGTGTTGAAAAACCATAGGGAGGGCTGCTATGGCGAGACTGACGAAGATTGAGAAAGAAACAATCGTTCTCTTTAATGAGGGCGAGGACAAGGCAAATATCTACACCCACAACGCCGGATTGAAAAAGAGGTTGGCTGCTTTTGCTAAGAAGTACCCTGACCTTTGCCGACTGGAAAAATCCAATGTTCAAGGCGGTGTTTCTTATGAGCTGGCAAAGTCCCGTCTGTCTATCCGTTTCTTGCCGCCTTACAGTGAGGAACGCAGACAGAAAGCCAGCGAATATGCGAAAAAGCATGGGCTGAACAGCCAGCAGGGATAATGTGATAATCAGGGCTGATATGCGGTTAAAATGTCAGGTGCAGACCTGATGTTTTGACCGTTGCCTATCGCCTGTGAGGAAAGTATCGGGGACTATGGATTTTGCAGAAATGTGCGTTACAGGTAAGTAAAAAAACTACTTGATAGAGTGTAAATTGAATTGTTCATATCGGTATGATATAATTTACTGAAATGAAGCAAGAAGGTGGACTTTTGTATGAAAAAATTTTTGAAAATATTGCTAATCATTATAGGAATAGTCTTTTTGATTTTTGCAGCACTGATATGTATTGGACTGTTTGTTGATTATGATGACCATATTGAAAATGGTCGCTATACTTATGTTCCGGAAGATGACAATAAAGACAATGCATATGTCGAATTCAATTTGAGCGATTACGATAAAAAGGATTCTGAACTCATATATTATAGTTCTGTCGAAGAAGCTATTTTGAATTCTCCTTTGAATACTGAAAATGAAGAATTTTCTGTTCCAGAAGATTTTCTTAATCATGTTGATGAAATATTGCATATATGGAATGGCAAACAGTATGATACGATTTTCTATCGGGCAGGAAGCGATAATGATCCCGTTCAAGGTTTTGTGATGGCACGCTGCAAAAAACAGGTGGAGGAAGCAACTGTACAATATGCGTTTATGAATGCTACACCGGTTACAACTAAAGCGGATAGCATTCTTATATCTGATATTACAGAACTAATTCATTCATCTTTAAAATTAAGTGATTTTCAACAGGACTTGAATCCAAATTATCCAGATACCAGATTTGTTTTTGGCTATGCACATGATAAGGAAATTTACTCATTAGAAGTAGAAGGTCAAAAGCCAGATGGTGTTATTGAAATCAATGTATATGACAGAACGATGTATCTATGGTATTATGATGATTTAAAGAGCGACAAGAGAGGAAACAATCTAAGTTATTCAGTAGATATGCCAGAGTAATTTTTCAAATTGTCTAATCTGCCACAACTGAATATGACCGTTAAGGTCAGATGAAGAAACCGATGTATTGAGCGTAAAGCGATCATGCGTCGGTTTTTCTTTTTGCAAAATAGTCCGGTGGACTGTTTTGTAAAACCGAAGGAACTGACAGAGCTTGGGACGGGGCGAAGTCAGTTTGTTCGGGCGGGAGTACAGAGGGTGCAACCCTTTGTGCATGGGTACAGGGAATGCAATACCCCTGTGCAGGTCAAGGGCGGCAGCCTTGCCCAGTTAAGTGGCGTTTCGCCACTTAGTACTGGGTATTACTTGACGCAGAAAGCCGCAAGGAATCAGCTTCGCTGCCCTTCTCCCCTGTCGGGGAAATCAAAAAGAAAAGGAGGAACTCATGTGAAATTAACAAGACACAATGGACGAGCCGGAAAGAATGGCGTTTATAATCCGAAGCACAATGACCGCAGTTTTGACATTGCCAACAGCGAACACATTGATGAAGAACGAGCCAAACAAAATCTCTATTGGGACTGTTACAATGGCTTCCGCAATTTCAAAAATCCCGAAAAGGAAAATGAGCTGTCTGCCACTTTTGAAGATGTGGAACAGCTTTTTTATCATCAGCGGTATCGTGATTTTGTGACAGGACAGAACGAAAGAAATGTGAAGAACAGACACCCTGAAAGGAATAAGGAAACCGGAGATTTGCTCAAAAGCAAAAAGACCTGTCCAGAGGAAACGGTCTATCAGATTGGAACGCTTGATAATCATGTTCCGCCGGAATTGCTCATTGAGATCGTCACAGAATTTATGGAAATCGTAAATGAGCGTTTCGGCTCTCATGTCCATATCCTGAATTGGGCGCTGCACTTGGATGAAAGCACCCCTCATATTCACGAGCGTCATGTGTTCGACTGTGAAAATCAATATGGGGAGATTGCCCCACAGCAGGAAAAGGCTTTGGAAGCACTGGGGTTTGAACTGCCGGAACCGGAGAAGCCTGTCGGAAGAAAAAATAACCGCAAGATGACTTTCGATTCAGCTTGCCGAGTGCTGCTGTTTGATGTGGCGAAAAAGCATGGCTTACAACTGGAAGAAGAACCGGAATATGGTGGTCGTGCTTATCTGGAAAAACAGGATTATATCCTTTTCAAGCAAAAGGAGCAACTGTCAGCACAGGAGCAAAAGCTGGAAGAACTCACGATGAAGATTGAGGATGTGGAAGCTCTGGTGGATGAGGTTGCCGATATTGCCTATGACAAGGCGGTTGAGGTCGTTGCTGATACTGTAAAACTGGAAACGCACAAGGAGGATATTAAGCTGGTGGAGCAGTCTAAGGCGTGGGTTCTCTCCCCTGAGCGTAAGGCTTCAAAGAAAGAAGTTGAGTATGCAGTGAAACGATTGGATGGCGTGATTGCCAGAATCACAAATGCTATGAAATCAACTATTCAGAAAATCCAAACTACGCTGATGAAACCGGAGGTCAAAAAAGCCGGAACGGAGCAAATCAAGAAGAAAGCCAAAAGTTCCATTATAGAGCAGTTGAGCCGCAAGAAGAAGGAAATGGCAGAGCGTGAAGTCAGCCGGACAATTCCGGCGAAAAGCAAAAAACAGGATATGGAACTTTAAGGCACTTGCTGTTTTCACTTTGAAAATGACAGGTGCTTTTGCTTTAGGGAGCAAGAAATTATCTTCCATTCTTTAGGTTGATGAAGTATAATGGAGATACACTATTTGAAAATCTTAAAGAGGTAACAGCTATCATGAAAAAACTATTAACATTGATGTTACTTGTTTCACTGTGCTTAAGCGGTTGTGCATTAGGGAACAATGTATCGGATATATTAAAGATATGTTAAAAGATTTTTTGCCAATAGAAAACAGTGATGATTGGATAATGTCGATATTAAGCAACAATATTAAGGTCGATAAAGATGGTGAAGAAACGTTAGAAATTTGTGGAGTAATGGGATAGGAGACCAGCTATGAATATTAAAGAACTTGTACTAGTAATCAGCATTCTTTTATCCATAAGAATAGCTGAATACGCTATGAAAAAATATAAGGAACAGAAAGACGTTGAGGTAACAAAAAAGCAGAAATCCAGAAAGCAGACAAAAAAATATATAATTACAGCACCCAGCATCTTGAAAGTAGGATTACCATGCGGAATATTTTTTGGTTGTACAACTATTGCTTTTATTTTAAGTCAGATCTTCAAATGGGAATTTGTACAACAGATAGAAAATTGTTATTTTATGTTGATTTGTTTGTTGGTATCTATAGGATTTACAGTATTAGGAATTGTTCTGACATTATATGGATACATATGGAAGATAGAATATGACACACAAGAGATTATCTACCGTTCTGCATTAGGAATTACAAGGAAATATAGAATTGAAGATATTACAAGATGCGTAGGAAAGAGAAGAAATCAATATCGCTTTTATCAAGGGGAGAAAAAGATATTCCAGTATGAAATGGATGCAGAAGGAGATGTTTATGATTTACTAATTATTTTGAAAAAAAGGGGGATAGATGAAGAAGAATTGATTCCATCTACGAAAGAGCACTGCATCGTAGAGCCAATGATTATCCGGAAAATATTGCCTATCATAGGTTTCTGCATTTATACTTTTTTTACAATTGTATTATTTTTGACTCGAGATGGGAAAATTTGGATGTATCTGTTGCTGGGAGTGATAGATTTACTGTTGCTTTATTACAGCGGTGTCTATTGGTATGATCAACTGGAAGTACAAGACAAACTTTATAAGAAAGATTTTCTAAAGAAAATGCGGACAGTTGAATTTAAAGAGATTACAAAGGTTGAGCAACACAAAAGTATAATAGAAAAGGAGTACATAATTATTTATGTAAAAGGAGAAAAACCAATAAAAATAGACAGATATAATGAAAATGTAGAAGTTTTGCTAATGAGATTAAAGGATGAAAAAATATCTGTAATGTGATTGATAAATAATGTGGAAGATTAGGATAAAGAAGAAGCAGTACTTATTCGGATAAAAAAGGAAAGCGGAGAACACCAGATCTCTTACTGGTACAATTTTCCAGTATTGAAACGTATATTGGTTCAGCATTTGGTGGTGCATTAGGTGGAATTTTGGGAGCACCTTCAGCTATAGGAAAAGTAGGTACAACTATAGGCGCTTCTGAAAAGATACTAAATTTTTTATCAAAGCCCTTTATTATTGGAGGGATTTCAAGTGGAACATCAACATTAGTTGGGGAAAGTCTTGAAACGATGACAGGAACAAATAAAAGGGGAATAGAACAAATCGGCTTGGATGTACTTGAAGATTTGATTTTAGGAGGTATCTTAGGCGGTATAGGATCAAAAATAAAAATAAAAGGATTAAATGCAGGAAGAAATAACTATCAAGCAATTTTTGCAGGAGGAATAACAAGGCTTGTTAATGGGACAGGTGCAATGCATCTTAAAACATTATTAAAAGGATATATTGCACAATTAGTTGAATCGATAAGAGATATCCTATTGTAAAAGGAAACGTGGTGGTATGAATGTGTATGTCAATGGAAGAAAGAAAAAAGCTTTTTTTGTTGATGGTATGACAGACCACTTTGATAACTTTATAAAGCGAATGGAAAAAGAGGGAAAAGAGATTATTCTTCCAGAAACAAAAGAAAAGAGATAGGTTTATAGATAAGCAGATTCCAGTTTGCATAACTGGTAGCCTAACCACAATTAAATCTTCAAAGCTTTACTAAGCAGGAAATCTGAAAAGGTCTCCTGCTTTTTGTAAGCGATGAATAATCACCCGGTCACGACTTCCTGGGAACCTTAAATATTCAGGTTCCCACGTTCTTCAGGTCTTACTTTTTCGATATCTATGATCCCGGTACATCTTTCTTTTATAAAGTCACTCCATGGCAGCAGCTGTTTTATGCCTGCGGGCTCATTTTTATAGTCCGGCATATACAGCAGCAAGGTGTAGAGATAATGATAGATGTTCAGGTTATTGGCTTTCGCTGTTTCTATGAGACTCAATACAATGGCACTTGCCGTTGCTCCATCAGCAGTATCATGAAACAGAAAGTTTTTACGCCCCGTCACATAGGTTTTTGCCCGACGTTCCGCTGCATTATTAGAGATCTCGCATCTTCCATCCAGTAGATAATTCATAAGGGTCTCTTTATGATTAAAGGCATAGTTTACCGCTTTTTCAAGCTTACTCCCGCCAGCAGGCTCCAGGGTTTCCAACCATGTCCAGAATTCATTCCAGATGGCAGGTTCTGTTTCCTGGCGTTTCTGTTTTCGTTCTTCCTGTGGAAGTTCTTTGTAGAGACGTTCCATATAGAAAAGACGGTTACAGAATGCAACTCCTTTTTCGGCAGGGAGCAGGGAACTGTCTTCTGCAGTTCCCTGCGGAGGTTCTGCAAGTTCCTGTTCAGAATTAATGTCCAGAAGTTTCAGCTTTTTCTGACGTGCTTTTGGGACTGCTTCAAAGAACTTACGCCTGCAGTGGGCAAGACAGCAGACCAGGACAACATCTTCGATCCTGCCGTATGCACTATACCCATCACACTGGAGCATCCCAGTGAAACCATGGAGAAATTCTATCGGATAATCCCCGCTCCGTCCGGGTCTGTAATCATACAGGATGATCGGTGGTTTTCCATCAGTCCCGCTCAGGTAGATCCACATATAGGATTTTGAAGTGGCAGTTTTTCCCTCTTCATGAAGCACCTGACAGGGTACCTCGTCTGCATGGAGGATCTCTCTTGCCAGCAGTTCCTGATGCATTACTTCATAGACTGGAGAGAGATATTCCAATGAACAGTAATTGTACCAGTGCGCTGCAGTTTCTCTTGGGACAGGCACCCCTTTTTCCATCCAGTCTTTTGACTGACGGTAAAAGGGAAGGTGCAGAAAGCTTTTCTGGTACATGACCATTGCCACCATATCCGGCGATGCGGGACTATGGGCAAGAAGCGGTGTCGGTGTTTTTGCCTCTACGATCATTGTTTCATCCTCCTGCCGACATACAGGACACATAAGGGTTTCCTGCATGTAATGGACCCTTACCACTTTTGCCGGAGTGATACGCAGTTCTTCCCGGACAAACTTATACCCCAGGTGTTCCATCGGGGAACCACAGTCCGGACAGATCCTTTCTTCCGGGGGAACATCGCAGGAGATCTCTTTTATGGGAAGGGCCTCATACAGATCTGCACGAACAGACTTTTTTCTTCTGGTCCGTGTATGTTCTTTTACAACGGTCACCGTTTCTTCCTCCTGGATTCCTTCCTCCTGATCAGGACGCCTGGTCTTTTCGCTGGATGTTCCAAAGATCTTCCTTTTCAGTTCATCTATCGTCTCGTTCAGGTTCGCAATAGTGCTGCGGAGCTCTTTTATGGTAGCTCTGAGATCCACAATGGTCTGTTCCTGTTCTTTATTCGTGTTTAATAAAAGCTGGATCATATCTTCTGTATCATGAGGCATGGCATTTCCGTCCTTTGTTTTCTTATCCCTATTATAAAAGAAGTACGGGGATATGGCAAACAGACGGGACAGATGGTACTGTCAATCTGACGGTACCTCAGTTGTGGATATCTTTCCTAAAAAAATGAAAGATATGCCTGTATGCTCATTCTTTTAGGAAAGATATCCACCTGCTGTTTTAAAACAGATGTTTTTTTGAGTCTCATCCACATCGCATTCGAAAGGAAAAAAGAAAGCAGTGGATAAGTGTCTGGCGGCTGCCTGCTGTCACGGATATAGAAAATTTAAAATTCTCTGTTTTGCACAAAGGATCAGAAATCTTTTTTTCTGCCTGTGCCTTTGATTGCTTTGGGCTGATCGATGGAAAGACCTTCCATAAGCCACCGGAATTCCTGACGCGTCAAAAGACGGGCTTCCGAAGCATTCCGCGGCCACTGGAACCTGCCGTTTCCGTCAAGCCTTTTCTGGAGCAGCACAAAACCATCCTTATCAAAATGGAGTGCCTTAAGTTTACGGCTATCCCTTCCACAGAAAAGATAAACTGCATTTGCATACGGATCGAGTTCATAAGTATCGCGTATGATAGCCATAAGCCCGTCGAAACTTTTTCGCATATCTGTACGTCCGGTGATAACGAAGATCTTAGACACACCGGACAGATCACCTAACATAAATCCTGCAGCGCTGATAACGTATGAAATATGGTCTCACGGTCTGCTGCGTTGGTGATCTCAATCTGGAAACTGTGATAAGTGATCTTTATAACAGAGTCTGGAATGGTATCCGTTTTGAGCTGCACTGAGGATGGGCAGACTGCCGGTTCCTCAAAAGAAAGCGGTACAACTTCCTGTTTTCCTGAAAAAGAAGAATGGACTGGTTCCGGTATCTCACAGGCTTTTTGTCGAAGTCTTCGTATCTGGTAATAAAAGTTGCTTGTATGGATATGATGTTCCTGACACCAGCATTTATCAGAAAGACCACTGGACCGGCATTCCTGGATCAGATCCAACCATTCTTTATCTGTACGTCTTGGATTTTTTTTAGGCATAAAAATTCAACTCCTGTTTTTTATTTGGAGTGAGATTAGCACAGGTACCAGAAGAACTGAAGTGAAATGGTCCTAAGTGCAAAAAACTGGAAAAGTTATAGAGATACCACTCCTTAGAGGGATTATCTCATAAATTTTGGATACTGAAAAACCGGTGGATTATTCATCGCTTACTGCTTTTTTGCACCTAAAATTAAATATGGAACTTTAAGGCACTTGCTGTTTTCGTTTTGAAAATGACAGGTGCTTTTTTCGTTTCTGGAAAGGAGTCACATGAATGTATTTGAAGTTGTAAAAGAAAATGTTACTGCCCGACAAGCCGCAGAAGCCTATGGCTTGAAAGTGGGTCGCACTGGTATGGCGTGCTGTCCGTTTCACTCGGATAAGTCCCCCAGTATGAAGCTGGATGAACGCTATTACTGTTTTGGCTGCGGAGCAACTGGAGACACTGTTGATCTGACAGCGAAGCTATTCGGTATCGGGCTGAGGGAAGCTGCTGTCAAACTTGCTGAAGATTTTGGTCTTAACTATGACAGCCGACAAAAGCCCAGTATTCGCCCTCGTATTCGTGAGCCGACACCGGAACAGAAGTATCAAAAAGAAGAAAATCATTGCTACAAGGTGCTGACGGATTATTTTCATCTTCTTAGAGAATGGGAAAAGAAATACGCTCCTAAACAGCCGGATGAGGAATGGAATCCCCTGTTTGCAGAAGCACTGTATAAGAAGAACTATATCGAATATCTACTTGATATTCTTCTGTATGGTTCATTGGAGGAACGAAAAGCACTTGTGGCAGAACAGAGAAAGGAGGTGTTAAAACTTGAACAGCGAATTGCAGAACTGTCAGCAGACAGAACCATGCACAGTAGAAGAAATCCGAAACAGCTTAGAGCAGAGCGAGAAAGGTAAGGTTTATAATACTGCCGCAAATTATAAGCGTGTTCTGCAATATGACCCACTTTTGAAAGGGGCTATCCGAAAAAATCTTCTGACTGAAAGAATCGACATTGTGAAGCCCCTCGGTTGGTATCGTGACAGCCCGACATTGACGGATGTGGATGTGAAATATCTGCTCCTATATTTTGAAGAAAACTATGGATTGACCGTAGAGAAGAAAATCATAGACGCAGTTGCGGTTATTGCCAATGAAAATCGTTACCACCCTGTCTGTGATTTTCTCAATGCCTTGCAATGGGACGGAACAGAACGCATACGCTTCTGTCTGCACCGCTTTCTCGGTTCTGATACAGATGATTACACCTATGAAGCATTGAAGTTGTTTCTGCTGGGTGCTATCTCACGAGCTTTTAAGCCGGGGTGCAAATTTGAGGTTATGCTCTGTCTTGTGGGCGGTCAGGGAGCCGGAAAGTCCTCTTTCTTCCGTTTGCTTGCGGTCAATGATGACTGGTTCTCTGATGACTTGAAAAAGCTGGATGATGAAAATGTGTACCGCAAAATGCAGGGGCATTGGATTATTGAAATGTCGGAAATGATTGCAACCGCCAACGCTAAGAGCATTGAAGAAATCAAGTCCTTTCTGAGCCGCCAAAAGGAAACCTATAAGATACCCTATGAAACACATCCGGCAGACAGAAAAAGACAATGTGTGTTTGGAGGTTCTTCTAATACCCTTGACTTTCTTCCCCTTGACCGAACAGGCAACCGCCGCTTCGTTCCGGTTATGGTCTATCCTGAAAGGGCTGAGGTTCATATTTTGGCAGATGAACAGGCTTCCAGAGCGTATATCAATCAGATGTGGGCAGAAGCTATGGAGATTTACAGAAGTGGCAATTTTCGTCTGAGATTTAGTCCGGCTATGAACGCTTATCTGAAAGCCCACCAAAAGGACTTTATGCCGGAGGACACAAAGGCAGGACAGATTTTAGACTATTTGGAACGCTATTCCGGCAGCATAGTCTGCTCTAAGCAGCTTTACAAGGAAGCACTGGGGCATGATTATGACGAACCGAAACAATGGGAGCTGCGAGAGATCAACGACATTATGAATAACGCTGTCACAGGCTGGAGGGCGTTTAGCAATCCGAGGTATTTTCCAGAGCCTTACCGCAGACAAAAAGGCTGGGAGCGTATCAGGAACGACAACGAGCCTGACAACAGCATGGATGGTTTTCAAGAAATCCAGACAGAGGAAATGGAACAGTTAGGGCTTCCGGAAGAATGGTTGAAGCAAAAATAAAAGCCAGTTGTCGCTTCGGTTGTCGAGCCGGTTGTCGGTCTGGTTGTCGGGCAAAAATCCCGAAAGCCTTGATATTGCGGCACTTTTCCCTCTCTGACAACCATGACAACCAATATTATAAAGAAAAAGGAAATAGTAAAAAGATAGTATCGCCCGATAAAGAAAAAAGGTTTTCTGATGTCCGTTGTCGGAACTTCGTTGTCAGACCTTTCCTTGTCGGGCTTTTTCATTCAAGGAGGAATATCGTATGACAAATATTGTGAACAGTACACTACCCACCCCAAATAACCATTCGGAGAAAAACAAACCGGATGGAGTTTTTGTGATTAAGCAAGGCAAAACAAATTATAAAGTCAAAGTGTTTTTTGACCATAGTAGCGGTTTGACTGCGGAGGACAGGTTGAAACGCATTATTCAGGCAGAAGCAGAGAGAGAATCTGCGTAAGTAATATGAAAAATATCCACGCACCCCCTTGACAAAAGCTTTCAGAGGATACGCTCCTTAGTGCCATGGAACACGCTGGAAGCTCGGATACGATAGAAGACGCAGAGAGAAAAGGGCTTGGAACTCCGGCTACCAGGGCAGCGATTATTGAAAAACTGATTGAGAAAGGCTTTATTGAGCGTAAAAAGAAGCAGATATTACCTACAGCAGATGGAAGAAATCTGATCAGGATTCTTCCGGAAATGATCAAATCACCAAAACTTACAGCAGAATGGGAAAATGATCTGACACTGATTTCCAGAGGCCAGAAAAATGTAGAAGAATTTCTCTTCGAAATTGAAAAAATGGTTACCAAATTGGTAAGTGATAATGGACAGCCAGTGGAAGAATACCAGAAACTATTTTCAGATGGTCGGAAAGAAATTGGAAAATGCCCAAGATGTGGCAATAAGGTTTATGTGGGAAAGAGAAATTATTATTGTTCAGGAAGTGATTGCAGTTTTACTTTATGGAAAAATAACCGATTTTTTGAGAGTCAGGGAAAAATACTTGATGAAGCAACTGTCAGGAAGCTGCTGAGTGAGAAGCAGGTGCATTTCAAAGATCTGGTATCAGAGAAAACAAAAAGGAAGTATGAAGCAACTATAAAGATGGAGGTTTCAGAAACCGGAAATCCAAAGTTTCAGTTGATTTTCCCGGAACGGAAGAAAGGAAAAAAGAATGAAGAATAAAAAAAATATGAGAAGATTTTTGTCGGGATTCTTGGCAATGCTTACAGTGTTATCTACAATTCTATCTCCAATACTGTCCTATGCGGCAGATGTAGTGCCAGAAGAGCCACCGTTATACGAAAAGGTAAAAAATGAACTTGATGCAGATGAGGTGGTAAAAGCAAAAGATCTGGAACTGGAAACAGGCAGTATTTTTGAAGTGGAGAAAGATTTTACCGGACTGGAAATACCAGATGAAAAAAAGGTGAAGATCACTTTCCATGAGGCAAAAAATGAGGAAAAGCAGGACTTTACAACAGATTACGAAGATACATACAAAGCTGTTTATTATGTAGAGCCAGTAAGTGGCCACCCAATTTATCAGATCAATCGTAAGCTGATTGTAAAGGAAGCGGTGGTGCAGGTTGCTGAATCTGAGAATCAGGAATCTGTAAGCAACCAGGAAGATGAGAATGAAGCAGAAGGCGAGGAACCAGCCATAGGCACTGCAGAGAGTGAAGAACCTGTGCAGGATGAGGTAAATGTAGAAATTCCGTCAGAGGATAAAATCTATGAAGAAGTAACTCCGACAGAAATTCCGGTTGAGGAAGAGCCAATAGATACACCAATCCCGGAAAATCCGTCTGAGGAAGTTTCAACAGAAGAACCTGCCATAGATGATAATCCGGATACAGACAGCACATTTGAAGAAATTACAGATACAGATCCGGAAGAAATGCCAGAGGCGACAGACGACTCTTTTACAGATGGAACAGAGAAAACAGAAGATGCAGATGGAAATTATCAGGTAAATATTGTTCGTGGAGAGGAATTTCATATTGAGCTGAACCATGAAGATGGACAGTATCAGCCAGGAGAAACCGTTGTATTTTCCGGAGATATGCCGCAAGGCAGCTTAATTGCAGTAGGAACAACAAAAGTACAGGCAAACCAGACAGAGAATACAGAAGATTTATTGTATTCAGAGGTGACTTATCACGAAGAATCGGATAAATTTAGTTTTGAAATGCCAGCAGATGACATTGACCTAAGTGTTTCCATGGATCAGGCAGAAAATGGTATCATGTTACCTGCAACCGATACTCCATGGGATGATGCAACAAATATTGAAGCAAATAAATATTACTATTATTCAGATGGCCAGCTTCATCCGTTTGATACAGTTATGGGACAGGGTGGAAATGACAGCTACAAATATGTTCGTTACAAAGCAGGCGGAAAGACTTATACAGTAAATGCGTATTGTATGCAGCACTCCATGCAGTCACCTCCAAGTGGGACAACATATAAAAATATGGTTGAACTGGATGAGGGCGGAGATGATAAATATTTGAGAAAAGCCTTATTCTATGGATATGGCGGTCCAGGATGGGGACATACATTCAATGGATATAATGTAAAATCCATTATGGAAAAATATGGATGCAGTTCTGAGACAAGAGCCATGCAGCATTACCTGGTTGACTATTTATATGATGGCGAATCCGGATTTGGAGGTGCGCTTTCTACAACCGCTAAAAATATGCTGAAAGAGATTAAAGCAGCTCTTGCTAAAATGCCTGATCCGACAGCAATGAAACTTCTTCCAGGACTTTCCGTTAATGCAACGGGAAAGGAAACTGAAAGTTTTACCTGGAAGGCAAATGAAGCATTTACCATTACCATTCATCTGGAGAACGGAGTAAGCCTTGTTAATGAAACCACAGGAAAAACGGCATCTGGAAATGTCACTGTAAAGGGTGGAGAGAAATTCCATCTTGTAGCTACAACAGCCAATATGGGCAGTCTGAAAGGAAAGTATGCGATCACTTCCAATTTTCCCCTGGATTTCCATGCAATGCTTTTAAAACTGGAGAGTTCACAGGACATTGGTTTTGGCTACTATACAGATTCCTCTGACCTGCAGATTACAGTTGACTGGCCGGAAGAAGCAGTTATTGAAATTACAAAGAAAGATGGCGATACTGGAAAAAATCTGGCCGGAGCCGTGTATGGAGTATATAGTGATAACGCCTGCACAAAGCTGATTGTTAAGATGCCGCCAACAGACAGCAATGGTTCTTCACGTGTAACTCTTACCAAGACACAGGATACTGTTTACTTAAAAGAAATCACAGCACCGGAAGGTTATGTTGTCCAGGCTTCTTCGTATGGAGTGAAATTAGTAGTTGGCAGTACAACCAAACAGACTGTAACGGACAAAGAGCAGAAAGGAAATCTGACCGTTTATAAAGAGGGAGAAGTTTTTGTAGGAGCTGTATCTGATGAAAATGGAACTTCATTCCAGTATGAGAAACGCCGTCAGAAAGGAGCCGTTTATAACGTATATGCTGCCGAGGATATTGTAACAGCAGGTGGAAAAACAGTTTACAAAAAAGGCGCAGAAGTAGCGAAAAATCTGATCACAGGTGAGAACGGTTCTGTAACGGTAAAGAATCTTCCGCTTGGAAGCTATAATGTAACAGAAGCACAGGCTCCGGAAAATTTTTATAATGCAAAAGAAACAAAAAAAGTAACCATTTCTTATGCAGGGCAGACTGCAGAAGCGGCTTTCTCAGAGACTACCTTTACAAATGACCGTCAGAAAGCAGTGGTGCAGGTGATAAAGAAAGACAAAGATACTGAAAATACACTATCCGGAGGGCATTTTGCTCTGTTTGCAGCGCAGGATATGAAAACTGTGGATGGAAAAGTAGCAGTAAAAAAAGATGCTCTGATTGAGACTGCAATTACTGGTACTGATGGAAAAGCAGCATTTAAAGCAGATCTTCCAGTGGGATTTTCTTATTATGTAAAAGAAGTCCAGGCTCCGGCTGGTTATGTCAGAAATGAGAAAGATACTTATTCTTTCCAGTTCAGTTATACCAATGATGAACAGGCAAAAATTTCTTTCAGTCATACTTTTGTGAATGACAGGGTCAGTGCTGCAATCTCTTTGAATAAAAAAGATGCCGAGACAAAAGAAAATAAGGCACAGGGAGATGCTTCCCTGGAAAATGCGGTGTATGGACTTTATGCAAGAAACGACATTACCCATCCAGATGGAAAGACAGGCGTTATTTATAAAGCCGGAAGCCAGATTGGTACGCTAACTACCGATAAAGAAGGAAAAGCAAGGATAGAGAATCTTTATCTTGGAGAGTATTACATCAAGGAAATTACCCCATCCGTAGGATATCTGGCAGACGAGCATGAATATGATCTTGTATGCAGTGATGAAGGTGATCTGACAGCGGTTGTAGAAAAAGAGTGTACCTCACTGGAAACGGTGAAGAAACAGCCGTTTGAACTTATTAAAGCTGCCAATAATGGAGACACAGATGCTGCATTACTATCCGGAGCTGGATTTAGTGCATATCTGGTATCTTCTTTGGTGGTAAAAGAGGATGGAAATTATGTTTTTTCCTCTGCAGAGCCGGTTGTGATCGGTGAAAATGGAGCAACGGAAATTTTTACAAATGAGAAAGGCTATGTAAAATCCATTGCAATTCCATATGGAACATATCTGGTGAGAGAAACTACAACACCCCATAATTACAAACCTGTAGATGATTTTATTGTCCGGATTACAGAGAATAAACCAACAGAGCCGCAGACATGGAGAGTTCTTTTGGATAAAGAATTTTCTGCAAAACTGAAAATCATTAAACAGGATGACGAGACTAAAAAATCAGTTTTAATTCCGGGAACAGAGTTTAAAATTTATGATCTGGATCATGAAAAATATGTAGAGCAGGTAACTACATACCCGACAACTGTTACACATACCTCATATTTCACAGATATAGATGGATATCTGATACTGCCTCAGAATTTAAAAATTGGTCATTATAGAATCGAAGAGGTAACAGCACCGGACGGTTATACCATTAACAAAAATTATGTCGAAATACAGGTGGATACCAATACCCTGTATCAGACGGATCCGGTTTCAGGTGATGCGGTCATTGAAGTGGTATATGAGGACCATTCGGTGAAAGGAAAACTCACTGTACAGAAAAAAGGAGAGGTTCTTTCGACCTATAAGAATGATTTTAGATATGAAGTTCAAAACCTTTCCGGTGCAGTATATGAAGTATATGCTGCAGAGGATATCTATACAGCAGATTTCCAGAAAGATGATACAGGAAAAAGAATCCTGAAATATGCAAAGGGTGAAAAAGTTGCAGAACTGACAACGGATGAATCCGGAAAAGCAGAGCTTGATAATCTGCCTCTAGGAGAATACAAAGTTGTAGAAAAGACTGCACCGGAGGGATTTGTATTAAATGAAGAAGAACAGAAGATTTCTTTCGTCTATGCAGACCAGGATACACCAGTGATCTCACAGAGTGCAGAGTTTATAAATGACCGCCAGAAAGTAGAAGTGTCAGTTGTGAAAAAAGATGCTGAAAATGAGAAAGGGCTTTCTGGAGCAGAGTTTGGTCTTTACGCAAAAGAGGATATAAAAGCAGGGGATAAGGTACTGGTAAAAGCAGACGAACTGCTTACAAAAGCGGTAACAGGTGAAGATGGAAAAACTGTTTTTGAGCAGGATCTGCCATTTGGAACTTATTATATAAAAGAACTGGCAGCACCAGATGGTTTTGTATCTTCAGATGAGCAGATTGAGGTGACTGCGAAATATCAGGGACAGGAAGTAAAAACAGTAAAACTGGAAACCGTTTTTAAGAATGAGCCGACAACAACTGAATTTACGAAATCAGATATTACAACAGGTGTGGAACTTGACGGAGCAACACTGACGGTTTTGGATTCAGACGGAAAAGAAGTAGAAAAATGGACTTCTGTAAAAGGAAAAGCTCATGTAATAAAAAGACTCCATGTGGGAAAAACCTACACACTTCGGGAAGAGTTTGCACCATATGGTTATCTGCAGGCGGAGGAAGTGAAATTTACAGTTTCTGATACTGCAGATGTTCAAAAAGTAGAAATGAAGGATGCTGTTCCGGTTGGACGAATCATCATCAATAAAAAAGGTGAATTTGTCAAAGAAGTTACCTGGAAAGATATGCTGGCAGGCGGCATGGACGCAGCATTTGGCTATGTTACAGGTTCTTTGAAAGATGTTACTTTTGAAATTTATGCAGCGGAGGATATCAAGGCTGCAGATGGGGAAAGCAGTGATTATTATAAAAAGGACGAATTGGTAGCAACAATTACGACAGATGCTCTTGGATATGCAAGATCAGAAGATCTTCCTTTAGGCAAATATTATGTAAAGGAAAAAGAGACGGCGGATGGATATGTTCTGGATGGAGAAATCAGAGAGGTTGATCTGACTTATCGTGATCAGAATACTCCGGTTGTGACTTATGATGAGGACTGGCAGAATAACCGCCAGAAAGCAAAAGTAACTGTAGTTAAGAAAGAAAAAAATACAGACCGTGTTCTGGAAGGCGGAGTATTTGCACTTTATACAAAGAATGATATTTTAAATGCAGAAGGCGAAGTAATCCTGAAAGCAGATACCATGATCGAGCAGAAAGCTACGGATCAGGATGGAAGGATTGTATTTACGGCAGATCTTCCAATCAATGGCAGCTACTATGTAAAAGAAGTGCAGGCTCCTGCTGGATTTGTGACAACAGAAGAAATCAAGGAATTTGATTTTGCTTATGCGGGAGAAGAGGTTGCAGAAGTATCCTTTGAGTTCACTTATGAAGATGAGCCAACTACTTTTGAAATCACAAAATCAGATATTACAACCGGGGAAGAATTACCAGGTGCAAAACTGAAAGTATCCGATTCAGAGGGAAACGTTGTGGATGAGTGGACATCCGGAAGCACACCACACATCATTAAGGAACTGGAAGTTGGAAAGAAATATACATTAACAGAGACAATTCCTGCTGATGGCTATGCAACTGCAGAATCCATTACGTTTGTAGTAGAAAATACTGCAGATATACAGAAAGTAGAAATGCAGGACGATACAACAAAAATTCTGATCAGTAAGGTGGATATGACAGATGGAAGCAGCGAGGTCAAAGGTGCGAAGCTGTATATCCTTAATGAAAACCAGGAAGTTATGGAAAGCTGGACGTCTGGTGATCAGCCCCATTATGTGGAGAAACTTCCAATCGCTACTTATACATTATTGGAGGAAACAGCACCGAAGGGTTACATTGTGGCAAATAAAGTGACATTTGAGATTAAGGACACCGGAGATATTCAGGGAGCCAAAATGGAAGATGAACAGGCAATGGGCAAGGTGATCTTAAATAAAACAGATAAAGATACCAAGAAGCCAATGAAAGGTGTAGAATTTGCCCTTTGTGACAGTAAAGGTAAAGTTCTGGAAACTCTGGTAACAGACAGTGCCGGCCATGCAGAATCAAAGAATTATCCGATTGCGACTTTTAAGAATGGGCAGTATAAAAAAGCAATCACATATATCCTGAAAGAAACAAAAACACTGGATGGCTATCAGCTTGATGAAACCGAGCATAAGATTCAGTTTGAATATGTCAATGACCGTACTCCTGTGATTGAATATACTCTGGATCTGACAAATAAGAAAGCTCCGGAAAAAGACACTCCGGAAACATCAGAAAACCAGGGAGTCAGCACTCCTGTTTCCCATGGTTCTGATGCGACTTCTGTATCCAATTCACCAAAAACAGGAGATAATACAAATATTGCTATTTTTGTGCTGGCGCTTGCAGTATCAGCAGGATGTCTGGGAACTGTAGTGACAGTTAAGAGAAAACGCAAATGATAATATAAATAGTGTTCTGGGGCTGTGGTTACTGCACAGCCCCATTTTGAAAAGGAGAAGAAATTGAAATTAGGAGCAAGAATAAGAAAAATCCGTATGTTTCGCAACATAACTCAAAAGGAATTGGGACGCAGGTTAGGATATGGGGAAAGTAGTGCGGATGTGAGAATCGCCCAATATGAAAGTGGACAGCGTACACCGAAGCAGGAAACGCTTATCCGGATAGCAGAAATATTGGAAGTTGATGTCCGAAATTTTTTAAGTCCTGGAATTGCGACAATGGACGAATTAATGGAAACTTTATTCTGGATGGATGAAGAAAATAGAGGGCTTTTTCATCTGTTCCTGCTAAATGATTCAGAAAGTGAAATAGTTGGAATCACAATGAGGGATAAAAAAACAATGTCTTATCTGCAGGAATGGATGGGGAAAAAGCAGAAACTGGGCGATGGAAGAATTACAGAAGAGGAATATCTGGAATGGAAACTGCATTGGCCAGAGGATAAGAGAAAAACAGAATATAAAACCGTATGAAGTAAAAAGGAATTGCTTTGCGGAGAGTTACCTGTTAGAATATTACTGGAGCAACCGTGTACAGGGTTGGTAAAAACCTCCTGGATTTTCAGATTCCGTTAAGGGATACAGAAGAAGGGAGGTGGAGCGAATGGATACATACGAAGTCTTGAGCTTATTGTTCTTAGGCGGTACGTTTCTGATTGCTTTGCTTGCCTATTTGGATAATAGGGACAACAAGCGAAAAAAATAGCCTACCCTGTCTGCCAACAGGATAGGCAGCTCTCTTTGAGAGCAAAATAAATTAAAACCTAATCCAGGAGCATCCACCTTGTGGGCGGTTACTCTTTCCAATTAGAATATAGCATTTTCTCTCCGAAAAGTAAAGTACATTTTATGCAGCCAATTCTAAAAAGAGTGGGCTGTTTTTTTATTGACAGGAGGGAAGTTAAATGTCTAAACTACAGGACATCCGAAACTTGGTACAGGAACATGCCGTATCAGTGAGCAGTTCGCCAGGGGATTGGATGGATTATATGGACACAGCATCAAGGTTATATCGGTATTCTTTTTCAGACCAGCTTCTGATCCATGCACAGCGTCCAGACGCAACAGCCTGTGCATCACTGGAACTATGGAATGAAAAGATGTTACGCTGGGTAAATCGTGGTGCAAGAGGAATTGCCCTGTTTGATGAAACTTGGCAGAATACCAAACTTCGTTATGTGTTTGATATTTCGGATACCCACATGGTAGCCGGAGGCAGAAGCCCGTATCTTTGGAAGATGCAGGAACACCAGAGAGAAGAGATCCTCACCCATCTGGCAGAGGTCTATGCTCTGGAAGAAAAGGATGCGGCAACTTTGCAGGACGCATTGATGGCGGTCGCAAGGGAAATGGTCAATGACAATCTGGAGGAATACCTGGATGGATTGGAATATGCTGTAGAAGGTACTTATCTGGAAGATCTGGATGAGGTGACGATCCGCAGTGATTTCCGTCAGCTGGCAACAGACAGTGTTTACTATCTGCTTTCCAGGCGATGCGGGCTTGACCCGATGGAACTTCTGGAAGAAGAGGACTTTATGCATATCACAGATTATAACCGTCTGTCTGTTCTCACCTTCCTTGGAAATGCGGCAAGCCAGCTCAGTGAGAGTATTCTGATTGATATTGGAAAGACCGTACATAAAATTTCTCTGGAAGAAGCAAGAAAAGAGGTTGAAAATTCCAATGAAAGGAATTATAATAACTTTACCGCGTTAATACGTAAAACTAAAAGCCGGGATGCAGAAACGAAAAAAGAAGAAAATATTGAAAATGAAGGAGGAACCGATTATGGAACTGACATATCATCGCAAGGGAGATTACCTGTTTCCGAATCTGACCGTCGAAGAGGAAGAAGTGACGATCGGGAAATATGGGATGCTGCGGAGGACATTTCTGAAAGAACACAAGAACAGCCTTTATCAGAGCCTGTTCCTGACCGGGAAGCTGAACAGCCATCTGGAACAGATCGAGAAAGCAGCACAGAAGAGAATGGACAGCCAGATGGAGAAACTGCTGGAGAAGAATCCGGCACCGGACAAGGAAGCAGATCCGATGGCATGGACAGCACACATGAACGCACTGATGGCAACAGCGGAAGAGAGCATCTTGACGGAATTGGTATACAGTTAGTCGAAGATACAAGAGAAGATGGATTGAGTAAAGCAGAGGAAGAGATCGCCTCTGCTTTATCTTTGCCCGAATATCCCACCGCAGATGAACAAAGGCGGCAGATCGAGGAAAGAGCAGCTGCCCTTTATGCCGGAGAAATCCAGATTCCAGAGGAAGTTGTCGATGAGATTTTACGGACAGGAGGAAACCGGAAAGCCAGCCAGCTCCGGATCATCTATAATTTCATGAGTGAACAGACACCGGAGGAATATACGGAGTTTGTGAAGCGTGAATACCGCAAAGGGGGAAAAGGTTTTCAGATTGATGGAAATGAATATTCGGTCTGGTTTGATGAAACCGGGATGCAGATCGCAGTAGGGCATACAGTTACAGACCATATCTTAGATAAGGCATTTTTATCATGGGAAGATGTCAGCGGACGTATCCATCAGCTTTTAGACCAGGGTGAATATGCACCGCAGTCTGTATTGGATGCGGCAAGAAGTAATGCAGTAAAAGAACACGCCCAGGCTCTTGCTTATATGAAAGGGGATATGGCAGAAGGAGTAGCGGAGATTGTTTTCGATGAGGAGGATTTACCACATCTTCGCAGTATCTATCCGGAGATCACGGATTATCTGGAAGAAAAGCTGGAGGATCTTCAGTGGCTTTCGGAACTGAATGAAAGACTGGATGCACTGGCAGAAGCCTATGAAGAAAATCATTTTATTATGCGTTTCCATCATTATAATCCTATAAATATCTCAAAGCAGTTTCAGAAGTTTGCGGATGAGGTGATTCCTTATCAGGCTAGGGAGGGCTTTGCCTGGAAAGAACATCCGATGTTCATTACACAGGATGAGATTGATGCTTATCTTGCAGGAGGTGGAGCGTATTCGCAGGGCAGGCTTAGGACGTATTCCTTTTATCTGCTGCATGAAGATGAAAGATCGAGGACAGGTTTTATCAAGGAACAGTATGGGATCGGTGGAAGCAGTCACGCACTGTCTGGTGCCGATGATTCACACGCAAACTATGATGGAAAAGGATTGTTTCTTGCAAGAGGTGCTTATGGGAATCCATATACGTCAATTTTATTATCCTGGAATAAAGTTGCAAACAGAGTAGATTATCTGATAAAGAATGACCAGTTCCTGCAGGCAGAAGATTATGCTCGTATGCCGGAATATGAACGGGAGCAGATGGCGAATAAGGTACTCCGCTTTTATGACCGTCTTCCGGAAGAGATAGACAGACCATTTACGGATGATTTCTTCTGGGAAAAACCAGGAAAAGAAATGGTGTCAGTTTTAGAGAATCCAGAGCAGACAGAAGAACTGTTACAGAAGATGGATGCAGCATTGGCAGCTCTTCCATTGGATTTTGAAGCGTATGGGACAAATTACCAGCAGAAAACAGAACTTCTTTCAGAACTTCACCAGTATGCAGAAGGAACCTATACGATTTTCCCGACACCGGAAGCAGAACCGTCTTTTGCGGAACCATCCGGACACCAGATGACCATGTTTGATTTCTTGGATACGAAGGCAGTGGCAGAACCGACCGTAGTAGATATGTCAGATGTGGAGGAAATAGAAGAGGAAGAGGTTACTGCCAGAGAAGATATTCTGGAAAATCAGAAACAGGAAACAACGAAAGATTCTGGGGAGCGGGAAGCAACTGAATCAGAAGAAAAGATAACAGCTAAAACAGCAGAAGAACTGGCAGAGTCCTGGGATGAAGGTGTTTTTGAATATCTGGGGTATCATTTTGAAGCAGTAGGGGTATTGCCGGAAGGAATAGAAGGAAAAGATTTGGTTGCACAGACCCGTTCCAATACAGAACTGCATTTATCAACCTATCATACAGAAGATTTCCCAAAGTATTCTTATGATGATTTTTATGCAGTCAGCAATGCACCAACTGCCGATGTGTTCCGGTGTCTGGAAACCGGACGCAATTATATTCCCGGAGAAAATGAACTGTTTGGATATGAGGGAGAATTCCAGCCATATTTAAAACCGGAAGTAGAAAAGATTGTAACAAAACCACACAACTTCCATATCCAGGATAATGACCTTGGTGCAGGCGGACCTAAAGCAAAGTATAAGGCAAATATGGAAGCCATCCATTTGTTACAGACTTTGGAGAAAGAAGAGCGTCTGGCAACACCTGAAGAGCAGGAAATCTTATCCCGTTATGTTGGCTGGGGTGGTATCCCACAGGCATTTGAGGAGAGTAACAGCAGTTGGGCAAATGAGTATCTGGAATTAAAGAATACTTTATCGCCAGAAGAATACAGTGCAGCAAGGGCATCGACCTTAAATGCTTTTTATACATCCCCGACCGTGATCCGAAGTATGTATGAAGCATTGGAAAACATGGGACTGAAACAGGAAAATATCCTGGAGCCGTCCTGTGGTGTCGGTAACTTTATGGGACTGATCCCGGAGAGTATGGGCAAAGCCAATATGTATGGTGTGGAACTTGACCCGGTTTCGGGCAGGATCGCAAAACAGCTTTACCAGAAAAATAAGATTGCAGTACAGGGATTTGAGGAAACCAGTTATCCGGACAGCTTTTTCGACTGTGTGATAGGCAATGTTCCATTTGGGGCGTATCAGGTCAGTGACCGCAGATATGACCGGCATCATTTTATGATCCATGATTATTTTATTGCAAAATCCCTTGATCTGGTGCGTCCGGGCGGCGTAGTTGCAGTGGTAACTTCCAGTGGAACGATGGATAAGCAGAATCCGGCAGTGAGACAGTATATCGCAAACCGGGCAGAACTGCTTGGAGCCATCCGATTACCGAATAATGCATTCCAGAGAAATGCCAATACCAGCGTTGTTTCTGATATTCTGTTTTTCCAGAAAAGGGACAGGGCATCCATTGAGGAACCGGAATGGTTAAATCTAAAGGAAACACAGGAAGGCTATTCAGTCAATGCTTATTTTGCAGAGCATCCGGAAATGGTGCTTGGTGAGTTTACTACAGAAAGTACCCAGTATGGAAAGCAGGAAGTGACCGTAAAACCAAAAGAAGGAATTACCTTAGAAGAACAGTTAAAAGAAGCCGTCCAGAATATCCATGGCACGATCACGGAACTGGAACTTTCGGATACAGAGCTGGAGGAGGATGTTGTCTCTATCCCGGCAGACCCGGAGGTAAAGAATTTCAGTTTTACCGTAGTGAATGATGAAGTCTATTACCGGGAAAATTCTGTGATGAACCGCATGGAGCTTCCGGCAATGACAGCGGAACGTGTCAAAGGGATGGTGAAGATCCGTGATGTTACGAATGAACTGATCCAGTGTCAAATGGAAGAGGGAAGCGCTGAACAGATCACAAAGCTGCAGGAAAAACTCAATGAAGAATATGATGCCTTTACAGCAAAATATGGTCTTATCAGCAGCAATGCCAATAAGCGGGCATTCAGCCAGGACAGCAGCTATTGTCTTTTGACTTCTCTGGAATTTCTGGATGATAAGGGAGAACTGAAACGGAAAGCGGATATTTTTACCAAAAGGACAATCCGCAGGGCAGAAACGGTAACTTCTGTAGATACTGCCAGTGAAGCACTTGCGGTTTCTATCGGTGAGAGGGCAGGCGTTGACCTTTCCTATATGGCACAGCTTTCCGGGAAAACAGAAGAGAAGCTTACCGAAGAACTGGCGGGGGTAATCTTTAAGAATCCGATTAGTGAAAAATGGGAGCCATCGGACGAATATCTTTCTGGAAATGTAAGAGAGAAACTGCAGATCGCCAAACAGTTTGCAGAAGATCACCCAGAATATCAGGTGAATGTGCAGTATTTGGAGCAGGTACAGCCAAAAGATCTGGATGCGTCAGAGATTGAGGCAAGACTTGGAGCAACCTGGATTTCAGAGAACTATATCACACAGTTCATGGCAGAGACATTCCATACACCAAGATATTATGTAGGGAGCAAGGTCAAAGTCCAGTATGCCGAAGTGACCGGACAATGGAATGTTATGGGAAAGAATGTGGACAGCTACGGAAATGCCCTTGTCACTTCCACTTATGGAACACAGAGAGCCAATGCCTACCGTCTTTTGGAAGATGCCTTAAACCTTAGAGATACCAAGATTTATGACACGGTACAGGATGCCGAGGGGGAACACCGGGAATTAAACCGGAAGGAAACAATGCTGGCACAGCAGAAGCAGGAGCTGATCAAAGAGGAATTTAAAGAGTGGATATTTAAAGACCTGCACCGACGGGAAGATCTCTGTAAGATTTATAATGAACGATTTAACAGCATCCGTCCACGGGAATATGATGGAAGCCATATTCAGTTTGTCGGCATGAACCCGGAGATCACCTTGATGCCGCATCAGAAAAACGCAGTGGCTCATGTGCTGTATGGAAATAATACGTTACTGGCTCATTGCGTAGGAGCAGGAAAGACGTTCCAGATGATCGCAGCCGGTATGGAATCAAAACGGCTGGGACTCTCACAAAAGAATCTTTATGTTGTGCCAAACCATCTGACCGAGCAGTGGGGCAGTGATTTCCTACGTCTCTATCCGGGAGCAAATATCCTGGTGGCAACGAAGAAAGACTTTGAGCCGGCAAACCGAAAACGGTTCTGTTCCCGTATTGCGACAGGGGATTATGATGCCGTGATCATCGGCCATACGCAGTTTGAGAAAATCCCTCTTTCAAGAGAACGGCAGATTGCCATGCTGGAAGATCAGATCGCAGATATTACGTTTTCCATTGAAGAAGCGGCACATCAGGCAGGGCAGAATTATACCATCAAGCAGTTGGAAAAAACAAAGAAGAGTCTGCAGGCGAGGATGAAGAAACTCAATGACCAGACCAGAAAGGATGATGTAGTAACTTTTGAGCAGTTGGGTGTAGACCGGCTGTTTGTGGATGAGAGCCATAGTTTTAAGAACCTTTTTTTGTATACAAAAATGCGGAATGTGGCGGGTATCTCACAGACGGATGCACAGAAAAGTTCGGATATGTTTATGAAATGCCGGTATATGGATGAACTGACAGGCGGCAGAGGAATCACCTTTGCTACAGGTACTCCTGTATCAAATAGTATGACCGAGCTTTACACTATCATGCGTTATCTTCAGTATGACACACTCATGCGTATGGGTATGGGACACTTTGATTCCTGGGCGGCAACGTTTGGGGAGACAGTAACCGCAATCGAATTATCACCGGAAGGAACGGGCTATCGTGCGAAAACACGGTTTGCCCGTTTTTTTAATCTTCCAGAGCTGATCTCCATTTTTAAGGAAGCTGCGGATATTCAGACATCGGATATGCTGAATCTTCCTGTACCGGAAGCAGAGTTTATCAATGAAGTCTTAAAACCAAGTGAAGAACAGCAGGAAATGGTCAGTGCCTTTTCGGAACGTGCGGAAGAAGTACGAGCCGGTCTTGTGAATCCAACGGTGGACAACATGCTCAAGATTACCAATGACGGAAGAAAATGTGCATTGGATCAGAGGCTATTAAATGAACTCCTTCCGGATGCAGAAAAAAGCAAGGTCAATACCTGTGTGGAAAATGCTTTTCAGGTATGGGACGAGGGAAAAGCAGACCGGACAACACAGCTGATCTTCTGTGACTTGTCTACTCCAAAAGGGGATGGGACTTTCAATGTATATGATGATGTCCGAAACAAACTGGTTGCCAGGGGAATCCCGAAAGAAGAGATTGCTTTTATCCATGAATACAACACGGAGGCAAAGAAAGCGGAACTGTTTGCAAAGGTACGGGCTGGACAGGTGAGAATCCTGATGGGTTCCACTCCAAAACTCGGTGCAGGTACCAACGTACAGGACAGACTGATTGCTCTCCATCACCTTGACTGTCCATGGAAACCGTCTGATCTGGAGCAGCAGGAAGGACGTATCTTAAGACAGGGAAACCAGAATGACAAAGTAAAGATATTCCGGTATGTGACGGAAAATACTTTTGATGCGTATATGTGGCAGATTTTGGAGAATAAGCAGAAGTTCATCAGCCAGATCATGACCAGTAAATCCCCGGTCAGAGCTTGTGAAGATGTGGATGATACGGCACTGTCCTATGCCGAGATTAAGGCTCTTGCTACAGGTAATCCGTACATTAAGGAAAAAATGGATCTGGATGTGCAGGTGAGTAAGCTGAAACTCTTAAAGGCAAACCACACCAGTCAGATTTATCGTCTGGAATCCGATATTGCAAAGAATTTCCCGGTACAGATCAGTGCATTGAAAGAGCGGATTGCCGGGATGCAGATAGATTCCCAGGTAGTAAAAAGCGTGGATTTACAGGACAATGACACGTTTGTCATGACGGTAGGGAATGTCCTTTATGAAGATAAGAAAGAAGCAGGCGAAGCGTTGATCGCTGCTTGTGCAGGATTAAAAACCGTCAGCACCGGCGGAAAGGTCGGAGAATATCATGGGTTTACGTTATCCGCTTCCTACAATATGTTCTCCAATGCGTTTGAACTGACGGTCAAAGGAAAATGCTCTTATAAGCTGGAGATCGGAAAAGACCCGGTAGGAAATATGCAGCGTATCCATAACACCCTTTCTTCCATTGACAGGAAGCTGACGGAAAGTGAGCAGAAATTGGAAACCGTACAACAGCAGCTTGCTACTGCACAGGAAGAGGTAAAGAAACCATTCCCGAAAGAAGCAGAGCTGAATGAAAAGATGGAACGGTTATCCGAGTTAAATGCATTGCTGAACATGGATGAAAAGGGTAATGAGACGATTATGGCAGATGAGGATATTGGCAGAGAAGGAAGTAGCACAGATAGCAGGGATACTGCAGAAGAAAAAGAACTTCCGGAAACAGCAGACAGAATCCATAAGCCATCTATTCTGGAACGCTTAAAGCAGGAGAAGGCACAGCAGAATACAGCGGAACAGCCACCTGTACAGAAAGCTGCAAAGAAAAAACACGAACAGGAGTTATAAAAGATTTCCCGTCAGAGTTTTCTCTGGCGGGGACATAAAATGGAGGGTTTGTTTATGGCAAATAATATAGAAAAACAGTTAAAAGAAATATCGGAACGGCTGGAGCAGGGAGTAAAGGAAATCTTTACATCGGAGCGATATACCGAATATCTGAATACCATGTCAAAGTTCCATAATTACAGCTTTAATAACACGCTGCTGATCACCATGCAGAAACCGGAAGCAACACTGGTGGCAGGGTATCAGGCATGGCAGAAGAAGTTTAACCGTCATGTAAAACGTGGAGAGAAAGGAATCCAGATCATTGCACCAGCACCGATCCGGGAGAAACAGGAGATTGAAAAGATCGACCCGGTAACAAAAGAGCCTGTGATTGGGGATGATGGACAGCCGGAAACAGAGATTGTGGAGATGGTGATACCGAGATTCCGCATAACGACAGTGTTTGATGTCAGCCAGACAGAGGGAGAACCGATCGCAGAACTGGAGGTGCCGGAGCTTACCGGAAGTGTACAGTTTTATGATACGTTCATGCAGGCATTGCAGAATATTTCTCCTGTACCGATCCGCATGATGAATGTGGAAGGGGAAGCAAAAGGCTATTATCACCAGACAGAAAAATATATTGCGATAAAGGAAGATATGAGTAATGTCCAGACGATGAAAACCGGAGTCCATGAAGTGAGCCACGCATTGCTGCATGACCGGGAAGTAATGGATGCGGAAGGCTTCTTAAAAGACCAGACAACAAAGGAAGTGGAAGCAGAAAGTATCGCTTACATAGTCTGCAACCATTTTGGTCTGGATACTTCAGAATATTCGTTTACCTATATCGCCAGCTGGTGCGAGAGCAGGGATAGGAAGGCGTTGAAAGCATCTATGGATACCATCCGAAAAACATCGGCAGAGATCATTGAGAATATCGAGGCACAGATGTACGAGTTGGAAATGGAAAGACCAATCCGGGATACTTTTCATAAGGAAGATTTAATTCTGCATCTTTCAGGCAGTATGGGTTCCGAGTTTACCTATGATCTGATTGAAAACATGAGCAGGGAACAGTTAGAGCAGAATGTGGGAGAATACGTCCGCCTTCTGGAAAGTGGCGAGATAGAGGAAAATGAGAAACCTCTGGAAAGTTTTCTGGAAGAAAAAGGTGCTGCTGTCACACCACTCTATGACAGCAGTGGACACGGAGAGAACTATCCGATTGATTTTTATGATGTGGAATATGATGCTGACACAGGCGTTACTTATATTTCTGACCTTTCTCCGAAAGAGCAGGCAGAGATGTTGGTACAAAAGGCAGAGTTTCCAAGAAATATTTTTTCAGAAGAAGAAAAGACATTTGTAAATGAATATGCAGAAACCTTCCCCGGACAGGTGGAAAGACTGAATGACCTGGTATGGGATATGAGGGAATCTTATGATGAAGCCGGTTCAAAGCTGGTGTATGAAGTGATTCAGGCAGCAAGGGCAAACTTCCCAGCCAAGGAACCAGAGATTGCAGAAGAAACAGCCATGCAGTATGCTCACCGTCTGATTGAAAAGGCAGAAGCTGCCAATACGGGAAACTTCACAGATTCCCAGAGAAATCTTATTGTGAATTTTGCATATAAGATGGATGACAAAGACGAAGTACTTGGACTGGTGAACCGTATGATGATCGCAATCCGCAGACCGGAAAGTGAATATACGAGAAACCTTATGAATGAAACACAGGCACAGATTGACAATTTCCCAGATGGCATGATCGGTTTTACGGAAATGCACGAGGCAGGAATCCAGTTAGACCATATGCTACCGCTTACGAAAGACCGGGCATATGAATTATACCGTGGAGGGGCAGAAATTTACATCTTATATGGAAATCCAGAGAATCCACAACGGGCAGAACAGGTGCTTGTGGAGACGGAAAATGAGATTTTTGGATATAACGGTATCTTTGGAATCACAGAAACAGAATGGGAAGTCCAGAAAGAAAGAGAAGTCTCTGCCACAAAACAGGAAGCACTGGAACGGCAGAGTGCAGAAAAGATTGATGAGACACTTCTTCTGCATGGAGAAAGCAGAAGGTTTGCCATTTATCAGATGGATAGTGGAGATGAGCATACCTATCAGTTTATGGGAATAGAATCCGCAAAGAGTCTGGGCTATACCATTGACGGAAAGGATTACCGGATGGTTTATGCAGCACCGTGGATGCCAACGATCACGTTAGACAATATATTTGAACGTTTTAACATTGACCGACCGGAAGATTTCCGTGGCCATTCCTTATCGGTAAGTGATGTGATCGTGATAAACAGGGGTGCAGAGATTACAGCCTATTATGTAGATTCTCTTGGATTTCAGGAACTTTCGGAGTTTATCCAGCAGAGAATGAACATGCTGGAACATAATTCCGTCAGGGCATATCCGCCAGTTTATAAAGGAACATTGGAACAGGCAATGGGAGAACGGGATGTAGATGCCTATCTGGATTCCAGAAAGTTAAACCTGGACTGCAAGAAGGCAATCGAAGAAGCTATCCGGGAGAATTTTGACGGACTGCACTTAAAGCAGGATGCGGCAAAAGAAGTCGTGGAACGCTTCGGGGAAGAACGTATGAATTTTGTTATGGCAAACACCATCCGTGAACTTTCTCATGATGGAAGATTTTCCAGACAGAACAAAGACTGGGCGGAGCATATCGAAATCCCGGAAAATATCAGCCGGGGCAGAAATCTGAACCTGGATTATGTGATTGAAAGCCACCCGGCAGTTTTAGATGGGTTTATCGACATGGCAAGAGCTGAGATCCGGATGCAGAGGATAGAACAGGCGATAGGAGAAAACGAAGTGACGATCACAGCAGAGACAAGAGGATATGAAGCAGAAGGACATAACGGGACATGGCATACGGTTGATAAAAAGGAATATGCTGGGGAAAAGTTTTTCTTAATGGAACATGATGAATTTGGCTCCGATGTGGCTGACATTATCGTAGCAGAAAATGGACAGCTTGTAGCGGAGGACTTATGGAATGGATTTGATGAAGGAGCGTTAGAAGCTGTATCAGAATATCTGCAGGAAAATGGAACAACACTTTATGACTTGACGGAATTCCCGAAAGATTCTGTTGTAACCCTGCGGAGTGGACAGACACTTACAATCGAAGAAATACAGGCAGTACAGAAAGACATATGGGAAGAAACGATGGCAGGAAAAAATGAATCGGGAACGGATATCCGGTTTAATTTCCATGCAGTCAGTGAGGTGCAGCTGCCGGAAGGCATAAAGTTAAAAATGCCAGAGATCCATTACATTGATAATTTTTATGTGATGGAAGATGTAAATGCAGAGGGTGTAGTAAAAGTAAACCGGTATGAATCACTGGATGAAGCGATGCAGGAATATTTACGCCTGCCAAATCATCGGAAAAAAGTGCTTGGTATCCAGAATACGGAAACGATGCAGGAAAGCATGGATTTTATCCGATGTGAAAACGGGATAGATCGGCTGACCCATGTGTATGAACAGATTGGAGGGTGGCTGAATCCAGAAATATATGAAGCGGTAAATAAAATGGAAAACATGCTGGACTGGAATGAGGTACAGATTGCATATCAGATTGGAAAACAATACTTTACAATCCAGACCGCAGAAGGTGGCTATGACTATACATTTTACAATGAAGATTATCAGGAGGATGATGGAGGAATCTATGACAATCCGACAATCTATGTAGATGAAGCTGCCAGTGATATTTTAGAAGATAAAGGGTACTCACTGGAAGATGCAAAAGTAGTGGATTATGAAGAACTGATGGCAGATGTGGAAGAAGTTCAGGAAGAACAGATGCAGCGGATACAATTAGAAAAGAACTGCCCGGCAAGTATTTTTGAAGGATTTCGCAGAGAAGAAGCACTGCAAACCTATGAGGGAATCGCAATGCAGTTTACCAGGAGTAAAGGGTATCTGACTATTCAGGCAACAGAAGAAGGATATTCTTTTATTTTTTATGACTCTGACCTGCATGAAATCCAGAGTGGTGATTACGATAATCCAGACGCATCCATTCAGGAAGCTGCTTATGAAATCCTTAAAAGTGAAAGAATGGATGACATGGAATGTGTCAAAGTGGATTATAAAGAATTTGAAGAAATGACGATCCAGCACTCTAAGGATTTATTGCAGGAGGGGGAACTTCGTGCGACTTCTGAGATTGGAAGAAATGAACTGGCATTAAACAGTCTGAGCAGGGCAGAAGTAGAAAGAGGTGTTTTATACCATGCACAGGCAGTATTAGAAGATATGGGAATGGAACAAGAGGTAGAGCTGCTTGCTGCAAGGGTGTATGGTTCCAGAAGCAGACAAGACCTTTACCGGGAAGATTCTGACCTTGATGTAGTGATTTCTTATCGTGGCAATATCCGTGAAGACAGTTTCTTCAATGAATTAAATGCTCATGGTATAGCAATGGCAGGTATTAAGGTGGACATCAATCCTATCGCAGAAGAAAGAATCACTCTGGCAGAATATATGAAGGAAGCAGATGCTTACCTTGATCAGCAGGAGATTAAAAAGCTGGCGGTGGATTTAGATAATTTCAGCTATGAATATGACGCTTATGAATATAAAGATACCGTTGAGAACAGGGAAGAACAGGTGGAGAAAATCACAGAGGACATTCTGAATAAGAAAACAGAGTGTTTAAAGGACTGGTTGGTTGAAGTATCTGAAGAATCCGATATAGACAGCGATGCTATAACTGCCCATTCTTTACTTTCCCGTCTGGAGGACGCAGAGAGATTTTCTATCTTTGACAAACAGCCAGAGCAGGAACAGCCAGAAGCCACGATCAGTTTTTATGTCGCAGAGTGCATGGAGTTTCCGGTCATGGGAGAGTACCATAACAACCTTACTTTAGAAGAAGCCATTAAAATATATGAGAGCATCCCGTCAGAACGGTTGCATGGAATCAAAGGAATCGGATTTGATCTGCAAGATGGCGATGAAGATTATTCTGGGGAATATGGACTCATGAGTGGAGACAGGATAGACAGGGATCTGATTGATATGATTCCACATTATAAGGAGAGTCCATTGGTACAGAAAGCAATCAACGATATGGAAAAATATCTGAATGAGAAACATGGAAAAGTGCAGGAAGCAGAACAGACCGTGGAAGTGAAACAGGAAGTTTCAGAAATACCAGTCAAGAAAGAATCCGTATCAGTAGAACCGAACCAGACGCAAAAGAAAGAGCCTGTAAAGGGCGAAAAAGGAGAACTGAAAAAATCTGTGCTGCAGTCGTTAAAAGAGTTCCAGGCAAGAGTAAAAGCACAGGAGCAGAAAGAAATGGCAACTGAAAAATCCAAAGCACATAAGAAGGGGGATGTAGAATTATGATGGATCTGGCAATGAACTTTGATACAGACGAATGTTTAGTGACCGCAATGTTTGATAAAGGCAACCGAAATGATACGATGGAAGAGGAACACATTAGATATTATCATGCGTAGATGAAAAAACAAAAATTTTCAAACAAGACATTGTTGAAAATAAAAACCTGTGCTTTGAGGGACTAAGTATAGACAAATATAGGCGAGTAGTGATCCATGGTGAAACTGAAATTGAATTGACTTATACAGAATTTGAAATCTTATTGCTATTAGCACAAAATGCCGGAATAGTGTTCAGTAAAGAGCAGATTTACGATTGTGTCTGGAAAGAACCATATTTTGGCGATTATAATATTGTTATGAGTCATATCCGTAACCTACGTGAGAAAATAGAAGATAATCCAAGTAAACCAATGTACATACAGACAGTGTGGGGAGTTGGGTATCGCTTTAATAAAAATTTAAGCAGTGGTCTGTGAAAATATTCCAGATCACTGCTTATTTTTCCTTTTTAACACCCAAGAGATATTCACAAGATACATGAAAAAATTTAACTAATGATACAGACGGCGTGAAAAGTCAAGATATTCTAGCGGAAAATTGAAGAAAATCAGAAGAATGCCAGGAAGACTTTCCTATGGAAATTTAATCGTACAGACGTTAGGAAAGTGTGGGAAATTTCGTCTGTGTCATGACATAGGAAGTGTTTGCTAGGTATCCTTTCATGCACTCCCGAAGGATGTGCCAATGTAGAAGGCATATGATTGTATTATTCGAAAGAACGAATTATAATAATATTCGGAGGAATGGATATGGATTATATGATATTAAAAGAAGCTAGTGCAAAATGGGGAGTAACACCTCGTTGGATAAATTATTTTTGCTCTGGTGGACGTATTCCAGGACCTGTAAAGATGGGAATGGTTTGGCTGATACCAAAATCAGCATAAAAACCTGTGGATGGTCGGACAAAACAAGGGAGAGAATTGTACCATGAATAGAATTTTGATTATAGATGATGACAGAGAACTGTGTGCCTTAATTAAGCGCAGCGTACAAACGGAAAATATAGCAGCCGATTTTTGTAATACCGGAAAAGAGGGCTTGCAGAAATTAAAAGAGCAGGAATATCAGCTTGTAATACTGGATGTGATGATGCCCGGTATGGATGGGTTTGAAACACTGGAAGAAATCCGCAAAGAGCATAGTTTGCCAATTTTAATGTTCACATCCAAAAATGACAGCATTTCTAAGGTGCGGGGGTTACGGGCCGGAGCGGACGATTATCTGACAAAGCCGTTTGATATGGATGAGCTGATTGCCCGTATTGTGTCCCTCATTCGCCGTTACACTCGCTTTAATCAGCAAGCCGGAACGATGCAAAAGTTGAATTTTGATGGATTACAAATTGACCTTGAAAATCGTTCCGTTACTACGGGAAACGGCACTTTTGAACTTCCACCAAAGGAATTTGATTTGCTGCTCTATTGTGTAAAAAATCAAGGAAGGATTTTAACAAAGCAGCAGATTTATGAAGAAGTATGGGGTGAAGAATATTTCTATGATGACAGTAACATTATGGCGATTATCAGTCGGCTTCGTAAAAAATTAGAAGTCAACCCCTCCAGTCCAAAGTACATCCAAACTGTCAAAGGGATCGGTTATCGCTTTAACAAGGAGGTGTAGTCAGCATGGAAATCATCATATTCTTGTCCATTGTGATTGCTGTTGTGGCTGTATTGACTTCCATCGTTCTCGTTCGGCGTATAAAAAAACAAATAGCAGAAATGACCGATGCATTGGTTGATGTGAAAAATGGAAATGGCAATCGGCGTATTTTGTCTGCAACAAATGAACTAACAGCCCCTCTTGCCTATGAAATCAATGAGATCGTTGTGGCTTATGAAAGCAGGCTTTCTGCTGTGCGACAGACGGAAGAAACCAACCGCCAGCTTATGACAAGCCTTTCTCACGATGTTCGGACGCCTCTTACCACTCTGATCGGGTATCTTGATGCTGCACACAAAGGTATTGTCACGGGAAAAGACCGGGATGATTATATTGAAACTGCTCGCCGGAAAGCCCACGATCTGAAAGAATATATTGATGTGCTTTTTGACTGGTTCAAGTTAAATTCCAACGAGTTTGCTTTGGAAATCCAGAGCATTGAGGCCGCAGAGTTTACAAGGAATATCCTGATTGACTGGATACCGATTTTTGAGGATAAACAGGTTGATTATGACATTGATATTTCCGAACAGCCTGTCCGGGTAAGATTGGATATAGACAGCTATATGAGAATCATCAATAATCTCATTCAAAATGTCATCGCTCATAGCCATGCGGACAAAATTAAAATCTCCCTATCGAAGAAGGAAAACAGCATGGAGCTGCTGCTGGCAGATAATGGAGTTGGAATTGAGAAAGAAGATTTGAAACACATTTTTGAACGGCTTTATAAGTGCGATAAAGGTCGGTCTGAGAAAGGTAGCGGTCTTGGTCTTTCCATTGTCCATCAACTTGTAGAAAAAATGGGCGGAAGCATAGCTGTTGAAAGTATACCGGGAAAAGGAACTGAATTTTCTTTACGTTTTCCCTTGGAGATTTAAGCGGGTTCCCGTCCTTGTGACGGGAACTTTTGTTTATTTTATCGGATTTCAAATTGCAAGGTTAATGCAAGGTTGTGGCAAGGTTAATGCAAGGTTGGCGTGATAGAATACCTTACAGAACAGGAGGTTTTGAATATGGATTCAAATTATATTATTGAAACAAAAAATCTGACAAAGCAATACGGCTCACAAAAGAGTGTGGCGGACTTAAATATCCATGTCAAGCGTGGGAGAATTTATGGTCTGTTGGGTAGAAACGGAGCCGGAAAAACCACAACCATGAAAATGCTGTTGGGTCTAACGAAGCCGACTTCCGGTGAGGTCAAAATCTGGGGAAAGTCTTTGCAGGGAAATGAAAAGAAATTGCTGCCCCGCATTGGAAGTTTGATTGAGTCCCCTGGTTTTTATCCCAATCTGACCGGTACGGAGAATCTGCGTATCTTTGCTACCCTGCGTGGAGTACCAAACAACCATGCCATCAAAGACGCTCTGGATTTAGTCGGACTTCCTTACAAGGATAAAAAGCTGTTTTCGCAATACTCTCTTGGTATGAAGCAGCGGTTGGCGATTGCCCTTGCAGTCATGCACGATCCGGAACTTTTAATTTTGGACGAGCCTATCAACGGGCTTGACCCTATCGGCATTGCAGAAGTACGCTCTTTTATCCGTGAGCTTTGTGACGCAAGAGGAAAAACCATTTTAATCTCCAGTCACATTCTTTCGGAGATTTCCTTGCTGGCTGACGATATTGGAATTATTGACCACGGTGCACTGCTGGAAGAAGAAAGCCTTGCTGAGTTGGAGCAAAAAAGCAGTAAACATATCCGGTTTACGATCTCTGATACTGCACAGGCGGCAAGAATTTTGGAACGCAATTTCCATGAAACCCATTTTTCCATACAAGACGACCACAATCTGCGTCTACACAATATGGAGCTGCCTGTGGGGAAAATTGTAACTGCTTTTGTAGAAAACGGATTGGAGGTATCAGAAGCACATACCTGTGAAGAAAGTCTTGAAGATTACTTCAAGCGTGTGACAGGGGGCGAAGGAATTGCTTAAACTAATCAAATGCGAATTTTTGAAATTGAAACGGAAGAAATTTATTCCGCTGATTATTCTGGCTGCGTTCCTGTTTCCAATCCCGCTGACTTATCTGATGACAACGCCCTCTATGATGGAGCGATATACGGATCGGGCAGATGCTTTCGATGGACTATTTAACATGGTGTTGGGATATGGTATCCAGTTTTTACTGCCCTGCATTATCGGAGTGATTGCCGCCATCCTGTTTTTTATGGAACGCGACAACGATACATTCAAAAATTTGCGTACAATTCCAGTAACCAGCACGCAAATGGTACTTGCAAAGATCATTGTCCTTTTTATCTTTGGAATTGTTTTTTGCGTGGCTTCTACTATTGCAACAATTCTTTGCGGAATTGGAACATTAGAAGTTTATGGAATTGGTTATAAGCTGTTTTTGGCGGTTGAAACGGGGATCTTCATTACAGCAGGAACACTCCCGTTGATTGTCCTTGTTGTCTTTTTCAGTAAGACCTATGTTTTTTCCATTTTGCTGTGTGTCTTTTACAGCGTTCTGAACATGAGTGCTACGGCATTGTTTGACACACTGCCTAAAACCATGTTATGGCTTCTGCCCACGCCACTGACTACATTTTGGAGTGCGGGAGATATGGCGGCTCATGGAATAAAAATGGACTTGGAGCAAATGACAGGGCTAATTCCTTCAACATTTCAAGTTGTATTCATTCTTGGAATCATGGCATTCGTTTCGTTCTTACTGATTGACAGATTATATAAGCAGAGGGGGGAATAAACATGGTTCGCATTGTAAAAACGGAATTTTATAAATTGAAAAGGTATCATATCCTTTGGGCGGGCGTTGCACTCATGCTCCTATCCGTCCTGCTGACCTTGTTTACCTCTATGGCGAATGATGGTTCCGTTTGGGATTTCGCCTATCTTACAGAACAGGTCATCAAAAACAATATGTCCATGATTTTTCCGATGTGTATCAGCCTAATTGCTGGATATATGATTTCTCGTGAGCAGACGGATGACACACTGAAAAATATTCTGACTGTGCCGATTTCTTTTAAGAAGCTGCTGACCGGAAAATTGATTGTGTGCGGCGTATTGTCTATTATTTTCGGGCTGATATGCAGCTTGTTTACAATCATAGCGGAAATGATTGTGGGATTTCCAGGCTTTGAGATTTCCTTAGCTCTAAAAGCAGCCTTGCAGATTACTGCGGTTAATTTCTTTTTATATCTTGCGGTTCTGCCGATTATCGCTCTTACTTGTCGGAGGACAGGTAGCTTTTTAGTCGGTGTAATCATTGCTTTTGTCTATGGATATGGAGGGATGTTTGCCGCAGGAAATATGACATTAGCAAACCTTTATCCGATTACCGCAAGTCTTGGAATGGTAGGCTACCGCAGCTATGATACCGCAGTCAACTGGAATATCGGAAGCTGTTCTTGCAGTCTTGTGCTTGCTGTTGTTATTTCTGCCATCTTGATTTTGTGCATGAAAGAGCGAGAAGCAACCCAAACAAAGAAAAAGGCCAAAAAGGTAGCACCAAAGAAAGGCTGGTGATGATTTTATTAAGAAAATAGTTTTAGCATTGGCATTTGTCCTTTTGGGAAGTTTTATGATTTCTGGCTGTTCAAAAGATGAAATTCTCAATCATTATAATAATATCGTTCAGTCGGCTGGAGTCATAGAGCTTACAGGAAAGTTATCTTTGGAAGGAACAAAAGAAAAAGGGATTGATGATTATACGGGAACTTATACGGCTGATTATGAGAATTTTTCAGATTCAGAGTATTTGTTTGGAGGAACTTCTATAAAGCGAGAAGCTGGTAAGGATTTGTCTATTGATTGCACTTTGGAGGTTGCGGAGGGAACTGCAAAAGTATTTTGGATTTCTGGAGCTGATGAAGTAGTCACTTTGCTTGAAACAACCGGAACTTATAGTGACACAATTACACTTCCTGATGGCGGAAATTATGTCGGCATTGAGTGTGAGGAATTTACTGGAAACATTGAATTGAATATTGAATAATCTTTAGCTGTGTGATGGTAAAAGAAAAATGTCACAGTACGGCAGATTTGTTTTAGTTAAAAGTTTATGCATAAAAAATAAAGTAGGTGATTACATGGGAAAATGTTAATACTGACATTTGAAGATAGTGAGGAAGAAATCCTGAATCATATAATATCCTGTGTCAATACGGGAGCAAGAGCATTTCAAGTAATTGAAAATGCAAAAACAAATTTGAGTTATGGAGATATTGTTATTTTGTTGGATAAAAGAGAATTATTTCGAAAGCAGGAAAAAATAGATTTATCTTTTATAGAGTTTGAAATTTTGCATTTATTAATGCGAAGTCCCGGAAGAGTGTTTAGCAAAGAACAAATATATGATATCATATGGAATGAACCTTATTCCGGTGATTATAATGTGGTTATGCGACATATCTGCAATATCAGAGAAAAAATAGAAGATGATCCTGGACAACCATTATATATACAAACAGTACGAGGTGTAGGATATCGGTTTAATGGGAATTTAGGCAGCGAGTGAAATCGCTGCCTATTATTATGGTTTTACAAAGAAGGGAGTTGGTTATGAGAAGATCTTTGTATTTCAGGAGCATCCTGTTTGAGATATTTGGACAGGTTTTGATGTATCAATTCCAACTCTTTTATTTCTTGCTTAAAGGAAACGTATTGAGTATTTAGTGATTCCTTTCTGGAAATAAGATCTGCAATTTGCTCTTGCAACTTATTGGAATTAAGATGTTTCAGATCCATGCCATTTTCCTGTAAAATATGTTCAGCACCCGCGAAAAGAATAATTTGAGATTCATATTTACGGAAATAACGATCTGGATCTTTGGAGCTTTTATAATGGTCGTCGTAAATTTTATTTTTCTGATATTGTTCGGCATATTTTAGCATTTCTCGAAGATGGCGTATCTGAGACTCGAGAGAAACAACAGAGGTATTTACCTCTTTTTGCTGCATATGTAACAAGGCTATGCGGTCTTCAAGTTCTGAAAAATTATGTAGATTATGTGTGAACATCTTGTTATATTCAGCAGAGACAATTTTTAAATTTTCCTTATTTGCCCATTTCTGAAGTCCAATGTTTCCTGCTATATTGGGAGAGTTAGTGCCTATTAACTTATTACGAACAGAAGGAAAGGTAGTTCTGTGAAGCTTATTATTAATGCGTTCTTTGATACGTTCCTTAGTAAAATTTTTTCCTAAAGATTTAGCACTTCCACGCACTGGACGGGACATATCGGGAGAACGAAAGGTAATATATTTTCTGCTGTTTTCGCCAAATTCTGCGTTTTTTATTTCATATCCTTTAGCGTCCATAAATGCAAGAAATTCTGAGTAAGTGGAAACGATTCGGATTGTCTGGTTGATATCTTTTCGCAGCTGCGCTTTCTTACTGGATTCAGATTTATTTGCAGCCCATTCATTGTATTTCATTCCCTTTTTACCATCTGGCATAATTGTGGACAGGTTATGTTCCTGGCATAAAGTGTCGCTGAGATTTCGTATTTTCCAGTAATTCTTTTTACAGTCATGATAATGAGAAAAAGTGATGTTATCTGCAGAACAGAAAATTAAATGGTTATGTACATGAACTTTATCAGTGTGTGTTGTCAGAACATAGGAGTATTTTCCCTCCAGTAAGCGATCTGCAAGTTCTTTGCCAATTTGATGGGCTTCTTCATAGGAAACTTCACCAGGGGAAAATGCCTGAATCAGATGAAATGCCTTATTTGTATTGTGCGGATCTCTGCAGTCATGTGTATGATCCAAAGTGTATTTAAAGTCAAGAACGGCTGTTTCGGGAGAGCAGGCAAAGGAAGAAATATATAGATTCTGGTCAGTTTTATCTGGATTGCAGATGTATTCTATTGCTTTATCAACGGTTGTTTTGATACCATGGATTTTTGTAACTGCCATATTTTTTCCATTAACTCCTTTATATCGTCCAGATCCTTTTGGTAAACTGCATTGGTGCTGTTTATACGATGGGTGATCTGATTCAAATTGCTGCTGATATTGCCCAACAGGGTATTCATTTTTCGGATATGAGAGTAGTCTACTTCATATACAAATCCATATAAGATCATTTTCCGTAGAAAGGCAGATTTGCTTTTCATCCTGGAAAGACGATATTTTTCTTCTAAAATGTATTGTTCGTCATCATTCAAATAAAATTGTACGGGATGAATTCTGGTACGTTTGCTCATTGAAATCCTCCAATTCGTTTTTTTCTATAAAAAAGAGTACAAAAAAACTGTCTAACCAGTTCGGCTATGACAGTTATGGTACTTGGTTTTTTGTTGGTTTGGACAGATGTATCTGTAAGTTATTTTAACAGGACTGGGTGAAAGCGTCAAATTAAGAAATTATAAAATATGAGAGGGCCAGGGATACTCCCTGATACATTTTGGTAGAATGAACCGGAAAGGGAATTTGACAAAATGAGCCAGGTGTCATGACACTGGCAGTGCTTGCTTCTTTTGGGGTGTAGCCTGCAAAGCAGGCTATGCAAAAGCTATAAAACATAAATGGAACTGTGAGAAGTGGTTGAGAATATAATCCTGATAGCGTATAATCAGAGCAAGAAATCGTAAGTGAGGGATAAATTTGAAACGTGAGGAAATTTTTCAATATGTGAAAGAGCAATATGGAACGGAACCGGAATATTTATGGAAAAAAGATCCTGATTCTGCGGTGCTTCGACATAAAAATGGAAAATGGTATGCTATAATTATGGCAGTGGAAAAGAAAACACTGGGATTAGAAGAAGATGGAAAAATTAATATCCTGGATGTAAAATGTGACCCTGATCTGGTTGGGATGTTAATTCAAACGTATGGATTTTTACCGGGGTATCATATGAATAAGCGACACTGGATTACGATTCTTTTGGATGAATCTGTCAGTGAAGCTAAGACGCTAGATTTTCTGGATATGAGTTATGATTTAATTGACAGTGAGAAGTAATTAAAATTAAAAAGGAAGCCTTTCAGAAAAATCTCTGATCGGCTCCCAGGTATTCATTCTGGATATGTATAAGTTGATCTTTGCAACAGGATATTTTCCCAATCTCGTTCATGGCGCAACACTCGGAGAATATGAATCTCTTTTGTTTCTTCCATTATAATATAAAAAATAATAGATGGCGGAAAAGCTCTTTTATGTATGGAATATCCTCTGTACAGAATTTGAGTTCGGGGAAAGGCAGTACTGAACTGGCCTAAATTCTGCATTTGTTCTTTCAGATCAGATTGAAAACGGTCAGCACGTTGCTGGCCGAATTCTTCTTCAATATAATCTGCAATGTCTGTGACATCGTAAATTGCTTCCCAGGTTAAAATAATTTTATATTCTTGCATTTCTTCGTGCATCCCTTAATTCTGTGATTTTGCGAAAAGCATCTTCCAGTGGCAATTCACGACCAGCTTCCATATCATCAATTCCCCGGTCTAACATGCGGAGAAGATGATTGTTTTCCTGGTTTTTATCGGTTGTAGGGACTTTTTTTGTTAATTCCATGAAATCACTCCAATCATACGGTTTATAAATAGTGTATGTTGTTCAGAAGTATCTATCCATAGTTTAGCATAGAATGGGCAGCAATACAATTGAATTATTTTGCAGGAGCGTCCGTCAGACCAAGAAGATATTCGCAGGAAACATTAAATACTTCGGCCAGTGCGACAACTTCGTAGTCGGGAACGAAACGTGTGCCTTGTTCAATTCGCAGGATTGCCAGATCATTAAAATCATATCCTGCAAGTTGTAATTTGGCAGCGAGTGTTTTCTGAGTAAGATTATGAGCCTTTCGTAATTCTTTTACCCGTTGTCCTATTCTGTTTTTACTGTTCGTTTTTTTATCCCAATAAATAATCATTCTGATCCTCAAAAGTTTCTAAAGATGAAGTATTATTATTGATTTTAAGGAAAAATATTGTTACTATACTTCTAAAGATGAAGTTTCGGAAAGTTTATTTGATTTTTGAAATAAGAAAATGATAATGCTGCCTGTAATGAGAAATAATTCTAGTGAGAGGTGGAAAGAAGATGAATGAATTTTATGAAGCAGTATCGAATTTATTTGAGGAATTGCGCTGTGACTCCGGAGAAAGAGAATATACAGTACAGCCGGAAGAATGGAAAGAAGCAGAGAAGAATTTGAAACAAATACAAAAGAAGCTGCCACTACATCTGGAAAAAATCCCAGAGCGTGAGCAGAATTTCTGGAATAAATATCTGGATCAGTTAGAACATTTCCATTATGAAGAGGAGCAGCGGGCTTATTACCAGGGAATGATGGATGTAGTTGAGTTTCTTATTAATATAGGGGCAATAAAGAAATCCACGAATGTTAAGAGAATGATAGAAAAATATGCACGTTAAGAGTGGCGGTATGGGAAACCATACCGCTTCTTCAGAATAATTCAGATAGAATTCAAATGAATTTCAGGGATCTTGTTTATCGTGGTCTGTAGGAATTTTGTATGTGCGCAGGTATGCTTCTACGATGGCAAGGATAGCGGTAATTTGCTCATCGTTGCATTTTGACAGGTACATGAGCAGGCGTTGATAATCAAGATTATCTGTATGATTGTTTGGATAAAACAATGGTTCAGGAGGAACATTTAAAGCGCGTACCAGTTTTCTGATTTTATGAAAACTGGGAACTCGGCCCCCATTTTCAATTTCCTTTAAATATCGGCTGGACATTTCTGCTTTTTCAGCTAATTCTTCATAAGTCAATTTTTGCTCGTGTCGGGCGTTCTTAAAAAACAATCCCAGTTCTTTATCTGTTTGTTTTGGCATATGATACACCTCCATGTTTAGTGTATAGTTCCCTTTCTTGAAAGAAAATGAACTAATATTTCACTAAAAAAGAGGGTGATATTTCACTTTTTAAAAGACATATAAAATTCTGAATTTCCGTAAAACAGATCCGGAGGTATAGGAAAGATTAAGAATTTTATTGTCTGGTATCATATCCGTCATTACGTGACGGATGAAATAGATAAATAGTTCAAAAAAGCAAATAAATTTCTTTACCTCAAAAAGTGAATTATATGCCACAAAAAATGATGGCAAAATATTATCTTTTGATATAAATAGCGTCCGATGGGCTAAAAACTACCCATTAGGACGTTTTTTATATACCTCAAAATACAGGAAAAACAATTTTCTCGTATTTATTAAGAAATTTTTTAAAAATTTCTTCCCACGCCCCGACAAATGCACTCATCCGTTTGGGATATGTGTGAAGGGGAAGCAAGAACTTTGCTTATTGCCTACCGGCGGGGAAGGAGGTGAACTCTTATGGAGCAATCCTCTTTTCAAGATGAGCAGACAGTCAGACATCAGTTTGATTCTCTGTGCAAGCTGGCATTGAAAAGTGAAGTTATTAATTATGAAAAGCATATGGCATATCGCCAGAAGTATGAAGTGATGTTGTCAGAATTATCAGAAAAGGAGTTGAGCAGACTTTTTATAATGGATGAGCATGAAATGGAAACACATCGTTTTCAGGTCCTGGGTTACGACATAGAAGTCAAAGATGCATTGATTGCTGAAGCACTGCAGACACTTACTGAAAAGAAAAGGAATGTTGTGTTATTATCATATTTTATGGATATGAGTGATGCAGACATTGCCAGAGAAATGAATCTTGTACGCAGCACAATTAATGAGCATCGTAGACGATCACTGGAACTGATGAGAAAAAATATGGAGGAATCTGCAAATGAAAAAAAGTAAAAAACAGAAATGCGCATTTGATTTGCTGCCATTCCATGTTATTGAGGCAGCATCAACTGGTGATACTGAGGCAATCCAGGCAGTGTTGAAGCATTATGAAGGGTACATAACAGTTTTGGCTACCAGAAAAATGTTTGACGAATTTGGACAGGTGCATTACTGTGTAGATGAAACTCTGCGTCAACGCCTGGAAGCAAAACTGATTACTAAGACCTTGGGATTTGATACGAAATCATATGTAAGGAAAAGTAATCAGTAAAGGGAGTATTTAATATAGATTCCTTTTCCCCTTCAGGAATTTTTGTACCTTGAAAATTGTATATTGTTTTACATACAGGACGTGAAGATATGTAGAGCCACTAGGTAAATCCGCCATGATATATCTGCTCTGTTAATGGAGTAAATACGAGGAAATGCTGAAATATAACATTGAAGTAAAGGTATGGAGCGAGAAGAATTTGACAAAATGTGTAGCAGCTGCACAGGGCGACGAAGCATATCTGTGATAATGATACTTCCAGAAAAAAAACTGGTCATATTTAATGACGGTGCAAAACCGATGTGGGCAGAGTACTGAACTGCCACCTGTATTGTAATTTTATCTGCCGATGACAGTGTATAAAATTGTAAATTGTCATGGGCAGATAAAAATGTTTTGTCCAAAGAGAAAAGGAGGAGAGAAGAGTGGCGATTAAAATTGAAAAAGGTAAGATTCCAATTTGGGAAAAATATATGCTTACGGTGGATGAAGCAGTGCAATATTTTGGAATAGGTGAAAAGAAAATAAGGATGCTTATTTCGGAACATCTAAATTCAGAATGTTGCTTTACAGTCCAGGTGGGGTGTAAGTCATTGATTAACCGTAAGAAATTTGAGGCCTTTCTGGATCAGACTACGTCTTTGTAAAAAATATACGAACAATTTAGCACTTTAAAGTGGAAATGTTAGCCCTGGTATGATATAATACCTATATCGTGCTAGGGCTTCTTCGTAGAAAGGGGCGAAGACGTTTGGGTAAAACAAAACGTGACCAAAAACGACGAGATAAAAAAGGTCGAATTTTACGAAACGGAGAAAGTCAGAGAAAAGATGGAAGATATGCGTTTGTATATACAGATTGTTATGGAAAGCAGAAGTTTTTGTATAGTTGGAAATTAGAGCCAACAGATTCTCTGCCAACTGGATGCAGACCATGCTTAGCTCTAAGGGAAAAAGAAAAAAATATCCAAAGAGATTTACATGATGGTATAGTACCTTACGGAGGAAATTTAACAGTTTTGGATTTGGTTCAAAAATATATTGGACAAAAAAAGGGGGTTCGTCATAACACTCAGGCGAACTATGATTTTGTGATCAATATAATAAAAAAAGAAGAATTCGGAACCAGAAGAATAGATAAAATAAAATTGTCGGATGCAAAAGCATGGTTTATTAAGCTGCAAACAGATGGAAGAGGATACAGTTCCATTCACAGTGTGCGTGGAATTGTAAGACCTGCATTTCAGATGGCAGTTGAAGATGATTTACTGCGCAAGAATCCTTTTGAATTTCAATTATGTACAGTTGTCGTAAATGACAGTATTACAAGACAGGCAATTACAAAAGAACAGGAAGAGTTATTTCTGGAGTTTATCAGAAATGATGACCATTACTCAAAATACTATAATGGAATGTTTATTTTGTTTAAGACTGGACTTCGTATTTCTGAGTTTTGTGGATTGACAGTGAAAGATATTGATCTTCAGGAGAGAAAAATCAATGTAAATCATCAGCTTCAGAGAACCAGAGGAATGCAATACGTTATTGAAGATACCAAAACTTCAAGTGGAACACGAATGTTGCCGATGACAGATGAAGTTTATGAATGTTTTGAACAGATTGTGAAAAACCGTAAAAAAGTAAGGGTTGAGCCGATTATAGATGGATATAGTCGATTCTTATTCCTGGATAAAAAAGATATGCCTGAGGTAGCACTTCATTGGGAAAAACATTTTCAGTGGGCGTTAGGAAAGTATAATCGTACTCATGAGGAACAAATGCCAAAGATCACGCCTCATGTATGTAGGCATACATATTGTTCCAATATGGCGAAAGCTGGAATGAATCCGAAAGCACTCCAATATTTAATGGGACATTCTGATATAGGGGTTACGTTAAATGTATATACGCATCTGGGATTAATTGATGCAAAAGAAGAGATGAATAGGATTGCAAAACTGGCATAGTATGATAAAATAATAGAAAAAAGAATTAAAAATAATCTGATTATAAGGTTCTTAGAAAGCCTGTTTTCCAGGCTGATTATTACTAAGAAGTTACTAAATTTGGATAAGAAAATATACGAATTTATGCTGTGATATACAGGAAAATGACAGGATTGAAGATTATCGGAAAATGCCTGTAAACAGCGTAAATACAGCATTTCAAGGAGTTTTAAGCAATGATAAGTGTGTTATTTGTCTGCCACGGCAATATCTGCAGATCAACCATGGCCGAGAGTGTTTTTACGCACAAAGTAAAAACGCTCGGCCTTTCAGATCAGTTTTTGATCGACAGTTTTGCAACAAGTACAGAGGAGATTGGGAATCCACCTCACAGAGGAACAGTGAACAAGCTGAGAGAAGTGGGAATACCACTGGTTCCGCACAGAGCGAAGCAGATTACGTGGGCGGATTATGAAAAATCCGATTATATTATTGGTATGGATTCTGCTAATATGCGTAATCTTAACAGGATGCTGAAGAATGACCCGGAAGAGAAGCTTTATAAGTTTCTGACTTTTGCCGGATCAGGACGGGATATTGCGGATCCTTGGTATACAGGAAATTTTGACGAAACTTATGAAGATATACAGGAAGGTTGTGAGGGATTTCTGGATTATCTGGAGAAACATGGAGAAATCCATTACTGATATTTCGGAATGAGACACAAATCTGAAACAATACAAAAGGTATGACAGCAAAAGGCAGCGGAAGCTGCTTTTTCTGTCGATGAAAACTTCTTTACAAATCTGAAAACTTCTATTATACTTGTCCATACAGCAGGCAACTCAGATTCAGCAGAGAAATCTGCTCTCTGCAATTCTACAGTGGAAGTTCTTTCCACAGAAATATCTAATCATGTTATCAGATCAGAATCATTTTGTGCGTCGTTGTGAGAACGCACAGGATTTTGTCGGGACATTCGTCCGCTTTGTTTCACAGAAAGGAAATTAAATATGGAAAAAAGTTATGAAACTTTTGTCACGGACTTGAGAAAGCTTCTTCTTGCGGCTATGGACCTGAAGGAAGAAGAAATTTATTTTTCAAACGATGGAGAAAAATATGGCTGTTTGGGAGATAGGCTATTTGTAGAGAGTGGTCATATGGAAAAGGCAAAAACAGTCTGCGGGTTGCATACAGAAGAGCTTTATAAAAGGTACTGTCAGGAACATTCTTTTGAAAATATCGTTCATGATTGTGTTAGGGAGATAAAAAAAGTCAGTGAAAATTGTGTGCTATGTGATTTGGACGATCTGAAAGATTATGAGAAGGTAAAAAGCAGACTTTTTATTCGACTTCTGAATGCAGATAAAAACAGGACTATACTGAAGGAGTTGGTTCATCACAAAATCGGAGATATTGCTTTAGTGGTTTATTATCTTGCAGGAGAAAAAGAGGGATATGTTCTGAGTGCAAAGATCAAGAAAAGCTTTGTGGAGAAATGGGGAAAAGATGCGGATACTGTTTTCGAAGCTGCTCTAATAAATACATATTTTATCAGTCCACCAAGAATCTATCATTGGGAAAAAATGCTGTTTGATAAGACATATGAAGGAGATAATTTCATGGATATCCTTGGAACATACCATCCAAATAAAGGGATTGCCGGGAATTGCCTGAGTACAGAAAAGCGTACTAATGGAGCGGCAGCAATCTTTTTGCCCGGGGTAGCCAGACGTCTTTCTGAACTTCTGGGGTCAGACCTGTATCTGGTTTTTACCAGTGTTCATGAAGTAATGGTCCATAATGCGGATGTGGTTTATCCGGAAGATTTGAAAGAAGTTTTAAGTGATACGCTCGAGAAAGCAACTCCGGAAGAGGACTATCTGACATCTTCCATTTATCGATACAGCAGAAGGAGTGGTGAATTCTCTGTGGAATTGAAATGAGCTAAAGAGAGGTGACATATGGAAGTGCTTTGAGTTTATCGTTATTTGGGCATTAGAACAGAAATTAAGGCCGGAATCCATCATAAAGAATGAAATTCCGGCCAGGTTCTTTCCATGTGTTATGCTGTTTGTCTAACTATTATAAGAGTTCTTTTTTTGTGGTTTAGCTGAGAAGTGCGGAATCGTTGGAAAATTCTTCACCGCTGGCTTCTTCGAATTTGTCCAGGAGATCTTTGACTGTAAGCTTTTTCTTTTCTTCGCCCTGGATATCCAGAATGATCTTTCCCTCCCACATCATGATCAGACGATTGCCGTGAGTGATTGCATCACGCATGTTATGGGTGATCATCATGGTTGTCAGATGATCGCGGTTTACGATCATGTCTGTGATCTCGAGAACCTTGGCTGCAGTCTTCGGATCAAGAGCAGCAGTGTGCTCATCCAGAAGAAGAAGCTGAGGCTTCTTTAAAGTTGCCATCAGAAGTGTCAATGCCTGACGCTGGCCACCGGAGAGGAGTCCGACTTTGGAAGTGAGCCGGTCCTCAAGACCAAGACCGAGAATCTTCAGGAGTTCGTGGTATTCTTCCCGTTCCTGGCGGGTAATGCCCGGACGGAGAAGGCGGGATTTTCCGCGGCGTTTGGCAAGAGCGAGATTTTCTTCAATTCCCATAGTTGCAGCAGTTCCGGTCATAGGATCCTGGAATACACGGCCAAGATACGCGGCTCTTTTATATTCGGAAAGTTTTGTGACATCGGTTCCACCGATAATGATTTTTCCGGAATCTACAGGCCAGGCACCTGCAACTGCATTCAGCATAGTGGATTTTCCGGCGCCGTTTCCTCCGATGACTGTAACAAAATCACCTTCGTTCAGATGAAGATCCACGCCGTTTAAAGCAACCTTTTCATTGATGGTGCCCGGATTAAATGTTTTATGTATATCGATCAGTTTCAGCATGATCATTTACCTCCCTGTTTGGCTTTTGTAAAGTATTTGCCCTTCCAGTATGGGAAAGCAAGGAACAATGCGACGACGAGTGCGGAAAGCATTTTCAGAAGGTCTGTATCAATTCCCATCCAGATAACAATTTGAAGTACCAGATAATAAAGAATAGAACCAAATACAACGCTTAACAGCTTCAGTGCAAAGTTGCGGAAAATACGGCTGAAGATCGCTTCACCGATAATTACTGCAGCAAGACCGATAACGATAGAACCACGTCCCATGTTGATATCTGCAAATCCCTGGTACTGTGTGAGAAGAGCGCCGGAAAGAGCAACAAGTCCGTTGGAAAGCATCAGTCCCAGAACCTTATTGCGGTCTGTGTTGATACCCTGTGCACGGGACATGCTTGGATTACATCCGGTCGCACGCAGGGAACATCCGAGTTCAGTTCCGAAGAACCAGTAAAGGACTGCAATCAGAATGATGATCATAATTGCTACGATAAAAAGCGTATTCTGTGTCAGAGCAACACCCTTGACACGTCGAAGGGATACCAGAAGATTAAATTTATCAACATTGATCGCCTGGTTTGCTTTTCCCATGATCTTTAGGTTGATAGAATAAAGGGAAAGCTGTGTCAGGATTCCGGCAAGGATAGCCGGGATGCCCATAAAGGTATGAAAAATACCAGTGGCAAGACCGGCCAGAAGTCCGGCTCCTGTTGCAACCAGCATGGACACCCATACATTGTGTCCGCTGAGCATCATCATGATACAAACAGCGCCGCCTGTACATAAAGTTCCGTCAACGGTAAGATCCGCAATATCAAGAATGCGGAATGTAATGTACACACCGATCGCCATGATTCCCCAGATAAGCCCCTGTGCGGCAGCTCCTGGAAGTGCGGTTATTAAACTCATAATCTGCATGTTAAATTATCCTCCTCTTTTTTATGCACGAACAGCGAGAAGGGGAACTCCCTTCTCGCTGTATCAGTGTATAATAGGTTTTTTACCGATTATTCAGCTGTTTTATCTGTTTCGATTGCTTCATATCCATCCGGAATTTTAATACCAAGCTCGTCACAGATGTCTTTGTTGTATTCTTTTGTGAATTTTGGTGCATATTCAATCGGCATTTTGGAGATATCTTTACCATCCTGAAGGATGCTGACTGCCATTTCGCCGGTTTTGTATCCAAGATCATAGTAGCTGATGGAAAGTGTTGCAACACCACATGCCTGGCAGATACCTTCTTCACCAGCGATTACCGGAACCTTTGCCGGAAGACAGATGTTGTTGATGATCTCAGTATTGGATGCTACAGTATTATCTGTAGGTGCATAGATCACATCACTGTCATTGGCAGCTGTGGTAACAACGGATGAAAGATCGTTGGAATCAGAGAATGCATAATCTTCACAGGTATAACCAAGCTTCTCAAGAGCATCTTTTACTGTATCTACCTGATACTGGGAGTTTGGCTCTGCTGAGCAGTAGAGAAGTCCGACATTTTTTGCATCCGGGAAAAGCTCATGGAGCATATCGGCCTGCTCATCAAGAGGAGCAAGATCAGAAGTACCGGAAATGTTCCCGCCTACTGTTCCGTCAAAGTCATCGATTCCAAGAGCGACACCATATTCGGTAACGGCTGTTCCAAGGATTGGGATATCGGAAGTTCCGGCAGCTGCAGCCTGAAGAGATGCGGTTGCGTTTGCAAGGATCAGGTCTGCCCCTTCTGAAACAAAGCTGTTGATAATGGTAGAACAGGTATTAGAATCACCCTGTGCATTTTGCTCGTCAAATTTTACGGAATCACCCATCTTTTCAGTGATGGCATCCTCAAAACCCTTGGTTGCGGCATCCAGTGCGTCATGCTGGACCAGCTGGCAGATACCTATTGTGTAAGTCTTTTCTTCTTTGGCGCTTACTGTGGCAGCACAGGTTCCTGTTACAAGAGCTGCTGCGAGTACAGCTGTTAAAATACGCTTTTTCATATTGTTTTCCTCCTCACGATGTTGCTATATTTTTGGATTATTTAAAAATACAACACTGATTGTGTTAATATAACACTTTAACGCTTAAAAGTCAAGAAGAATTAACGTGAAAATATGTTGAGTAAACAGATCCGGAAAACAAAATAAAGCATGAAATGAAATGCAGGCACAGGAAAAAACATACAGTCATATCATATTGTGAATGAAATTCTTAAGGAGAAAGAACATGGCATATAAAATCGTTCTGGATGCCGGACATGGTGGAGAAGATCCGGGTGCTGTTTATAAAGATCGCAAGGAAAAGGATGACAATTTGAAACTGACCCTTGCAGTAGGAAAGATCCTGGAAGAGAATGGCGTAGATGTGGTTTATACCAGGACTACAGATGTTTATCAGACTCCTTTTGAAAAAGCGAAAGCTGCAAATGAAGCTGGAGCAGATTTTTTTATTTCTTTTCATCGCAACAGCAGTTCCAAGCCGGAACAATACAATGGAGTTGAAGTACTGGTCTATGATAAGAAAGGCATTAAATATCAGATGGCACAGAATATCCTGGGAGCATTGGGAGAACTGGGGTTTCGGGAACTGGGCGTAAAAGAACGTCCGGGGCTGGTAGTGCTCCGGCGCACAAAAATGCCGGCACTTTTGATCGAGACCGGATTTATAAACTCGGAAAAGGATAATCAGCTTTTTGAAAAAAAATTCGAAGAGATTGCCAGAAGCATCGCAGATGCCATTCTGGGAACATTGAATGAGGAAACGGTGGAAGAGCCATTGTATTATCGGGTACAGACAGGAGCATTTCGAAATCGGGAAAATGCAGACAGGATGTTGTATCAGCTGACAGATCAGGGATTTCCGGCGTTTATCCTGAGAGAGAATGATCTTTACAAAGTTCAGGTAGGAGCATATATGCAGCTAGGAAATGCGGTCAATATGGAACAAAGGCTGAGGGACAGTGGATATAGCACAGTGATCGTTACAAAATAGAAAACAGATGATCTGTTAGTGCATCTGCCACGAAAGAGTGATATGATTAGGCAATACAGAAAGCTGGATAAGGGATACCTGTCAGATAAATATCTTTTGATCCGGGATTTAGCTGCAGATGGTAAAGAAAGGACATAGAAAATAATGTACGAAGAGTTTCTGAAACAGATAGAAGATTTCATGTTTATAGAAGATAAGCCGGAAAAAGCGGATGTGATCTTTGTTCCGGGAAACGGATATCCTCAAATGGCGGAAAAAGCAGCGGAGCTTTACAGGAATGGGTTTGCACCAAAGATCCTGCCCAGTGGAAGATACAGTATCACAGCAGGGAGATTTACAGGAGTTCTTGACAAGAAAGAATGTTATTGTGGGACATACAAAACGGAATGGGATTTTTTGAAAGATGTTCTGATGCAGAATGGTGTACCGGAAGAAGCGATTCTGAAAGAAGATCAGGCAACCTACACTTATGAGAACGCAATTTATTCCCGGCAGGTAACAGACAGAGAATACCTGGATATCAAAAAGGCGATTCTCTGCTGTAAAACCTGTCATGCAAGACGTGCGTTGATGTATTACAAGTTGCTTTATCCGGATACGGAATTCTTTGTGAGTTCGTGTTGTGTGGATTCTATAGATAAAAATACGTGGATTATGACAAATGATGGAATTGATGAGGTAATGGGGGAAATAACTAGAATAATTAAACAATTTTCATTGATGCTCAAAAAAAATTAATTGAACAAAATCGCTGCGCGATGGCCTACCAAGGCTATGGCATAGCGATTTTC
>NZ_JANGAA010000016.1:0-79386 GCF_024461705.1 Blautia sp. DFI.9.10
GTAGAGCATGCGGCTGTTAACCGCAGTGTCGTTGGTTCGAGTCCAACAGGGGGAGCATGGTGCCATAGCCAAGTGGTAAGGCAAAGGTCTGCAACACCTCTATCCCCGGTTCAAATCCGGGTGGCACCTCTTAGAAAGCCCTGGAGAGATGAATTTCCAGGGCTTATTTTTCCTATAAAAATGTACTTGCTGAAGACAGACTTCTGGAAGATCGGACAGCATCCTTTCCTGATGCTGTCCGACAGATCAGGAATTTTTTTCCGTAAGCAGGATTCGTTTACGATTATAAACCAGATGAAGATACATGGCATCCTGAGCACGCAAAGCGTCATGCTCTGCAATGGCAGCTGCGATTTCGCGATGTGTTTCAATTGTCTCTTCGTGTAGAGCACCACTGGTTGATTCGACAAATAATGGAATAGAGCTGTTAATTACGGGAATCAGCCGCGGAACAACAACATTTTTGCTGCTCAGCGCGATCGCTGTATGAAATTCAATGTCTTTCTGGGTATGATCCACATGTTTTTTTAATAATGCTTCAACCTCATCACAAAGTGTGGTGATTTTTTTTATATCTTTTTTATTGGCACGGGTGGCAGCCATTGCTGCAATAGAGGGTTCAAGCAGAAAACGGACTTCAAGAAGGTCATGGATCAGCTTCTGCTTGTTGCCGATAAAGGTTAATCCCAGCGGATCCTCCACCATTCCCGGAGATGATGCAATATAGGTTCCGGATCCCTGACGGATCGTCACGATATTTCTGGAAGCAAGAAGCTTCATTGCCTCGCGGACAGAGCTTCTTCCGGCATTCAGACGTTCGGACAGAACCGTTTCATTAGGCAGCTTGTCTCCAGGCTGCAGATTTTCCTTTAAAATAAATGCGATGATGTCTTCCGATAATTTTTGCGGAAGACTTTTTTCTTCTGATGACGAAATCATCATATGAGTTTCTCCATTTCTATTCGTTATTTCTTTTTATATTTTCCTTATATCTATAATAATTCCTTTAAACTATAATGTCAAAACGACAAAATGTACAAAAAATAATACGATAATTTAGATAAAATTACCGTATTGCGTTTTTGCAAGAATGAATATATTATAAATACATCAGATGAATTGAAACGAAAATAAAGAAAATCAGCACAATTCAAAAGAAAAAACAACAGAAAGATCAGATGTATTTAACGAAAAGTAAAACATCGGATGAATTAAGGAGGCAAAAGCAGAAAAAATGGAAGAAACAACATTTACAGCAGATCCAATGAGATTGATGCTTGCTGCGGCAGTGGGAATTGTGATCCTGCTGGTGCTGATCATCAAATTTAAACTACATCCGGTTCTGTCAATGATGATTTCAGCGATCATCATCGGTGCAGGTGCCGGAATGCCACTGGAAATGATCGCAGACACAGTAGAAAAAGGTGTTGGAAAGACATTACAGGGAATCGCACTTCTGGTAGGACTGGGTTCCATGTTCGGCGGAATACTGGAAGTGAGCGGAGGCGCTCAGAGAATAGCGGAAACACTGATCGACAAATTCGGTCAGAAAAAAGCCGGTTGGGCACTGGGACTTACCGGACTGGTGATCGGTACAACCGTATTTTTTGAAGCAGGTGTTGTAGTACTGATCCCACTGGTATTCAGTGTTGCAAAGCAGACAAAAAAATCCACACTGTATTATGCAATCCCACTTCTTTCAGGTCTTGCCAGCGGATATGCTTTTGTACCGCCTTCTGCGGGATCTGTACTGGTTGCCAATGCACTTGGCGTAAACCTGGGAACTATGATCATGGTTGGAGTTCCAACTGCACTGATCTGTATGCTGGTTTCAGGAATTATCTGGGGAAATCTGGTTGGAAACAAAATTTTCACTGAACTTCCGGCCAATGTGGAAGAGATCAAAGATGATGGAAAAGAGTTGCCGCCATTTGGTCTGGTGCTTGGCGTGATACTGATCCCGCTTGTTCTGATCCTTCTCAGTACTGTATCTAAATACATGCCAATTCCGACAGGAATACAGAGTTTTCTCGGATTTATCGGAAAACCGTTTCTGGCACTGACTATCGCAACGCTTGCAGCAATGTATTTTCTTGGAATCCGTCGTGGCTTTACCGGTGCACAGTTAAAGAAAATACTGGATCATTCACTGAGACCGGTTGGAATGATCCTTCTGGTCATCGCCAGCGGCGGAGTGATCCGATGGATGCTTCAGGATTCCGGCCTTGGAAATATTATCGGACCGGCCCTGGAAAAAAGCGGTCTTCCGCTGATCCTGATCGCGTTTCTGATCGCAATCCTGGTAAGGGCATCTGTGGGAAGCTCCATTGTGGCAATGACCATGGCATCAGGAATCATGGCGACTATGCCGGCAGTAATGGATACAAGCATGCTTTACAGAGCTGCTATGTGCTGTGCGATCTGCGGTGGTGCAACTGCACTGAGTCATGTAAATGATGCCGGATTCTGGCTGGTAAGTACTTTCCTTGAGATTGACGAAAAAACGACATTAAAATCCTGGACGATCATGGAAACACTGATCGGTGTTACAGCACTTGTTGTAGGCTTTGTTATTTCAATTTTTGCATAGGAGGCAGAGCATAATGATAAAGATACCGGTTTATTTAAGAGACATGTATGATGCAAAGCATCTTGTACAGGCTGCATCCGGCTGCCGGAAGGATGTGGAACTGATCTGCGGAAGATATATCGTAGATGCAAAGTCCATTCTGGGAGTATTCAGCCTTCCTACATTTGATAATGTGGAAATCGGAGCAGAAGAAGAGGATGTAAAGGAACTTAGAGAAAAGCTGGAAAATCTGAATCTGATCAGAGAATAGGAAATGGAGGAAAAAATCATGAAGTTAGTAAGTCAGGAAATGAGAAAGCTTGCACCGGAGCTTGATCCGCTGCGCCTTGGAACAGGATGGAAAAAAGAAGATCTGGGAAAGGTTCAGGTCATGGTGGAAAGCACTTATGGTGACAGCCATCCGGGAAGCGGACACCTGAACATCCTTGTGGAAGAAGTTCGTAAAGGAATCGCAGAAGAAGGTGGTTTTGGTGCACGCTATAACTGTACCGATATCTGTGATGGTGAAAGCCAGGGAACAGACGGAATCAACTACAGCCTGGCAAGCCGTGAAATGATCGCAAACATGATCGAGATCCATGCAAATGCAACACCATTTGATGCCGGTGTATATCTTTCAAGCTGTGACAAGGGTGTACCTGGAAATCTGATCGGACTTGCAAGAGTAAATATCCCTTCCGTATTTGTTCCGGGCGGAACCATGAATGCGGGACCTGAGATGTTGACCCTTGAGCAGCTGGGAATGTACAGTGCAAAGTTTGAGCGTGGAGAGATCAACGAAGAGAAGCTTGACTGGGCAAAATGCAATGCTTGCCCAAGCTGTGGAGCCTGCTCCTTTATCGGAACAGCTTCAACAATGCAGATTATGGCAGAGGCACTTGGACTTACACTTCCTGGTACAGCTCTGATGCCGTCAACAAGCCCGGATCTTCTTGCTTTCGCAAGAGAGGCAGGAAGACAGGCAGTAAGGATCGCACAGATGGAAAATATGCGTCCTTCTGATATCGTAACTATGGACAGCTTTGAGAATGCGATCCTTGTACACGCTGCAATCTCCGGAAGTACAAACTGTCTGCTTCACATTCCGGCGATCGCACATGAGTTTGGCATTGAGATCACAGGTGATACCTTTGACAGACTGCACAGAAATGCAAGATATCTTCTGGATGTACGTCCTGCAGGACGCTGGCCTGCTGAGTGCTTCTATTATGCAGGTGGTGTACCGGCGATCATGGAGGAGATCAAGGAACATCTCCATCTGGATGTTATGACAGTTACAGGAAAGACTCTAGGAGAAAACCTTGAGGAGCTGAAGAACAACGGATTTTATGAGAAATGCGACAAATGGCTTCAGGAATTTAACAAACGTTACAATGTAAACCTTACAAAGGAAGATATCATCCGTCCATATGACAAGGCAATCGGAACCGACGGAAGCATCGCTGTTCTCCGTGGAAACCTTGCACCTGAGGGAGCTGTGATCAAACACACCGCATGCCCGAAGGAAATGTTTAAATCCGTTCTCCGCGCAAGACCGTTCGACAGTGAAGAGGAGTGTCTGGATGCAGTTCTGAAGCATAAGGTTCAGAAAGGTGATGCAGTATTCATCCGTTACGAGGGACCAAAGGGAAGTGGAATGCCGGAGATGTTCTACACATCTGAGGCGATCAGCAGTGATAAAGAGCTTGGAAAGAGCATCGCACTGATCACAGACGGACGTTTTTCCGGAGCATCTACAGGCCCTGTTATCGGACACTGCAGCCCTGAGGCTGTTGACGGTGGCCCAATCGCACTTGTTGAGGAAGGCGACCTTATTGAAATCGACGTTATGGAAAGAAAGCTGAACATCATCGGGATCGCGGGCGAAAGAAAGTCTATGGAAGAGATCGACCAGATCCTTGCCGAGAGACGTAAAAACTGGAAGCCAAGAGAACCAAAATACAAAAAAGGCGTGCTGAGACTTTTCAGTGAGCATGCTGCAAGCCCAATGAAGGGAGCCTATCTGGAGTATTGATCATGAAACATAAATTTATTACTCTCGGCGAGATTATGCTGCGTCTGACACCGCCGGATTATGAAAAAATCAGAACAGCAACAACCTTTGAGGCGAGATACGGGGGAAGCGAGGCGAATGTAGCCCTTTCCCTGGCAAATCTTGGAATAGATGCTTCGTTTTTTACGGTAGTTCCGGACAACAGTCTTGGAAAAAGTTCTGTACGTATGATGAGAAGCAATGATGTGAACTGTGACAGTGTGGTTTATTCCACAGCGGAAGAAACTCCGACACACCGTCTTGGAACCTATTATCTGGAGACCGGCTACGGGATCCGCCCCAGCAAGGTAGTTTACGACAGAAAACACAGCGCTTTTTCCGAGTATGATTTCAGCAAAACAGATGTGAAAAAAATGCTGGAAGGATATACATGGCTGCATCTGAGCGGAATCACACCTGCTCTTGGAACAAAATGCAGGGATCTGATCTTAAACTGCCTGAAGGAAGCAAAAGAAATGAACATGACCGTAAGCTTTGACGGAAATTTCAGAAGTACGCTGTGGACCTGGGAAGAGGCCAGAGATTTCTGTACACTTTGTCTTCCATATGTAAATGTCCTTTTCGGGATCGAGCCGTACCATATCTGGAAAAATGAAGAAGACCACAGTGCAGGGGATGTAAAGGATGGAATCCCGTTTCAGCCGGATTTTGAACAGCAGGAAAAAGTGTTCCGGGCATTTGCGGACAGATATCCGAATATAAAATGCATTGCAAGACATGTCCGTTTTGCACATAGCTGCAGTGAAAACAGTCTTATGGCATATCTCTGGTTAAACGGAAAGACTTACGAAAGCAAGCGCCTGACCTTCCACATTCTTGATCGTGTCGGTGGCGGAGATGCATTTGTAAGTGGGATCATCTATGGCCTTATGAATGAGTATACACCGGAAGATACCGTGAATTTCGGTGTTGCTGCCAGTGCTGTGAAGCATACGATCCATGGTGATGGAAACATTACCGATGATGTATCTATGATCAGACATGTGATGGAAATGAACTTTGATATAAAAAGATAAAAAGGAAGGGAAATTCAGATGAAAGAGATAGCAGAAAAATTTCAGAAATTTGGTGTGGTTCCGGTTGTAGTGCTGGAAGATACAAAAGATGCAGTACCGCTGGCAAAGGCTCTGGTTGAGGGCGGCCTTCCATGTGCAGAGGTGACATTCCGCACAGAAGCAGCAGAAGAGTCTATCCGTCTCATGGCAGAGCAGTTCCCGGAAATGCTTGTGGGAGCAGGTACCGTACTTACAACAGAACAGGTAGACGCGGCTGTTGGCGCCGGAGCAAAATTTATCGTAAGCCCGGGCTTTGATCCTAAGATCGTAGACTATTGTCTGGAAAAAGACATTCCTGTTTTCCCGGGATGTATCACACCATCTGAGGTTGCACAGGCAGTGAAAAGAGGTCTTAAGGTAGTAAAATTCTTCCCGGCAGAACCGGCAGGCGGAATTTCAATGATCAAGGCTATGGCAGCTCCTTATACAGGAATCCGGTTTATGCCTACCGGCGGGATCAATGCGAAAAACCTTGAGGACTATCTTTCCTGTGACAAAATCCTCTGCTGCGGCGGAAGCTGGATGGTAAAAGGAGATCTTGTGAAGGCAGGAGAATTTGACAAAATAAGAGAACTGACAGCAGAAGTAAAAAAGCTTGCGGATTCCATAAGAAAGTAATCAAACTTAATACACATATTCAATAAAAAAAGCAGAACCCTGCACAACCAGGCAGAGTTCTGCTTTTTTGTCAATTATTGTGAAAATAGATCAATGAAGCAGGATCGGCAGAAGCTTTTTCCGCTTCAGCTGCCAGATCAGCTGCAGGACCCGCAGAAGGTTTCCGAAGATCCATTCGGTAAAGATAAAAGATCCCACCGAAGAAACCGGGAATTAGTCCGGCGTATCCACCGGCACATAAGATCACAGTCAGCTTCACCATCAGTTCTGTCTGAAGTTCCAGACAAACAAGTAATCCTGCAAGAATTCCGGCTGCACTCCATCCAGCTGTCAAAAGTGCAAGAAAAACAGCTGGCGCAGGGGCCTTTTTTAAATTTTGATCTAAGTGATTCCACAGTACTTTATACATAATCCATCCTCCTGTTTTGCTGGAATTATACTTCTGCTGTTGTCAGCAACAGTCAGCCATAATATTGATTTCCTTTATCTGTCTGTATTATAGAAAAGAAATGTAAAATACAAATGCGCAGGAATGAAAAATCTTTGTAAAATATAAGTAGAAATTGCATTTTGAATTAAGAACCGATATACTTATAAATATAGTTATTGATAATATTCGATCATAGCCGAAAACATTTTTCTACAGCTGTGATACGTGAGTGAGAGAATTAAAAGGGGGCAGATAAAAGCCCCCTGAAATCATATAGAGAGTAAAGAGGAGGGGTGGAAATGGAGCATACGGAAGAATATGTGAAGCTGGAGAATGTATCCAAAATCTATGGCTCAAAAGAAGTGAAGATCATAGCTGTGGATGAGATCAGCTTCCGGATAAAAAAAGGAGAATTTGTGGTTGTGGTAGGACCAAGCGGTGCCGGAAAGACAACGGTGCTGAATATCCTGGGCGGAATGGATAAGGCCACATCCGGCAATGTCTGGATCGATGGAAAAAATATTGCAAAATATACAGACCGGCAGCTGACCGGATACCGGCGGGAGGATATTGGATTTGTATTCCAGTTTTATAATCTGGTGCCAAATCTGACTGCATTGGAGAATGTGGAGCTTGCGCTTCAGATCTGTAAGGATCCTCTGGATGCCAAGACAGTTCTGGAGGAAGTAGGGCTGAGGGAGAGACTGACCAATTTTCCGGCACAGTTATCCGGCGGTGAGCAGCAGAGAGTTTCCATAGCCAGAGCGCTGGCGAAGAATCCAAAGCTTCTGCTCTGTGATGAACCTACAGGAGCGTTGGATTATCAGACCGGCAAGGCAATCCTGAAGCTCCTTCAGGATACCTGCAGGGAACGGGGCATGACGGTTATTGTCATTACTCACAACTCTGCATTGACACCTATGGCCGACCGTGTGATCAAGATCAAAAACGGCAAGGTTTCCAGGATGACTGAAAATGCACATCCCACACCAGTGGAAGAGATTGAATGGTAGGTGACGGAATGAAAGCATTACACAAAGATTTCTGGATGGAGATCCGGAAAAGTAAAGCACGTTTTATCTCGATCTTTCTGATCGTGGCACTGGGTGTTGCATTTTTTTCCGGGATCCAGGCGTCTTCTCCGGATATGAGATATTCCGGAGATGCCTATTATGAAGCGGCAAAGCTGATGGATCTGAAAATCCAGGGAACGCTGGGACTGACACAGCGTGATGTAAAAGCAGTATCGGACATTGACGGTGTGGAACTGGCTGAGGGCGGTTACTCTATGGATGTTATGAGTGGAGAGGACGATGCCAGGAAGGTTCTTCATCTGGAATCTATCAGCAGCAATTTTAATCTACTTACAGCAGATGAAGGAAGGATACCGAAAAAAAGCGGTGAGATTTTTCTGGACAAGCCATTTGCAAAGAATCGGGGGTATAAAATCGGGGATACCATATCTGTCAGTGAGGATGGAGACAGTGAGCTTCTGAAAAAAACAACCTATACAGTTGTGGGAATCGGAAGCAGCCCTCTTTATATTTCATTTAACAGAGGAAATACGACTCTTGGATCCGGTGAGGTCAGCGGCTTCGGATACATTCTTCCTGAGGATTTTGAACAGGAAGCTTTTACCCAGATCTATATTATGGTCCATGAATCCGGGGATGTGATCAGCTATACCGATGCTTACGACAATCTTATCAGGAAAATACAGAAGCGTGTGGAAGGCATCGAAAAAGAACAGTGCAGCCTGCGCTACGATGAGATCGTCGCAGAAGCCAATGAAAAACTGGATGATGCCAGAAAAGAGCTTGAGGACGGAAAGAAGGAATCAGAGGAAAAACTTGGCGACGCGAAGAAAAAGCTGGATGATGGGCAGAAGAAGTATGAGGATGGAAAAAAAGAGTACGAAGATGGAAAACAGCAGCTCAGTGATGCAAAAAAGGAGCTGACCGATGGAAAACAGCAGCTTGCTGACGGAAGAAAGCAGATTGAAGATGGATGGTCTCAGCTTAACAGCGCAAAACAGCAGGTGGAAGACGGTCTGTCCCAGTTAAATGCTGCCAGATCCCAGCTTGCCGACTCCGAAGCCCAGATAAATGAGAAGCAGGCAGAGCTGACTGCCGGATATGAACAGCTGACTGCCGCAAAACAGCAGGTAAGTGACGGTGAGGCCCAGCTCCGTGAAGCGGAAAAAACACTGGAAAGCAAACAGGCTGAGCTTGACAGTGGAAGAGAACAGTTGGAAACGGGAAAGAATACGATCAAAGAAACAAAGACTGCTCTCACCGGTCAGAAAGAACAGTGTGAGGCAGGACTTGTACAGGTTTCCGAGGGCGAATCCCAGATCAGTTCCAGTGAAGAAGCCCTTTCCGGGCAGCAGGCACAGCTGGATGAATTGACCAGCCAGAAAGAGGCATTAAGCAGTCAGGCGGCGGAGCTGCAGGCGCAGTATGACGCCGGTGTGGAAGCAGGAAAAACCGAGGAAGAGCTGGCGGAGCTTTCCACGCAGATCCAGACTTTAAATGGTCAGATCAGTGCAATGGAAGAACAGATAAATGCCGGTCAGGCCCAGATCAACGGGGCGCAGGCAGAGCTTACTGCAAAAAAATCAGAGCTGGCCCAGACAAGAGCTGAACTGGAGAGCAGCCTAGGTCAGATCAATGAGGGCTTCAGCCAGATTAAAGAACAGGAAGAGACACTTTCCAGGACAGAGGCACAGCTGAACGAAGGCCAGGAAGAACTGGATAAAGGGAAAAAAGAACTGGAAACAAAGAAAGCAGAGCTTTCCGCGGCAAAAGAAGAAATTGCGGCAAACCAGGCAACTCTGGATGATGGCCAGAGCCAGCTGGATTCGGCCAGAGCCCAGCTCAGCTCAGGGCGGCAGCAGCTGGAGGAAAAACAGGCCCAGTTAAATGCCGGTCAGGCAGAGATCCAGGCCAATACAGAAAAGCTTACCAGCAGTCAGGCAGAACTGGATGCAAATGAACAGAAGCTCCTGGATGGTGAAAAAGAGATCCGGGAAAATGAACAGAAATTAAAAGACGCCAAAAAAGACCTGGAGGACGCCAAAAAGAAGCTTTCCGATGGAAAGAAAGAATATCAGGACGGCAAAAAAGAAGCCGATGACAAAATTGCGGAAGCCCAGCAGAAGATCGAGGATGCCCAGAAAGAGGTGGATGATATTGAAACACCGGAATGGATCATCTCAGACCGCAATGACCTTCCGGAATATTCGGATTTTGGTGATAACGCAGAGCGACTGAAAAACATCGGAAAGGTTTTCCCGATGATATTCTTCCTTGTAGCGGCTCTGATCAGTCTTACCACGATGACACGAATGGTGGAGGAACAGCGAACCCAGATCGGAACCATGAAAGCGCTAGGATACGGAAAAGCATCCATTGCATCAAAGTATCTCAGCTACGCATTTCTGGCTACAGTAGGCGGAAGTATCGCAGGAGTACTTTTCGGAGAAAAGGTTCTTCCGTATATCATTATCCAAGCCTATGGGATCATGTACTGGAATATTGGCGATCACATGCAGCTGGATTATGAGTTACAATATGCACTGATCGCTTCCGGAGCAGCAGTGATCTGTACTATGGGTGCCACACTTTTTTCCAGTGCAAAAACCCTGGCAGAAACACCGGCATCTCTGATGCGTCCGCCTGCACCGAAAGAAGGAAAACGGATCCTTATTGAACGGATCAGCTTTATCTGGAAGCATCTGAGCTTTTCCTGGAAATCGTCCATGCGAAATCTTTTCCGTTATAAAAAGCGTCTTTTTATGACCATTTTCGGAATTGCAGGAAGCATGGGACTGATGCTTGTAGGATTCGGACTTTATGATTCCATTATGGATATTGCAATTCTCCAATATGACCAGATCCAGCACTATGATGCCATGGTGATTAATGATGAGGATGCCACAGACAGTCAGGAAAAGGATCTTCTGAAATTTCTGGACGGAAACAGCGAGATCGATCACTATACCCGTGTGCAGCTCACCAAGATGACGGCTCCAAAAGAAAAGGGAAGTGTCAGTATCTATGTGTATGTTCCGGAAAATACGGAAAATTTTAAAGAGGATGTAACATTACGTGACAGAAAGTCCCACGAGCAGTATGAGCTTACCGATGATGGAGCGGTGATCTGTGAAAAAACGGCTTCTCTTATCGGTGTGAAAGCAGGAGACAAGATCATCCTGGAGAAAGACAACAGAAAGTATAAAGTAAAGATCACTGCTGTCACAGAGAACTATATGGGACATTACGTTTACATGACTCCATCCTGCTATGAAAAAACATTCGGGGAGAAACCGAAGTATTCAAGTACAGTATATACTATGAAAGAGGATGCGGAGAGTGATCTGGAAACTCTTGGAAATGCGATCCTGAAATATCCGGCAGCTTTAAGTATCAGCTATACAAGCAGCACAGCAGGTCAGGTAGAGCGAATGCTGGGATCCCTCGGAGCGGTGATCTGGGTCCTGATCATTTCTGCCGGAATGCTGGCATTTGTGGTACTGTATAATCTGAACAACATCAATATCACAGAGCGGCAGAGAGAGCTTGCAACATTGAAGGTCCTGGGATTTTATGATGGCGAAGTTTCCCAGTATGTATTCCGGGAAAATATCCTGCTGTCCTTCATAGGGATTCTGGCAGGCGCAGTGTTCGGAATCTTCCTCCACCGGTATGTGATCACAACCGTTGAGGTAGATGCGGTGATGTTCGGAAGAAATATCAAGCCAATAAGCTTTGTTTACAGTGGGATCATTACCTTTGGATTCTCCATGTTTGTAAATATGGTAATGCATTTTAAGCTGAAAAAGATCAATATGGTAGAGTCACTGAAGAGCGTGGAATAAAATAATGAAATGATAAGACTGTCTGCATACAGGAATTTTACATATTTCCCTGTATGCAGGCAGTTTTGTAATGAATATCCTGAAAGACTGGGATGACCATGATCTGCCTGAAGCTAATTTTGTAAGTATTTCACAATTGAAATGTAAACGTTTTCCTGTAAGATGTAACCATAGAATTCTTCCGGAGGAATTTTAAATATGGCAAATATAGATATTAAATTTATCGCGAAAAAAAGCGGGTGTTCGATCGCTACAGTTTCCCGTGTTATCAACCGTTCCAAACCAGTCAGCGAGAAGCTGCAGAAAAGAGTGGTAGATACCATCAGAAAGTACAATTATAATCCCAGCGTTCACGCACAGTATCTGGCTGGTAAGAAGTCAAAACTGTTCGGCTTTATAATGACAAACTACATTAATCAGTATCAGCTTCTGTTGTTTCGGTATCTGAATGAGTTTGCATGTAAGATGGGATATGGCTGTATTATCCGTTATTGCAATTCAGGATTTGAGGAAAAACTGGAAGCATTAAGAGAACTGGAGATCAGAGGAATCGAAGTCTGCTTTAGCCTTTTTCTGCTCTCACGGGAAGAGGAAGCGTATATAAAAGAACATTTTAGGATTAAAGTCTGTCATATGCAGTCACCGGAAATGCGTTTGAATATCATGGAAAAAAATGAAAGCTCTGTCTATGAGACCATATGCTATCTTGCCCAGCTTGGCCACAGAAGGATAGGGGGCATCTTTTGCATTGACGAAATGGACGACAGCTTCCTTATTGCAAGGAAACGGGGATTTTTAAGAGCTGTAAAGCAGATGCAGCTGGATCAAGAAGAGTCCCTGATCGGTCAGATCCATGGAGACTATGAAAAAAGCAGTCTGATTTCTGTGATAGAGAAGATATTTGTACCTCAGAAGCTGCCAACGGCATTGTTTTGTTTTAGCGATGAAGTTGCGATAGAGGTAATGTCCTGGATCATGAAGCATGGTTACAGAATTCCGGAGGACGTATCTGTAGTTTCGTTTGACGGTATTCCGTTTTCGGAACGCATAACGCCCTCACTGTCTACGATCAGTCAGCCGGTAGAATATCAGGCAAAAAGTATCATAAACGGCATGCTGTATCTACAGGATGGAGTCGAGAGACCATGTGATGAAAAGGAAAATGAATATCTGCTGCAGATCCGTGACAGTGTGGGGATTCCTGGTCATTATGAAAAATAGGAGGAAAAATATGAAAGCGAAAAAATTAATTGCCGCTGGTATTGCGGCATCAATGTCACTGCTGACTCTTGCAGGATGCGGAACAGCCGGAAATACTGGCAATTCCGGAGGAGACACCGCCAAAGAAGATACCGTCAAGGAAGATACAGCCAAAAAAGATACAGACGAAGAAGATACAGGCTCTGTATATTTCCTGAATTTTAAATCTGAGCTTTCCGCTGAATGGGAAGAAGTAGCAGGAAGCTTTACAAAAGAAACCGGAATCAATATGAAAGTAGTTACGGCAGGAAGCGGAACCTATGAGCAGACATTAAAATCCGAGCTTTCCAAAAAAGAAATGCCGACACTTTTCAATGTTAACGGACCGATCGGCTATCAGACCTGGAAAGATTACTGTGCTGATCTGAAGGATTCCCAGATTTATGAATGGCTGACTGACAAAGATATGGCGATCACAGACGGAGATGGCGTATATGCTATACCGTATGCGGTAGAAGGATATGGAATCATCTACAATGATGCAATTATGAAGAAGTATTTTGCACTTCCGGATAAAGCCGTTGATATTTCAGATACAAAAGAGATCAAAAATTTCGACACACTTAAAACTGTAGTAGAGGATATGACAAAGCATAAAGATGATCTTGGAATCCAGGGAGTTTTCGGATCTACTTCATTTGCTCCTGGAGAAGACTGGCGCTGGCAGACACATCTTATGAATCTTCCGATCTACTATGAGTATAAAGATGATGACGTAGATAATCTGGATGAGATCAAATTTACATACAATAAGAATTTCAAAAATATTTTTGATCTTTATCTGAACAATTCATGTACAGAGCCAACTATGGTCGGTGCTAAAAATGTTGAGGAATCCATGGCAGAATTTGCAATGGGCGATGTGGCTATGATCCAGAATGGAAACTGGGGATGGGCAATGATCTATGACCTGGATGGAAACGTAGTCAAAGAGGATGATATTAAGTTCCTTCCAATCTACACAGGAGTAGAGGGAGAAGAAAAACAGGGACTCTGTGTTGGAACAGAAAACTATATCTGTGTAAACAGCAAGGCTAATGAAGCTGACCAGAAAGCTTCTCAGAAGTTCCTTGAGTGGCTGTTCAACAGTGACAGCGGAAAAGCATACTGTAATGGAATCCTTGGAATGATTCCTCCGTTTACCACATTTGGAGAGGATGAAAGACCGGATAACCCGCTTGTACAGGATATGCTGACTTATATGAACGATGATTCTTTATACACGGTCAACTGGGATTTTGCAACATTCCCGAGCCAGGAATTTAAAAACCAGCTTGGAAGCTATCTTCTTGAGTATGCACAGGGAAGTATGGAATGGGATGATGTAGTGAAGAAGACAATCGACTGCTGGGCATCGGAGAAAGCTCTGATCGCACAATAGTAGAAGAGCATGGGCAGAGACAGAAATGTTTCTGCCCTGTGTAATAAAAGAGAGGGTTTGTAAAAGATGGAAAAAGCTTTTAAAAAGAGATTTGTGATATTGGTACTGCCAACACTGATCGCATTTACAGTTGCATTTATTATTCCATTTATACTGGGAATTTATCTTTCATTTACTAAATTTACGACTGTGGCAGATGCACAGTGGGTTGGACTGAGCAATTATATAGTTGCATTCCAGGATAAGGATTTCCTGGCTTCTCTCTGGTTTACCGTTAAATTTGTGCTTGTAAATCTTGTGACTATCAATCTGATCGCTTTTGCACTGGCCTATGTGCTGTCGAGAAAGCTCCGTGGAACAAATATTTTTCGAACAGTTATATTTATGCCAAATCTCCTGGGCGGAATCGTACTTGGTTATATCTGGCAGCTGATCATCAATGGTGTTCTTGCTTTTTTCAAAACAACGCTTACTGTGAAGGCCTCATATGGATTCTGGGGAATGGTGATCGCCATGAACTGGCAGATGATCGGATATATGATGGTTATTTACATTGCGGCTATCCAGAATATTTCAGAGGATGTAAAGGAAGCGGCTCTTATCGATGGAGTAAACCGGAGACAGATGGTTACAAAGATCATCCTGCCTCTGATCATGCCTGCAATTACGATCTGTCTGTTTATGACAACGACAAATGCATTTAAAATGTTCGACTTAAACCTTGCTCTGACAGCAGGACTTCCGGGAAAATCAACTTCGCTGGTTGCACTGGACATCTATAATTCATTCTACAACAGGATGGGATATGAGGGAATAGGACAGGCAAAAGCGGTGCTGTTCTTGCTGATCGTAGCTGCAATCTCAGTAACGCAGCTTGTTGTCACACGGCGTAAGGAGGTTGAAAGCTGATGAAAAACAAGAAAAGCGAAATAGCAATGATCGTAATTCTTACAGTGATCTCGGTTTTATTTATTGCCCCGATCATTATTGTATTTATGAATTCCTTTAAGAGCAAGCTGTATATCAACAGTACACCGTTTGCACTTCCTAATGCTGACTCCTTTGTAAAAATGGCGAATTATGGAGAGGGTCTGATCAAGACTGGTTTTATACAGGCATTTTTTATTACTTTATTTATAACTGTAGCATCTGTGGTCCTTATTGTTCTGCTGACTTCGATGACAGCATGGTATCTGGTACGTGTAAAAAGTCATTTTACAAAGGTACTGTATTATCTGTTCGCTTTTGCAATGATCGTACCGTTCCAGATGGTTATGTTTACTCTTGTTAAAGTGTCAAATATGTTTAAGCTGGACAATCTGATCGGCATTGTGTTTATCTATGTAGGATTTGGCGCCGGCTTGTCAGTGTTTATGTTTACAGGTTTTATCAAATCAATCCCGGTTTCTTTGGAAGAAGCGGCAATGATCGATGGTTGTTCTATTATGAAAATCTACTTTAATGTCGTGCTTCCTGTGATACGTCCTACCGTCATGACAGTTGCGATCCTGAATGCCATGTGGATCTGGAACGACTATCTGCTTCCATATCTTGTAATTGGCTCTGAATACAAAACGATCTCTGTAGCGATCCAGTATCTTAGAGGAGGATATGGCTCTATCGATCTGGGACTTATGATGGCTATGCTGGTGTTGGCGATCATACCAATCGTTATTTTCTATATGGTCTGCCAGAAATGGATCATACAGGGAGTAATTGCCGGAGCGGTAAAAGGATAAGGAGGAGACGAGCATGAAAAAAGTATTATACGAGGAATTACTTCCGGAAGAATGTGTACAGAGGATAAAGGAGATGCCGGTTGCCTATCTGCCACTTGGCACACTGGAATGGCATGGTCCGCATATGCCTCTTGGAGCTGACGGGATCCAGTCAAAAGAACTGTTTGTCCGGGTGGCGGAAAAGGTCGGTGGTGTAGTGCTTCCGATGCTGTTCATGGGACCTGACCGTTTATTTGATGATCGGGGAACTGTATTTTATGGAATGGATATCAATACAGAGGGCGCACTGAATACTTATTGTGCCCAGCAGATGAAAGGCAGTGCTTACTGGATGGAAAAGGGACTGTTTCAGGATCTGCTGCGCAGTATTTTTGCACAGCTTTCCAGAGCAGGAGTCCGCATCGTTGTGGGACATGGACACGGTCCGTCAACAAATGCATTTCAGGAAATGAAGGAAGAGGCAGAAGAAAAATACGGACTGTGCATTATGACAGCATGGACCTATGCGGATGATGAGAGACTGAAATATCAGAATGATCATGCCGGAGCAAATGAGACCTCTATTGTAATGGCTGTTCGGCCGGAACTGGTTGACTTTGGACAGGTAAAAGAAGATGAGAGTAATCTGATCGGTATTGCAGGACGTCATCCGGTCCGAGAATCATCGGAAGCATTCGGAAATGAAATTCTGGAATATACAATGAAAACACTGATCGCAGGCATTGAGAAGGAGTACAAAACAATAAAAGAAAGATAGATAAAAAAATATCTCCATTGGAAAAAATAACCGGTGGAGATATTCTTTTTTATTTTGATTTTTACTTTTGAAATAAGGTCTCTGTCTTGACAAAAAAAGAAAATTTCATTATAGTAGGAACATGGCAAAGGCGTTGAATAAGAGGAGTATGCAGATCTACGCTGACAGAGAGAAATGCACAGACGCAAGAGAAGCGCAGGCTGAAAGGCATTTTCAGATGGAGGACTGCAGAAGGTAGCTTAGGAGCCGGGAAACTGAAAGCAGAAATGCAGAACAGATGCAGATGCTGCTGTGTAGGTTTTCACGTACCCCGCGTTAAGGGACAAGAGATAGACGGGAATAACAGATGTTTTTTCCGGATAATGAAGGTGGTACCGCGAGAATGATCGCCCTTCGCACATTAGTTATTGGCTTTTGTGTGGAGGGCGTGTTTTTTCTTGCAGAGAACAGGAGCATTTTAAGGTTCCTATAATCAGAAAGATTCAGGAGGAAAACATGAGTAAAGAACTTGCAAAGACTTATGATCCCAAGGGTATTGAGGATCGTCTGTACAAAAAATGGATGGATAACGGATACTTCCATGCAAAAGTTAATCCGGACAAAAAACCTTTTACAATTGTAATGCCGCCGCCCAATGTAACCGGACAGCTGCATATGGGACATGCACTGGATGAGACCATGCAGGATATCCTGATCCGTTTCAAAAGAATGCAGGGCTATGAGGCTCTCTGGCAGCCGGGAACTGACCATGCAGCCATCGCTACAGAGGTTAAGGTAACAGAGAAACTTCGTAAGGAAGGGATTGATAAGAACGAGATCGGCCGTGACGAATTTATGAAACATGCCTGGGCATGGAAAGAGGAGTACGGCGGAAAGATCATCAACCAGCTGAAAAAGCTGGGAGCATCTGCAGACTGGGAGCGTGAGCGCTTTACCATGGATGAGGGCTGCTCCAAGGCTGTTCAGGAAGTATTTATCCGCCTTTATGAGAAAGGCTATATCTACAAAGGCTCCAGGATCATCAACTGGTGTCCGGTATGCCAGACCTCTATTTCTGATGCAGAGGTTGTACATGAGGACCAGGACGGATTTTTCTGGCACATCAATTATCCCATCGTAGGTGAGGAAGGACGTTTTGTTGAGATCGCGACCACTCGTCCGGAGACACTTCTCGGCGATACAGCAGTTGCTGTAAACCCGGAGGATGAAAGATATAAAGACCTTGTAGGAAAGATGCTGAAGCTTCCTCTTACAGACAGAGAGATCCCGGTTATTGCCGATGAGTATGTTGACAAGGAATTCGGAACAGGCTGCGTTAAGATCACACCGGCACACGACCCCAACGACTTTGAGGTTGGACGCCGTCATAACCTTGAGGAGATCAACATCTTAAATGATGATGCCACCATCAACAGTCTTGGCGGAAAATATGCAGGTATGGACCGTTACGAGGCACGTAAGGCCATGGTAGAGGACCTGAAGGAGCAGGGACTTCTTGTAAAGGTTGTTCCGCACAGCCACAGTGTTGGTACCCATGACCGCTGCGGTACAACGGTAGAGCCGATGATCAAACCACAGTGGTTTGTAAAAATGGACGAAATGGCAAAAGCTGCTATCAAAACTCTGGACGACGGAAACCTTCAGTTTGTTCCGGCACGTTTTGACAAGACTTACCTGCACTGGCTGGAGAATATCCGTGACTGGTGTATTTCCCGTCAGCTTTGGTGGGGACACAGGATCCCGGCTTATTACTGCGATGAGTGCGGTGAGATGGTGGTTGGAAGAGAGATGCCGGAGAAATGCCCGAAATGCGGATGCACACATATGCATCAGGATGAGGACACTCTGGATACCTGGTTCAGTTCCGCACTGTGGCCGTTCTCCACACTTGGATGGCCGGATAAGACACCGGAGCTTGAGTATTTCTATCCTACAGATGTTCTGGTAACCGGATATGATATCATCTTCTTCTGGGTTATCCGTATGGTATTTTCCGCACTGGAGCAGACCGGTGAGACTCCGTTCCACCATGTACTGATCCACGGCCTGGTACGTGACTCCCAAGGACGTAAGATGAGTAAATCCCTTGGAAACGGTATCGATCCGCTGGAAGTTATCGATAAATACGGTGCAGATGCCCTTCGTCTGACTCTGATGACAGGTAATGCACCTGGAAATGACATGCGTTTCTACTGGGAGCGTGTAGAGTCCAGCCGTAACTTTGCAAACAAGATCTGGAATGCATCCCGTTTCATTATGATGAACCTGGAAGGAAAGACCGTAACAGAGCCGGAAGACCTGAACGCTCTTTGCAACGAGGATAAATGGATCCTTTCCAGACTGAACATCGTGATCCGCGATGTTACCGAGAACATGGATAAATATGAGCTTGGAATCGCTGTACAGAAAGTTTATGACTTCCTGTGGGATGAGCTCTGTGACTGGTATATCGAGATGGCCAAAGTAAGACTGTGGAAAGCAGAGGAGAACCCGGCAGCAGCAAACGATGCACTGTGGACACTTCGCACTGCACTGACACAGGGACTGAAGCTTCTTCATCCGTTCATGCCGTTTATCACAGAGGAGATCTACTGCACACTGCTTCCTGAGGAAGAGTCCATTATGATCTCTGACTGGCCGGTATACAAAGATGAGATGAACTTTGCAGATGCTGAGAAAGCAGTTGCAAGCTTCCAGGAAGTTGTACGTGGAATCCGTAACACCAGAAACGAGATGAACGTACCGCAGAACAGAAAGACCAATATCTACATCGTAGGCAAGGATGCAGAGTGCTGTGCACGTTTTGAGTCCTGCAAGAAATCCTTTACAAACCTTGCGTTTGCAAAAGAGATCCACGTACAGCAGGATAAGAACGGAATCGGTGAGGATGCGGTATCCATCGTTGTGGCAGACGGTGTGGTTTATCTGCCGCTGGAGGATCTGATCGACCGTGAAAAAGAGATCGAACGTCTCACAAAAGAGCAGGAGCGACTTACAAAGGAGATCGCACGTTGCGAGGGAATGCTGAACAATCCGAATTTTGTGAACAAGGCACCTGCAGCCAAGGTAGAGGCAGAGAAGGAGAAACTTGAGAAATACAAAGAGATGAAAGAGAAAGTGAACCTGCAGTTAACACAGATGGTGAAATAACGAAGGAGTGTTTTAATGAAGTGGTGTAACTTTTTCAATAAGATTTCGCTGATACTTCAGGCTCTGGGCTGTGCAGTCCTGTACTTTGTGATCGAGGCCATATGCAGGCACTCGTTCACAGAGGCGTGGACCTACATGACCACAAGGCCGCTTGTATTTGCTTATAATGCAGCGTTTATCTTTACGACGATGCTGATTGTTTATCTCTTCCGAAAGAGAATTTTCTGGCGTATCTTTGTGGGCAGCTTATGGCTGTTTCTGGGAATCGTAAACGGTGTGCTTCTTCTCAACCGTGTCACACCGTTTACAGGACCGGATGTGAAGAATCTGACAGATGGTCTCAGTATTGCAAAAAAATATCTGACCCATACCCAGATGACCATAGGTGCAGTTCTTCTGGGAATTGCGGTTCTGATCCTTCTGATCATCCTGATAAGGTCGCCGAAGTACAGAGGCAAGCTGAAATACAAGGTGAATATTCCGCTGGTCCTGGTCGGGGTCCTTGCCTTTGGAGGAATTACACAGCTTGCTCTGGAAAAAAGAGTTCTTTCCAATTATTTTGGAAACATTGCCATAGCTTATGAGGATTACGGATATCCTTACTGTCTGGCAACGACGATCTTTAATACCGGAATCAGTGCCCCGAGAGACTATTCCAAAAGCGAGATCAAAAGGATCGAGAAGTCGGAAGAAAATCTTCCGGAAACGAAAGAAGGCAGTCATCCGAATATTCTGTTTTTACAGCTGGAGTCCTTTTTTGATCCTACGCTGGTAAATTATCTGGAGCTGTCAGAAGATCCTATCCCGAATTTCAGAAAGCTGATGAAGGAGTATTCCTCCGGATATTATAAGGTACCTTCCGTAGGAGCCGGAACCGCAAATACTGAGTTTGAATCCATTACCGGAATGAGCCTTCATTATTTTGGACCGGGAGAGTATCCTTACAAGAGTATCCTTAAGGAAACTACCTGTGAGAGCGCACCGTATGTTCTGAAGAATCTGGGCTATACTGCTCATGCAGTACATAATAATGAGGCGAATTTCTACGGAAGAAGAAGTATTTTTCCGAATCTGGGATTTGATACCTTCACTTCGGCAGAGTATATGAAGGATGAAAACCAGAAGAACCCGTTGGGCTGGACCAAGGACAGTGTCCTCACCGATGAGATCGTCAAGTGTCTGGATTCTACAGAAGGGCCTGATTATGTATATACTATTTCCGTACAGGGACATGGAGATTATCCTTCAGAACCGGTACTGGAAAATCCGGAGATCACAGTTTCCGGGGCACCTACTGACGAGCTGAATAATAAGTGGGAGTATTATGTAAATCAGATCCATGAGATGGATAATTTTGTCAAAGAGCTGACTGACAGGCTGGCAGATTACCCGGAGGATGTGGTACTGGTCATGTATGGTGATCATCTGCCGACCATGGGACTGACCGTGGAGGATGTGGAGAATAAATATCTGTTCCAGACAGAGTATGTGATGTGGGATAATTTCGGACTTAAGAAAAAGAAAGAAAATCTTGCGGCATACCAGATGGCAGCAGAGGTTATGGACCGTGTAGGTATCCATGAGGGAAATGTTTTCAAGTATCATCAGGCAAGAAGAAACACCAAAAATTATCAGGTGGATCTGGAGACCCTGCAGTACGATCTTCTCTACGGAAAGCAGTATACATATGACGGAGCGAATCTTTTTGAGCGGACAAAGATGCGTATGGGAATCTATGATACCACGCTGGATTCCATTCAGGTTGTGTCTGAGACGGATCACACCTATTATATCCAGGGAACAAACTTTACGCCGTCCAGCCAGGTGAAGATCAACGGAGAATGGTATGATACGGTTTACGTGAATCCTACCAAGCTGATCATTACCGGAAAGGAACTGGATGATTTTGACCGGCTCTCGGTAGTGCAGCGAAGTAACAGTTCCACAAGAAAGGCCATGACAAAGAGCCATGACCGGGCGGTTTATGCGCTGCTCGCTGACAGCAAGTGGAAGCTTGACAGTGAAAAGAGCAGTTCTGATACAGGGTCAATGGAGGAAACGGATACAGCGTCAGAAACGGAATCCACAGAAGATTCCGGTGAAGAAAACAGTACAGACAACCAGTAAATGGCATAGAAAAGATACTCCGATACAAAAAATGTCGGATAAAATATTACGATTAGGACTGGACATCTTCCACCACTATTATATAATGGTATCGTAACGAACAGGAGGGGAGAAGCTTTTCTCCCCAAAAGTTCTTTACGAATACATTATAGATAAGTGATGGTTTTTTTTATGAATTACGAAGAAGCAGTTGCGTATATTGAAGATATACCGAGATTTACTACTAAGAACAGCCTGGACCATACCAGAGAATGCTTAAGAAGACTTGGAGATCCGCAGAGGAAATTCCGTGTGATCCATGTGGCAGGAACCAACGGAAAGGGAAGTACCTGTGCTTTTATCACATCGGTCCTTCGGGAAGCAGGATATTCCTGCGGACTTTTTACATCTCCTCATCTGGTTGAGATCAACGAGCGTTTTCAGATCAACGAGGAAGTGATCGATGACGATACCTTCCTTCGTGCTTTTGAAAAAGTTAAAAAGCTTTCCGATGAGCTGGTTGCAGAGGGAAGCTATCATCCCACCTATTTTGAGACACTCCTTCTAATGGGAATGGTGATCTTTGCAGAAGCCGGCGTGGATTATGTAACACTGGAGACCGGTCTTGGCGGACGTCTGGATGCAACCACTGCTGTGGAGGATCCGGCAGCCTGTGTGATCACATCCATCAGCCTCGATCATATGCAGTATCTTGGAAATACAGTTTCCGAGATCGCAGGAGAGAAGGCAGGGATCATGGTGCCGGGTGTTCCGGTGATCTACGATGGAAATGATCCGGATGCGGCCGGAGTGATGCGTGAGCATGCAGAGAAGCTGGGATGTCCATATTATGAGCTGAAACGGGAAGACACAGAGATCCATAAGATCACAAAGGACGGAATCCGGTTTTCTCTTAAGGACGAGACATATGGCGATACCGTATTTGATATACCGTTTATCGCCCGTTATCAGGTTATGAATGCAGCGCTTGCGGTGAAAACCATTCAGGTACTGGAAGATCAGATTCCGGTATCTCTGGAGGCTCTGAAGGCTGGTATGGCAAAAACACGCTGGCAGGGAAGGATGGAAACGGTTCTTCCGGGGGTGATCGTGGATGGCGCACATAACGAAGACGGTGTTGAGAAGTTTGTAGAGACAGCAGAACATTTCCAGAAGGAATTTCCTCTGACTCTGCTGTTTTCCGCAGTGGATGACAAGGACTATACGGATATGATCCGCACGATCTGTAGCAGGATCCGTTTTCGACATGTGATCGTCACACAGGTAGGCGGATACCGTAAAGTTCCGGTAGAAGAGCTTGCGGAGATCTTCCGTGAAGACGGAGTACCGGAAGTGGAAGCAATAGAGGATGTTCCAGCAGCTTTTGAACGGGCAGTAAAGGAAAAAGGTGAGGATGGAATGCTGTTCTGTGTAGGATCCCTTTATCTGGTCGGTGAGATCAAGGCTGTGATCAGGAGGAAAAAATTATGATCGATTACGAAGAGGAACTAAAGAAATTTGAACCATGTCTGGATGTGGCAGATGTAGAAGGTGTCATTTATGACCGGGAGATCACAGATATCATGGATGTACTCCAGGAGATGCTGCGTGAGGTCAAGAGCAACAGACGTGTAAGATAAGGAGAAGTGGATGAACTGCATAAACTGTGGAGCGTTCCTGACGGATACAGATCTGGATTATTGTCCGCACTGTGGAGCCAATGTACTGATCCAGAAGAAGGTGGATTATCTTTCCAAGCTTTATTATAATCAGGGGCTGGAAAAAGCCAGCATCCGGGATCTGTCCGGGGCGATCAGCTGTCTGAAGCAAAGTCTTGCTTATGACAAACGGAATATCCGTGCAAGAAATCTTCTTGGTCTTGTATATTTTGAGACCGGTGAGGTGGTTGCCGCACTGAGTGAGTGGGTCATCAGCAAGAATATCCAGAAGAACCGAAATCTGGCTTCAGAATATATTGCCAGGCTTCAGGCAAACCAGAACAAACTGGAAACAATCAACGAAAGCATCAAGAAATATAACAATGCCCTTGCCATGTGCAGGGAAGGCCATGAGGATATGGCGGCCATCCGCCTGAAAAAGATCCTGTCCCAGAATCCCAAGCTGATCAAGGGGTATCATCTTCTTGCTCTGATCCAGATGAAGAATCAGGAGTGGAATAAGGCGAGAAGAACCCTGAAAAAAGCAGCCAGGATCGACAAGACCAATACCACCACACTTCGTTTCCTGCGTGAAGTTGACGAGCAGACGGGTGTTACCACAAAGATGGAAAAACGGCGTAAGGGCTTGTTTGGAAATGAAAAAAATGAGAATGATAATATTTCAGGAGAAATCGTTGTAAGGCCGTCGTCTTATAAAGAAAGATCAAAGATATCACTTTTCTTTACCACGGTACTTGGATTTGCGGCAGGGGCGGCAGCATTCTGGCTCCTTGTACTGCCGGCTGTGAAACAGGATATTTACAGGCAGGCCAATCAGCAGATCATACAGTACAGTGATTCTCTTTCCAGCCAGAGCGTGGAGCTTACCAAAGCTCAGGGAGAAGCTGCCCAGTCCAGTGATACGGCAGATGCAGTTGCCAAGCAGGCAGAGGAAGAGCAGAAACGCAGTCAGAGCTATGAGGCTTTGTTTAATGCATATACTGCCATGCAGCAGGAGGATCTGGATACAGCGGCGCTGGAACTACAGAAGGTATATGTGGATACACTGTCAGATTCTGCAAAGGGGATTTACAGTACTATCAGCGGAAAGACCGGTGTAAGCGGGATCGGGAGCGGAGCTTCTGACGGAACGTCCAGTGCTGACAGCAGTACAGATGGAACAGCTGAAGCTGGAGCGGATGCCGCAGCTTCGGATGGAGAAGATACACAGAGCTCTGACGGAGATTCCGGAGAAGACAGCAGCTACAGTGACGGAGGATATGAGGATTCCTCTTACGATGGAGGTTATACAGAATAAAAAATATCATAATTCATACAGAGGAGAAACCTCGGATAAGGGGAATGTGCGTTGGCGCATTCCTCTTTTTTTACCCTTTGGTCATGAGAAATGGAATAAAAAATCAAAAATGGGGGAATGATAGAATGACATCAGGTTTTGAAAAATCCGGAACCGTGCTGACTGTACATCTTCCGGCGGAACTGGATCATCCGGCTTCTGATGAGATCCGGAGAGATTCAGACCGGATTATTGGACATAACTATATAAAAAATATGATTTTTGATTTCTCAGAGACCGTTTTTATGGACAGTTCCGGGATCGGTCTGCTGATGGGTAGGTACCGGGCACTTGGCATGAGGGGGAAATGTGTGCAGGTTGTCAATGTGAACAGTCATATTGCAAAGCTTTTACGGCTATCCGGAGTGGGAAAATATATTGAAATCTGTGGAATTAAAAAATCGGCAGGTGAACAGGAGGGTGTTTATGATGGAAAACACAAATGAAATGACGATCATTTTTGACAGCAGACCGGTAAATGAAGCACTGGCAAGAGTTGCTGTGGCTTCATTCTGCACACAGCTGAATCCTACGCTAGAGGAAATTTCGGATCTGAAGACCGCAGTATCGGAGGCAGTGACCAACTGCATCATACACGGGTATGAAGGGGAGATACATAAGATCCGGGTAGAATGTCGTCTCCGGGGGCAGGAGCTTCAGGTAGATGTGACAGATCACGGAGCCGGGATCCCGGATATCAAAAAAGCCATGGAGCCTCTGTTTACCACAAAGGCTGATAAAGACCGCTCCGGTATGGGGTTTACATTCATGGAGGCGTTTATGGATGAGCTTCAGGTGGAATCGGAGGTTGGCCGTGGAACTACAGTGCACATGAAAAAGATCATCAGGAGGTAACTATGGATCGTACTCTTGTCCTCATCGGGCGTGCACACCAGGGGGATAAAGCGGCAAGAGATCTTTTGTTTGAGGAAAATACAGGACTGATATACAGTGTGGCAAAGCGTTTTCTGGGACGAGGGGTGGAGATGGAGGATCTGTTCCAGATCGGCAGCATCGGACTTCTGAAAGCTGTGGATAAGTTTGACATGTCCTACGATGTGAAATTTTCCACCTATGCCGTTCCCATGATCATCGGAGAGATCAAACGTTATCTCAGGGACGACGGGATACTGAAGGTAAGCCGTTCTCTGAAGGAAAACCACTACAGGATCTATCAGGTGAGAGAAGCACTGACACGCCGGCTGGAGCGGGAACCTACGACGGGAGAAATGGCAGAGGAAATGGGAATTTCCATAGAAGAACTGGTAATGACCATGGAATCCGGTGCAGAGGTGGAATCTCTTCACAAAACAATCTATCAGGGTGAGGGAACGGAGATTTCTCTGATGGACAAGCTTCCGGAAAAAGAAAACCGGCAGGAAAAAGTACTGGACAGGATTTTTCTGGAAGAGATACTGGGGACTCTGGAGGCAAAGGAGCGGAGGTTGATCTATATGCGGTATTTTCAGAACATGACCCAGATGGAGATCGCCCATGAGCTTGGCGTATCCCAGGTACAGGTATCCAGAATGGAAAAGAGGATCCTGCGCAGTCTGCAGGAATCCGCAGAGAAAAAATAAAAGAGAGCCATGAGAAATGCTGCTGTTTTCTCATGGCTCCTTTTTGTGGGCAGCAGATTTAGTCAGACTGCTGCTTTTTTATGAAAAAGTACATTTTTGTATTTGGAAAGTGCTCCAAGAAGGATCATACCGATCACACCGGCTGAGATAAATTCGCCGGCTCCTACTGTGAGCATCATAAACGGGATAGGAAGGTTAATGCCATATCCGTAACGAAGCACAAGAGGAACGATCACAATGTTGGAAACGATCGGCGGGATCGGGGCTGTCCATTTGCCTGTATTGCGAAGCTTGTAGGTAAAGAATGCACCGATAAGTGTGGCAATGCTTCCGAAAATGATGTCAACTGGAATCGCACCGCCAAGAAGATTGGCAATGATACATCCCACGAACAGTCCCGGGATGGCAGCCGGTGTGAAGAACGGAAGCACGGTCAGCGCCTCGGAAAACCGGATCTGAACTTCACCGAAGCTAAGTGGCGCGAATACCAGTGTCAGGACAACATATACAGCTGCAATGGCAGCTCCCTGTACCAGAAAATGAGTACCTTTGTTTTTCATGTTTTTTATTCTCCTTTAGTTTTGTTTTACGAGTGGAAGGTCACGAACACTCGGCACATTTATAGGCGGTGACCGCCTTGTAAGCCCTGTACGACCTTGGTTTTTGCGGGCTTTTGCAGCGAAACTGAGTATAGCATAAGGGGCGTGGAAATGCAAGGTACGATCCTGACTATTTGATAACCCTGGCCTGTGTGGACAGACCCTGGCTCTGAAACAGCTTTTTGTAAGAGGAAAGTCTGCTTGCCGGAACCTTTACAGTCAGTTTTTTGTAATTATTCTGACCTGCTCTTGTGAAGATATATTTACCTGAGCTTTTGGAAGTAAGACGTCCTGTCTGTATGGTGACAGAGGTAAGGGCCTTACAGTCACAGAAAGCTTTTGTGCCGATCGCAGAAACTCGGGAACCGATTTTTACAGTACGAAGACTTATGCATCCCTGGAAGGCTCCGGCACCTATGCTTGTGATATTTCCTGAAATCGTTACCTGTTTCAGGTTTTTACAGTTTTTGAAGGCATTGGCTGCAATGGCTGTGACTTTGTAGGTTTTTCCGTTAGCTTTGACAGTGGCCGGAATCTTTGCAGTGACAGTATTGCGTGAACGTGGTCCCTTTAGTGCTACGGAAGTCCCGGTGGTATTGACTGTGTAGACATTATAAGCATCCCGGAATGTTTTTGCAGTCTGTGGCTTTGGTGTGGCTGCAGGAGTGATCTGGAAATTTAAGGTGATGGTTCCGTAGAAATGGTTATCACCGATGATCTTCAGGGTAGCAGTTCCTGCTTTTTTATTGTTCTGGTATGTCACATGATAATCATTGATGCCAGAAAGCTTTGCTTTTCCAAGAGTTACGGTTGGAACGGGCTTTATGTCAGAGCCTGTATAGGTATATGTTTTTTTGATCCCTGTTACAGCTGCATCGGAAATATTGCATGCATAGCTGATATTGTTTTTCTTGGCATATGTAACTGCGTAAGAGCCGTACGGAGCATGGATCTTGCAAAAATATGCATGAGAGTTGACATACCCGTAGCCGCCCCACACAGCATCCGTTCCAATGCTTTTAACAGTATCAGGTATGTTGATCCTGGATAGCTTGTCACAGTAGGCGAAAGCTTCTTTTCCGATCTTTGTGACCCCTTTCTGGATGTCCACTTCTTTCAGCTCAGGAAGAGAAACAAAGGCCCTTTCGGAAATACTTGTGATCCCGGGCTTTATTATTACCTTTCTGATCTGGTTTTTGATAGCTTTCCAGGAGGAATCGTTGGAGAAGGAAAACCAGCCTTTTGTTGAAGAGACCGGGTATCGGTGGTTTTCCTCTGTGGAAATAGAAAGTGGTCCGTAGCCGGAAATCGTAAGGATACCGTTTTTGAAATTCCAGGTTGCGTTGTCACCTGCGATATGGTAAGTTTTTTTGTCAGCTTTTCCGTTGTCGGAATTAATGGAATAAAAGTTCAAGGTGTTGGAGTTTGAAGCATAATAAACGACCTTGGAATCCTTTACCACAGGCTGACAGTCAGAAATCGGAGCAGCTGTTGTAAACTCTTTGCTGAGACTCTTTCCCTTTCCGTCCACAAAAAGATAATGAAGGGTGCTGGAAGAGAGCGGATCGTTAGCGGAAGAGTTTTTCTTGTTATCGTCGGAGACGTATTCTTCCCAGGAAATCATAAAACGGTTGTCATTTATTTTGGTGATCTTTACGCCCGCAAAGCTTTTTCCTCCGCCTGTAAAGTTGGTAAGCTTCCTGGTAGTGGTTGCTTTTTCGGAAAAGTCAGACATTGGTGTGACGGACAGATAAAGGTTATGAGGCGTGTTTTCAGATACCTTATCATATTTGGACTGATCGATGGAAGTGCCAACGCATAATACACTGTCAGAGGAAACAGCCATGCCATCAACGCTTGCGTAGCAGGCCAGTGCCCACACAGAAGTATGTGAGCCTCCGTATGGCAAAAGCTCTATGGTGGTGCAGGCAAGTGTAGTGCTGTCGTATCTGGAAAGAATTGTACATCGTGAACCCTCACTCTGCTCCAGTACGTAGAGATAAGAACCTTGTGATTTGATATACTGTGCAAAGGAATGCCACAGATCGCAGGAAACGATCTTTCCTTTCATGGTTGCCTGGTCGATCTCGACCATAAGGAAGCCCTGATGTCCCTGACCGACAGAGGGATCCACATATCCTTCGTGACCGGTAACAACATAGAGTTTGCCGTTGCTTTCTGTCATTTCCACACAGCCATAGTCAAAGGGCGTGCGGACCTCACCGCCAAAAAGCTCCGGGTTACTGGTAATTGCTGCTGCACCGTTCCGGTTCCAGCTTGTATCGTAGCGGATAACGCGGATGACCTCAGCGGAATCGTTTTCTTTGTTGTTTGTCTGGCCTTCTACCAGATAATATCCGTCAGATCCGGCATAAAAGCCACCCCACAGTGGAAGCTCCATGTTGATCTTGCGCTTGCTTCTGATCTTCAGATCATTATCGTAATATTCAACGCCGACAGAATTTTTCTGGTGGAAGACCCTCATGTATCCGCCGGAAACAGGAATAAGATCAGAGGTACGGCGTAACCTGACATTGAGATTGTCCTGTGCGGTTGGCGTAAGAGAGCCTGCCCGGGCTGTCTGTGGAAACAGGATCAGACAGAAGCAAAGACAGCAGAACAGAAATAGCAGAGATGTTAATTTTTTTAGCTTTTTCATAAGTTTCTCCTTTGTATGTGTTTTTAGATGATCTCCTGTTTAGATTATAATTCATGGGACAGAATTTACAATACAAAATCGGGAGTTATGGAACTCCCGATCCTCAGGATTTCTGTAAATTCTGTTCACAAAAACATCTTGAGGAAATACTGCTGGTGGGCAGTAACATCAGCAGCAGGAACCTTATGGAAACAGGGGCTTTTTTCTTGACAGTTTTTTGTGATATTGATAAAATATATTACAGTATATAGGTTAAAGGGGCATTGGTTTTGATCTAAATCAATGTCTCTTTATTTTATATATCACACATATTACACCAGGGAGGTAGAAAGATGTTAAAAGTATGGATCGCAGGTGCCAACGGACAGATCGGACGGGCACTGAATGATGTTCTGGATCCAATGCAGATCGAGACTCTGAACACAGATCTTGATGAGCTGAATATCACAGACACAGATGAAGTGATCAACTTCGGTTCCATTAACCGTCCGGATGTGATCATCAACTGCACCGGTATCACAGATACCGATGAGTGTGAGAAGAATCCGGAACATGCATACCGTGTCAACGCACTGGGAGCAAGAAACTTAAGCATCGTGGCAAGAAAATGCGGGGCAAAGATCGTCCAGCTTTCCACAGATGATGTTTTCGACGGAAAGAGCAAAAAACCGTATACAGAGTTTGACGATACCAATCCGCTGACTGTTTACGGCCGTTCCAAGAGAGCCGGAGAGAACTATGTAAAAGAGTTTACACACAAACATTTCATTATCCGAAGCAACTGGGTATACGGAAAAGGCGGAAACAATTTTGTAAACCGTGTGCTGGAGACAGCAGAAAAAGGCCAGGCGCTTTCCGTTGCTTCGGATCAGTTCGGATCACCGACTAGCGCCAAGGATCTGGCAAGAATGATCCTGTATCTTATCGATACCAACGAATATGGAACTTATCACGTAACCTGCAGCGGTGTATGCAACCGTTATGAGTTTGCAACCGAGATCCTTCGCCTTGCAGGAAAGGAGATCGAACTGAGATCCGTGCCGACAGAGCAGTCAGATCTTTCTTCTGTCAGACCGCCATATGCCGTCCTTGATAATTTTATCCTCCGTATTATTGAAGTGTATGACATGCCGGACTGGAAAGCATCGCTGAAAGAATATATGGATGAAAGAGCGGAGGACTAGAATGAAAGAGAAAAATATAAAAGAGAAAACACAGCAGAAAAAGAAAATGGGCCTTACCACGAAGATCTTTGTGGCGCTGATCGCAGGTGCGATACTGGGAATCATTCTCTGTTACCTGGTTCCTGACAGCAGCTTCAAGAAAGATGTGATCGTGGAGGGAATCCTTTATGTGATCGGACAGGGATTTATCCGTCTGATGAAAATGCTGGTTGTACCGTTGGTATTCTGTTCCCTTGTCTGCGGAAGTATGTCCATCGGTGATACCAAGAAGCTTGGAACCGTAGGTGTGAGAACACTGGTATTTTATCTGGCGACTACAGCTCTGGCTGTTTCGGTTGCTCTGACGGTAGGTAATCTGATCAATCCGGGTGTGGGACTCGATATGAGCTCTATTCAGTCCTCCGCTTCCTCTGTGGAGACTATGGAGGCGACCTCTCTTACGGATACCATCCTGAATATCATTCCGGACAATCCGATCAATTCCCTGGCAAGCGGAACCATGCTTCAGGTTATCGTATTTGCCCTGATCGTGGGTGTGATTCTTGCGAAAATGGGAGAGCGCGCAGAGACAGTAGCGAACTTTTTCAGCCAGTTCAATGACATCATGATGGAGATGACCATGATGATCATGGCACTTGCACCGATCGGTGTATTCTGCCTTATCAGCAGAACCTTTGCAAACATCGGTTTCAGCGCATTTATCCCGCTGGCAAAATATATGATCGGTGTTCTCCTTGCACTGGCGATCCAGTGCTTCGGCGTATACCAGATCCTGCTGAAGATCTTCACAGGACTGAATCCGATAAAATTCATCAAGAAATTTTTCCCGGTTATGGCATTTGCATTCTCAACAGCTACATCCAATGCCACGATCCCGATGTCCATTGATACCCTGTCCAAAAAAGTGGGTGTTTCCAAGAAGATTTCTTCATTCACCATTCCTCTTGGAGCTACCATCAACATGGACGGTACCTCTATCATGCAGGGGGTTGCCGTAGTATTTGCGGCACAGGCTTTTGGTATCCACTTAAGTCCGATGGATTATGTGACAGTTATCGGAACTGCAACCCTTGCTTCCGTAGGAACTGCCGGTGTACCAAGTGTTGGTCTTGTTACCCTGACCATGGTATTTAACTCTGTAGGACTTCCGGTTGAGGCAATTGGTCTGATCATGGGTATTGACCGTATCCTGGATATGACCAGAACAGCGGTTAACATTACCGGTGATGCAGTCTGCACAACCATCGTTGCACACCAGAACGGTGCACTGGATAAAAACGTGTTCAACGAATCAAACTAAATATCCGGTTCAAAAAAAGATCCGACCCTGTCGGGTGAGAAAAAACGAAAAACGGCTGTACATATCGTAAGAGCGATATGTGCGGCCGTTTTTTTTACTGGATCAGGTAAGTCCCCTGCTTATTCCTGTTCCAGAACACCCATGACAGAGGGTAGTTCCAGCTGCTGATAGGTGTGAAGGATCTTTTCCAGCTCAAAGATAGCAGGGGTAAGAAACTTATTCTTGTGATAGACCAGCTTGAATTTCCGGTTCCATTCCCCTGCTTCGTTGCAGAAGACCCGGACTGAACGGTGACGGATCTCATGATGCATAAGACGGATGGACATAACAGAGAGCATCTGGTTATACAGCACTGCGTTCAGCAGTGCCCGCGGACTGTTGGCTTCCCAGGCAGTTCGGATCTTCAGATCATGGCGAAGGGTGTAATCCTCAAAAAGCTGTCTGGTACCGCTTCCATATTCCCGGACTGCAAATTTCTGGTTGTTCAGCTCCTGGACATGGATGCGTCCTCTGCGGTAAAACGGATGCTTTTTTCCGGCGGCAAGGACCAGACAGTCGTCGATGATGGGAAGAACGACAAGGTCCGGGGAATGGATCTCACCTTCTACCACAGCAGCGTCCAGCTCAGAACGCAGAAGCTTCTGTTCGATATTTTGCGTGTTGGTGACAAAGGAGTAAACGTCAAGGTCCGGGATTTTTTTCTGCAGATCCAGGATAATGGATGGGGTCAGGCAGGTTCCCACAGTGAGGGTGGAGCCAAGCTTCAGGGTGGAAGACTGTCCCTGGTTCTGCATCAGCTCTTCCAGCTGCTGAAACTGGCGGATCATTTCACGGGCATGGGGAAGAAGAAGCTTTCCCCGTTCTGTGAGATAAAGCTTTTTTCCAAGACGTTCAAAGAGAAGGCCGTTATAATGAGCTTCCAGCTCACGGACGGCCTGACTGACTGTTGGCTGGGAAAGATAAAGATGTTTGGCAGCAGCACTCATGGAGCCCTGTTCCGCAACGGCCGCAAAAACAGTGAGATGGCGGATGGTCATATGGAATCTCCTTTTATTGTAAATTGGTATATAGGTAAAACCTATCATTTTTATAAAATAATATCATTTCTCAAATACATCTTCAAGTGGTATAGTAGGAAGTACGTGAAAACGATTTCAACATTGCAAAATACAGGGCAACGATACCGTGGGAAAGTATCGGAATGCCGGTGAGACCAGGAGGAGGAAATATGTCAGCATTAACTGTAAGCAAAGAGGAAGAGAAAAGACTGAAGGGGCAGGGTTTTTTAAATAACCGGGGAACCGATGAATTTTCTGCACGGGTGATCACTGTAAACGGAAAGGTGACAGCGGCACAGCACAGATGTATGGCGGAAGCAGCAGAGAAATTCGGCAACGGAAATCTTACCTACACGACCAGGCTTTCCGTGGAGATCCAGGGAATCCCCTACGAAAAGATCGAAGAGTTTCAGGAATTTATTGCGAAGGAAGGTCTGGAGACAGGAGGAACAGGAGCAAAGGTCCGACCGGTAGTATCCTGCAAGGGAACCACCTGTCAGTATGGACTTCTGGATTCCTATGCAATTTCAGAAGAGATTTTCCGGAGATTCTATAAAGGCTACCGTCAGGTTGCACTGCCGCATAAATTTAAGATCGCAGTAGGCGGATGCCCGAATAACTGTGTGAAACCAAATCTGAATGATGTGGGGATCATCGGACAGAGGATCCCGCACTTTGACAGCGAGGCATGCAAGGGCTGCAAAAAATGTGCCATTGAAGCTGCATGTCCAAACAAAGTGGCGAAAGTCGTTGACGGGAAACTGCACATTGATGAGGAGCTTTGCAGACACTGCGGAAGGTGTGTGGGAAAATGTCCATTCCATTCCATCCCGGACGGTACCTACGGATTCAAGATCTATATCGGTGGACGCTGGGGAAAGAAAATTTCTCATGGAAAGGCCCTGAACCGGATCTTTACGTCAGAGGAAGAGGCACTGGATGTTATTGAGAAGGCAATCCTGCTTTTTAAGGACCAGGGATTAAAGGGAGAACGTTTTGCCGAGACTATAGAACGAATTGGATTCGAAAATGCAGAAAAACAATTATTGGAAAAAAATCTTCTGGAAAGAAAAATGGAAATTTTGTCCAAATAGAGATATAAAAAACTTCCTATTATATAATCTGTCTGAAACTGAAAAAATGCGAGCAATAATATAAAAAATTTTTATCCCATTTATATAAATTTTTATTATATCACAATATTAACAAAAAACTAAGTGAAAATTCTATTTGAAATATGCAAAATAATGTGATAAAGTATTAACAATACATGAACGGAGGTAAAAAGAGTGGAAAACTACATGTATTTGGTGCCGGTGGCAGCAGTACTGGCACTTCTGTTCGCAGCATACCTTGCAGCGAAGGTCAGCAAGCAGGATGCAGGAACAGACAGAATGAAGGAGATCGCAGGTGCGATCGCAGAAGGTGCCCGCGCCTTCTTAACAGCAGAGTACAAGATCCTGGTTATTTTTGTAGCCGTACTTTTTGTACTGATCGGAATCGGAGTTGGAAGCTGGGTAACAGCAATCTGCTTCGTAGTAGGTGCTCTGTTTTCAACAATCGCAGGATACTGCGGTATGACCGTTGCAACAAAGGCTAATGTAAGAACAGCAAATGCAGCAAAAGAGGGAGGAATGAACAAGGCTCTTTCCATTGCATTCTCCGGCGGTGCTGTTATGGGTATGTGTGTTGCAGGTCTTGGTGCACTGGGTGTCAGCGTTGTGTATATCATCACAAAGAACGTTGACGTACTTTCTGGATTCAGCCTTGGTGCTTCTTCCATCGCACTGTTTGCACGTGTTGGTGGTGGAATCTATACAAAGGCAGCTGACGTAGGAGCTGACCTTGTAGGTAAGGTTGAGGCAGGAATCCCGGAGGATGACCCTCGTAATCCGGCTGTTATCGCGGATAACGTAGGTGATAACGTAGGTGATGTTGCCGGTATGGGTGCAGACCTTTTTGAGTCCTATGTAGGATCTCTGGTATCTGCCCTTACACTTGGTGCGGTAGCCGGAGCAGTTTCCGGTGTTCTCTATCCGCTGGCTATTGCAGGCTGTGGACTGATCGCATCCATCATTGCAACATTCTTTGTAAAAGGTGATGATAATTCCAATCCGCAGAAAGCCCTCACAAGAGGAAGCTATGTATCTGCAGCACTTGTTATCATCGTGTCCCTGATCCTCAGCAAGACTCTCTTCGGAGACATGAAGGCAGCCATTGCTGTGATCGCAGGTCTTGTTGTCGGTGTCATCATCGGAAACATTACAGAGTATTACACATCTGCAGATTACAAACCGGTTCAGGGAATCGGCGAGCAGTCTGAGACAGGTGCAGCTACAACTATCATCAGTGGTATCGCAGTAGGTATGAAATCTACAGCATTCCCGATCCTGCTGATCTGTGTTGGTATTTTTGTAGCATACGGTGTGGATGGATTATACGGAATCGCTCTTGCAGCAGTTGGTATGCTTTCCACAACAGGAATCACAGTTGCCGTTGACGCGTATGGACCCATCGCTGACAATGCCGGTGGTATTGCAGAGATGTCAGGTCTGGATGAGTCAGTTCGTGAGATCACAGATAAGCTTGATTCTGTAGGTAACACAACAGCAGCTATGGGTAAAGGCTTCGCGATTGGTTCCGCAGCTCTTACAGCGCTTGCTCTGTTTGTATCTTATGCGAATGCAGTAAATCTGGATGCGATCAATATCCTTGCTCCTCGTGTTACGATCGGTATCTTTATCGGTGGTATGCTTACATTCCTCTTCTCGGCCTTCACAATGGAATCCGTTTCCAAGGCTGCTTACAAGATGATCGAGGAAGTAAGACGCCAGTTCCGTGAGAAACCGGGTATCATGAAGGGAACTGAGAAACCGGATTACAAATCATGCGTTGCGATCTCCACAACAGCAGCTCTTCACGAGATGATGCTTCCTGGAATCATGGCGGTCGTTGTTCCGGTTATCGTAGGTGTTGTTCTTGGCGTTGAGGCTCTTGGAGGACTTCTTTCCGGTGCTCTTGTAACAGGTGTACTGATGGCGATCTTCATGTCCAACGCAGGTGGTGCATGGGATAATGCAAAAAAATACATCGAGACAGGTCATCATGGCGGAAAAGGCAGCGAGGCGCACAAAGCAGCCGTTGTCGGCGATACAGTCGGCGATCCGTTCAAAGATACATCAGGGCCTTCCATTAACATCCTGATCAAGCTTATGACTATTGTATCACTGGTATTTGCTCCTCTGTTCTTATCCATCGGAGGACTTCTGTAAATATCATTTCAGAAAAAAAGTAAACCCATATTATATAAAAAAAGCTCTTTGCAGAGAAATCTGCAGGGAGCTTTTTTTGTGCGACAGGCGGCGGAATTGTACGGATATGAGAGTGTGCTCTGGTTATGATTCAGTTTCTGGATTTTCTGTCCGTGCAGCCTGTTCAATCAGTGTCCGGTTTACATCATCCTCATAGGTCCGCATCTGCACCTGCATAGGTGTGGGATCATCGCTTAGCTTCAGATGCCCGAAATGATTAAAGAAGATCAGTACGCCGAGGCCGATCCCGATGGAGTAGGAAATCTCCAGGATGGTAAAGCCGGAGGAACTTTTTCCCGTAACAAGAGCGTAAAACTGGCTAAAAAGGCTGCCCATATCTACGTCATTATTAAAGGTCATAATGGAAAAAGCGGCGCCGAAAAAGGAAACCAGGCATACAAAAAGGATTTTCACATACCGGAAAATTTTCCCTGTGGCAGAGCTGATGCGGTAGGTGATGATAAAATCCGTTTCCCCGATGGGAGAAATATCAATGGAGGGTTCCCGCTTCTGGATCTTTTTCAGAAGATCCGAGACAGACATCACATAGCGTCCGGGCTTTTTCGCATCCAGAACGATCACAGGCATGACCCGCAGACGATTGAGAATTTTGGGGTCACTCATGGAAAGTGCAGCGATATCCTGAAGATATACATGTGGGTTGGTGACTTCAATGTTCTGATCCAGCTGCAGATAAAGAGTATCACTCATGAGAAAAAACTCCTTTCCCGGAATATTATTTTTTCATTTTTGGACGGAAGAAGAGACTGGCCAGATAAGAGAAGATCAGGGCGGAGGAAACTCCGGCAGCACAGGCAGTGAAGCCTCCTGTAAAAAGCCCAAGGATGCCGTCTTCTTCAATGGCTTTTTTCATACCCTCCCATAATACATGTCCGAAACCGATCAGCGGGACGGAGGCCCCGGCACCTGCAAAATCCACCAGCGGCCGGTAGACGCCAACGGCACTTAACAGGGCGCCGCTACATACCAGAAGTACCATCACACGGCCAGGCATCAGCTTTGTCTTGTCCAGAAGAATCTGGATCAGGGCACAGACAAGGCCGCCGAACCAGAATGCGTTAAAGTAATCCATGCTCATACCTCCATATGCTCGATGACAATTCCGTGGGCAATACCCGGAATACTGTCACCTTCATTAAAACTTACTTTGGAAAGAAGCGCTCCTGTTGGTACAAAAAGGATCCGCTTCCATTCTCCGGATACAATCTTCGGAAGGATGTAGGAGGCAAGGACTACAGCAGAACAGCCGCAGCCGCTTCCTCCTGCGTGGGTGTCCTGAGAAGGATCGTCATAGATCAGGATACCGCAGTCTTTATGAATGGGAGAAAGCCGGATATTTTGTTCCTCCAGAAGATCCAGGAGAATTTTCTGCCCGATGATTCCCAGATCCCCGGTAAAGACGGCATCATAATCCGAAGGCGTCCGCCCGAAATCCGAAAAGCTTCGTGCAATGGTATCGCAGGCTGCAGGAGCCATACAGCCTCCCATGTTCATGGAATCCCTGAGACCGTAATCCATCACACGGCCGGCAGTAAGGCCAGTGATAGCAGCACAGCCTTTGCCGGAGCGCAGAGGAGCTTTTTCTCCGGGAGGAGATGTACTTAGGATACAGGCACCGCTTCCGGTTACTGTCCAGGTGGCAGAAAACGGCCGCTGGTTTCCGTATCCCAGAGGAAAACGAAATTCTTTTTCCGCACTTGCGAAATGGCTGGAGGTGGCACATAAGACCCGTGTGCCGAATCCGGCGGTCAGAGCAAGGGAACCGAGAGAAAGTGCTTCCCCTATGGTGGAGCAGGCGCCGTAAAGACCGTAAAAGGGAATTCCAAGTCCAGCGGAGCCGAAACAGGTGGCTGATGTCTGAGCGAGAAGATCTCCGGCGAACATCAGATGGATATCTTCGGAGCTCAGTCCGGCTTTGCTTATGGCCTGAGTGGCAGTTTCTTTCTGCAGTGTGCTTTCCGCAGATTCCCAGGTGTCACAGCCAAACATGGGATCTTCACAGACCAGGTCAAAAAGATCTCCAAGAGGACCGTCCGCCTCTTTCTGACTGACGATGGAGGCGGCGCTTTCGATATACAAAGGCTGTGAAAATGCAATGCTGGCTGCGCCAAGTCTGAGATTTTTGCTCATGATATCACCTCCAGGATCTTCAGGATATAATAGATCACACCCAGTCCCCAGGCGCTTAAGATGCCGTAGAGGATCACAGGACCTGCAATAGTAAAGATCTTGCACCCTATGCCGAAAACCTGTCCTTCTGCCCGGAACTCAATGGCGGATGCAGCCACTGAGTTGGCGAATCCGGTAATGGGAACAAGACTTCCTGCACCGCCGAATTTGCCGATTTTGGGATAAATACCAAAGCCTGTGAGAAGGACGCTTAAGAGAATGAGAAGGACAGAACACCAGGTTCTGGAATCGGAAGCATCTGCACCGAGAGCCTGTGCTGTGTTTAAGATAACCTGTCCAAGAAGACAGATCAGTCCGCCTGTGAGAAAAGCTTTTGCCATATTCAGCGGCAGACTGTGGGTGGGAGTAAGCTGCTTGACGTATTGTTCATATTTTTTTTCGTTGATATTTTGCATATGGAAAATCCTTTCGTGAGATGGTAGAGTGACAGTAAGAATTACATCCAGCTCATGGCATAATAAAACAGGGAGCCCAGGGCTTTTCCAGCAGCAATGGAAATTATTACCGGAGAAAGCCCCTGAGAGAGCTTCAGCCGTCTGGCAAAGACGGGAAAGACTTTTGCGATCTCTGCCAGTGCAAGGATCCAGCCGCCCAGGAAAATTCCGAAAAATACTCCGCAGACAGCCAGGAAAAAAGGTCCCAGCGGAATTCTGATCGGAAACAGGGTGACGACGGTTCCGGCAACTGTTCCCAGAAGTGTCAGATCTTCATAAAGAAAAATCTGGTCAGCTGTATGCGTGATACCTGCATAGCGGGGAACAATGGAAAGGCCGATCAGCAGTCCGGAGACACCTCCTGCAACGATGATCCCGGCACAGAAACCGATAAAGCACAGAATCAGCTGTTGAAGCATGGACAGAACCTCCTTGTGGGATTGTATGGGAATAGTATGAGAAAATATAAATTTTTTATGCGAAAATCTTAAAAAACAAGAATATCTGTACATTTACGGACAGAGATAGTATAATAAAAAAGAATATGGACAGCGGCGGACAGGCGCTGTCTTTCTCAATCAAAAGAAAAAACAGTGTCAGGAGGACGGATATGCAGGATGCTTTTTCACGTATGGAATTGCTCGTTGGAAATACAGGTGTAAAAAAACTCAGCAGGGCGAAAATTGCAGTATTCGGTCTTGGCGGAGCCGGATCACAGGTGGCAGAGTCACTTGCGCGCTGCGGTGTAGGGAGTCTGACACTGATCGATCATGAAAAGATCACATTGACGAATATCGGAAGCCAGGTGCTGGCACTTCATTCTACTCTGGGAATGAGCAAGGTAGAGGCGGCCAAGAAGAGAATCCGGGATATTGATGAGAATATTTTGGTGCATACCTACGAAACCTTTTATAATGAGGAGACTGCGGGAATGTTTGAATTACGTTCCTTTGATTATATTGTGGATACAATGGGAACACTGTCGTCAAAACTGCTTCTGATCAGCAGAGCAAGGGAGGGACGTGTGCCTGTGATCTCCTGCCTGGACATCGGGGACAAGATAGACCCGTCTAGACTTGAGGTTGCGGATATCAGCAGGACCACAGTATGCCCGGCGGCCAGGATCATAAAAAAAGAACTGCGTAAACAGGGAATACGTAAACTCAAAGTACTGTATTCCAGAGAACAACCGGCAAAAGAAAAGCTTTTCAGACGGAGAAGAACTATGGTGAAGAAGCCTGCCGAAGGAAATATTTCCTTTGTGACAGGGACTGCGGGATATCTGCTGGCGGGAGAAGTTGTGCGGGATATACTGTCAGCCGGAAACGCTTCACACAGCTGACAGCAAATGAGAAATTGAGCGCAGATCACGGACAGATCCAGTTCATGAGCATGAGTCAAGGCGGAACAGTAATGTCTGCTTTACAGAAATAAAACAGAAAGACTGAGGAAATAAAAAGTGAATTCAGAAATCATAAAAAAGTTCTGCGATCTTCTTGGAGAAGAACGTGTTTTTACAGGCGAAGCAATGAGCCGTCATACAACTTTTAAGATCGGAGGTCCGGCGGATTATTTTCTGATGCCGGATAAAGACACAGATGTGGGTCGTATCGTAAAAATCTGTAAAGAAAGTGCGATCCCTTATTTTATCCTCGGAAACGGAAGCAATCTTCTGGTAGGAGACGGCGGTTACCGTGGCGCGGTTATCCAGATCTACAAAAATATGTCTGCCGTTACCGTAGAAGGAACAGAGATCACCGTACAGGCAGGTGCGCTGCTTTCATCGGTGGCAGCAGCAGCAAAAAATGCAGCTCTTACAGGCTTTGAGTTTGCAGGCGGGATCCCGGGAACTATGGGCGGTGCGGTTGTGATGAATGCAGGTGCCTATGGCGGCGAGATGAAGGATGTTCTCACAGAGGTAACTGTGATGGATGAGGAGGGAGAGATCGTTACCCTTCCGGCAGATAAACTGGAATTGGGATATCGTACCAGCATCATCAAAACCGCAGGTTATATCGTGCTGGAAGCAAAGCTACAGCTGAAGGAGGGAAATCCGGAAGTGATCCGTGAGACCATGAAAGATCTGACGATCCGTCGTACCACCAAACAGCCGTTGGAGTATCCCAGTGCTGGAAGTACCTTTAAGAGACCGGAGGGATATTTTGCAGGTAAGCTGATCATGGACAGCGGTCTTGCTGGATATCAGGTAGGTGGTGCACAGGTTTCTGAGAAACACTGTGGCTTTGTGATCAATGCAGGCGGTGCAACTGCCAGGGATGTCCGCACGCTGATGGATAATGTCAGGGATATCGTTTATAAGAAATATGGAGTTACGCTGGAACCGGAGGTGAAGTTCCTGGGTGATTTTGAAGCCTGATGACCATTTCTGGTACATCGTTTTCAAAATAATTATACCACTTACTTGTCTGTGGATCCGATCGCACAGACCTAAAAGGCTCAGCGTAGTCCGGCTTTCAGGTACCCAGGATATGAAACAGAGGGAACAGGAATGCGTATGTACGCTTTGCAGATAACGGAAGAAGAAATGGAAAGGAAGAGAGACTATGCGTTTTGTGATCGTTACAGGAGTGTCAGGAGCAGGAAAAACAGCTGCACTTAAAATGTTGGAGGATATGGGATATTTCTGCGTGGATAATCTTCCAATCCAGCTTCTGGAAAAATTTGCTTCCCTTCTTCCTGAGATGCAGAGCGAAAATGTTAGAAATGTGGCTCTGGGGATCGATGCCAGAAGCGGAAGTGCCCTTGATGAACTGGAAGTAGTTCTGGACCGTATGAAGCAGACCGGGTATGATTACGAGATCCTGTTTATGGATGCAGAGGATTCTGTCCTTGTAAAACGCTATAAAGAATCCAGAAGAAGCCACCCGCTGGCAAGAGCAGGGAGAGTGGATGAGGGAATCCGCCTGGAACGTGAGAAAACAAAATTTCTCCGGAAACGTGCGGATTATATCATTGATACCAGCCATCTGCTTACCAGGGAGCTTCGCCAGGAAATCGAAAAGATCTTTGTGGATGACAGAGAGTTCAGCAATATCATGATCTCTGTGCTTTCCTTCGGCTTTAAGTATGGAATCCCGGCAGATGCAGATCTTGTGTTTGATGTGCGATTTCTTCCCAATCCCTATTATGTGGATGAACTGCGTCCTCTGACAGGCCTTGACGATGAAGTGTTCAATTATGTGATGGCCAGTGATACGGCGAAAGCCTTCGCGGACAAACTGGAGGATATGATCCGTTTTCTGATCCCTAACTACATTAAAGAAGGGAAAACAAGCCTTGTGATCGGTATCGGATGTACAGGGGGAAAACATCGTTCTGTTACTATTGCCAGAGAACTTTTTTCCAGGCTTTCCAAATCGGATGAATACGGCATCCGCCTGGAGCACAGGGATGCGGAGAAGGACAGACTTCTGAAAAAATAACTGCCGCGATGAAAAGGGTGGCAGGGAAACAGTAAAAGAGGGTTCGGGATGTCATTTTCAGGAAAAGTCAAAGAAGAACTTGCAGGACAGCTTAGTCTGGCCAGGCATTGTCAGGTGGCAGAACTGGCGGCACTGCTCTGCGGCTGCGGCCGTGTGGAAAAAATGTCGGATGGAAACAGAAAACTATGGATCCAGACAGAAAATGAAGCAGTTGCAAGAAAAAGCTTTACATTATTGCGAAAAACCTTTAATATAGAGACAGCGATTGTTATCCGGGAAGGGTCTCATCTCAAACGGGGTAAGGTATATCTTGTTGAGGTTACGGATCCTGCCAGAACAGAGGAAGTACTGCAGGGGACAAAGCTTTCTGTGGATAACGAAACCGGTTTACTTGAAATGGATAATTCGCTTGTGGTTCAGATGAACTGTTGCAAGCGGGCATTTATTCGCGGTACTTTTTTGTCGTCCGGTTCGATCAGTGATCCAGAGAAAGGGTATCATTTTGAGATCGTGTGTCCGGACAGCAGGAAAGCGGAACAATTACAGGGGATTATCCGCAGTTTTCACGTAGAAGCTAAAATTGTGGTGCGCAAGAAATCATATGTGGTCTATGTGAAGGAAGGCGCGCAGATCGTTGACATGCTGGCAGTCATGGAGGCGAACGTAGCCCTTATGGATCTGGAGAACATCCGGATACTTAAGGAAATGCGTAACACGGTAAACCGTAAGGTGAACTGTGAGGCTGCGAATATCAATAAAACGGTAAATGCGGCAGTGAGACAGGTGGAAGATATACAGCTGATCAGCAGAACTATCGGCTTTGAGAGCTTAAGCGATGGACTGGCACAGATAGCCAGGCTGAGACTGCAGTATCCGGATGCCACACTGAAAGAATTAGGTATGATGTTGAATCCGCAGGTGGGCAAATCAGGTGTGAATCACCGGCTTCGCAAGCTGAGTGAGATCGCAGATGAGCTGCGGGAGAACAAGGAGGAGCTATTATGATTAAAAAACCAATCACTATCAACTTATCCACTGGACTGGAGGCAAGACCTGTAGCACAGCTTGTTCAGGTGGCAAGCCAGTTTAACAGTGAAATTTATGTTGAGATTGGCAAAAAAAGAGTCAATGCAAAGAGCATTATGGGAATGATGACCCTGGGACTTGACGCTGGAGAAGAGATTACACTGTCTGCCAACGGTGATGATGAGAATGCAGCGATGGAGAGCATTGAACAGTATTTAAGCAACCAGTAATCAGTTGGGACAGAGCAGTCCGCGGAAAAGGGTAGATTCCTGCGGATGTGGAATATAAAGGGATACAGACGGAAAGGAAGACCGATTCCCGCTGTATCCCTTTACGCTTCAAAGTACCTACAAATATGAAAGAGGAAGATTACCTATGTCAAAAGTATTGAAATTTATCGTACATTTTGTTGTGATATGCACACTGATCTGTGTACTGGGACTTGTTCTTCCGCCGTTCTTCGGGGTGAGAACAGTGATCGTGGATAAATCCGATAAGGCAACGAACCTCCCAGTCGGATCTGTTACATATGCGATCCCGGAGAAGAGTTCTGCGATCAGCGCAGGTACTCCGATCCTTGTACAGAAAGATTCCGAGACATATAAATATACGATCACCAATCTCGATGCCTCCAAGGGAACCGGAACAGTAACAGATCAGTCCGTTTCCGGAGGAAAGACTTTTACCATTAAGGTTGGAGATTATGTTCCAAAAGTTGTAGTTACCATTGGCTATGTGGGATATCTTATGGTGGCTACAGAAAGTATTGAAGGCCTGATCATTCTTGGTCTGGTCGTATTGTTCCTGATCATCCTGTATGTGATCGCAGAACTCTGGAAGAAAGAGCCGGATGATATTGAGGAAGATGTGAACGATCCGGAACCGGGTTATGGGAAGTCCAGGAAAGAACTGAAGCAGGAAGAAAAAGCACGTGCCAGAAGAATGAAGGAAGAAGAAAAAGAGATCATTCAGGAAGAAAAGGCACGAAAACACAAAAATAAAAAAGCAGATAAGCGTAAGGTCCGTACGGGCGGTTTCGTAGATGAGATTGACGAGGAGGATGTTACAGGCTATTCGGAGAATAAAAAGAAGGTTGCCATACAGCAGACTGCACAGACTGCCGCAAGTGAAGCTCATGCGGAACTTAAGAAAGAGATTGCAGCAGCCACTTCAGAAGAAGCAGATATGCTTTCCAGACTGGAAATGGCAGAACGTACGGTTGAAGAAAACAGAAAGCCGCATCCGGCCGGAAAGGTCGAAGAGGTTCCGGAAGAGGAGCCGGTTACCATTGGAAGCCTTGCGATGCCGTCTTATTCCGCAGCGCAGCTTGCAAGCCGCGTAAAGAAGGCCGGTGATGCACCGGATATCGTTAAGGATGACATCACGAAGGTTACACTGTTTGATTACTCGGATATCATCAGTGGTGATGTGGACGATATGGAAGAATAAAATAAGTACCTATTATATAAGAAGAAAATGGTTCAGAAATGAGCCATTTTCTTCTTTTTTAAAAAAAATCAAAAAAATTTAAAAAAAGGCTTGCATTCTGAAGAATCATCGTATATACTAATCCTTGCTGTGACATTGATAGCTATGAAGCGCGAGGTTGCTGCCACACTGGCAGGTTTTCCGTGGAGCGAATGTCAAGTTAGGAAACTGACGACAAGTCACTGTACAAAGTTCAATAACCATCTTGGGATGGGACGTGTGTGCAAATATACCATGACACACACGGAGATGTGTACAGTCGCCGCTTGTCGTACTGCTATATAAGTACGAATAGGAGGAGACTTTTTTTATGGCAAATCAGGTAATGAGAATCACATTAAAGGCATATGATCATCAGCTCGTTGATGCATCTGCAGCAAAGATCATCGAGACAGTAAAGAAGAACGGAGCAATGGTAAGTGGACCGGTTCCGCTTCCTACTAAGAAAGAGGTTGTTACAATCTTAAGAGCTGTTCATAAATACAAAGATTCCAGAGAGCAGTTTGAGCAGAGAACACATAAGAGACTTATCGATATCCTGACACCAACTCAGAAAACAGTAGATGCACTTTCCAGACTGGAAATGCCGGCTGGTGTTCACATCGATATCAAGATGAAAAACCGCTAATAATGTCATTTGACATTAACTATATGATTACCGAATGGTAATCCGCTATAAGGAGGAAGAAAGAAATGAAGAAAGCTATTTTAGCTACTAAAGTCGGAATGACTCAGATCTTCAATGAAGATGGAATGTTAATTCCGGTAACTGTTTTACAGGCAGGTCCTTGCGTTGTAACTCAGGTTAAAACTGAGGAGAACGATGGATACACATCAGTTCAGGTTGGCTTCGGCGAGATCAGAGAGAAACTGGTCAACAAACCGGAGAAAGGCCACTTTGACAAAGCTGGTGTAGCTGTAAAGAGATTTGTAAAAGAGTTCAGATTTGACAATGCCGGCGAGTATGAGGTTGGACAGGAGATCAAGGCTGATATCTTTGCAGCAGGAGATCATATCGATGCTACTGCAGTTTCCAAAGGTAAAGGCTTCCAGGGCGCCATCAAGAGACATGGCCAGTCCAGAGGACCTATGGCTCACGGTTCTAAATATCATCGTCATGCAGGTTCCAACGGCGCTTGCTCCGATCCGAGCAAGGTTTTCAAAGGAAAACATATGCCAGGTCACATGGGACATGTTCAGGTAACTGTTCAGAATCTTGAGATCGTACGTGTAGATACAGAAAATAACTTACTGTTAGTTAAGGGTGCTGTTCCAGGACCTAAGAAATCTTTGGTTACAATCAAAGAGACAGTAAAGTCCTTATAATAGGAAAGGAGGAGCATCAGAATGGCTAATGTAACTGTTTATAATATGGAAGGCAATGAAGTTGGCACAATGGAGCTGAATGACGCAGTATTCGGCGTTGAGATCAACGAGCATCTCGTTCATCTTGCAGTTGTTCGTCAGCTTGCAAATAACCGTCAGGGAACTCAGAAAGCGAAAACTCGTTCTGAAGTAAGAGGCGGCGGAAGAAAACCGTGGAGACAGAAAGGAACAGGTCATGCAAGACAGGGTTCCATCCGTGCACCACAGTGGACAGGCGGCGGTGTTGTATTCGCTCCGGTTCCGAGAGATTATGAAGTAAAAATGAACAAGAAGGAAAGAAGAGCAGCTCTTAAATCCGCTCTGACATCCAAGGTTCAGGATAATAAACTTGTTGTTGTTGACAGCCTTGCACTTGCTGAGGTTAAGACAAAAGAGATGCAGAAGGTTCTTACAAACCTGAAAGCAGAGAAAGCTCTTGTAATCACAGCTGACAACGATCAGAACGTAGTTCTTTCCGCAAGAAACATCGCTGACGTGGAAACTGCAACACCGGCTACAATCAACACATACGATGTTATGAAACACAACACCGTAGTTGTTACAAAGGATGCCGTTGCATCTATCGAGGAGGTATACGCATAATGGCAAGTATTCAGTACTATGACGTAATCATCCGTCCGGTTATCACAGAGAAATCCATGGCAGACATGGGTGAGAAGAAATATACATTCCTTGTACATCCGGAAGCTAACAAGACTCAGATCAAAGAGGCTGTTGAGAAGATGTTCGAGGGAACAAAAGTTAAGAGCGTAAACACCATCAACAGTGATGGAAAGAAAAAACGCCGTGGAATGGTAGTTGGAAAAACTGCTAAGACTAAAAAAGCTATCGTAGCTCTTACAGAAGAGAGCAAAGATATCGAGATTTTTGAGGGACTTTAATTAACAGATAAGTCCGAATATGTGCACGAAAGCACGAGAACAAATTCGAAAGGAGAAACATCATGGGAATCAAAAGCTATAACCCATATACACCGTCAAGAAGACATATGACTGGTTCCGACTTCTCTGAGATTACAGCTGCAAAACCAGAGAAATCCCTCGTTACTTCCCTTAAGAAGAACGCTGGACGTAACAATCAGGGTAAGATCACTGTAAGACATCAGGGTGGCGGAAGCAGAAGAAAATACAGAATCATCGACTTCAAGAGAAGAAAAGATGGAATCCCTGCAACAGTTAAAACAATCGAGTACGATCCGAACAGAACAGCTAACATCGCTCTGATCTGCTACGCAGATGGCGAGAAAGCTTACATCCTCGCTCCAGAGGGACTTAAAGTAGGCCAGAAGGTTTACAATGGTCCGGAAGCAGAGGTTCGTGTTGGAAACTGCCTCCCACTGGAGCTTATCCCGGTTGGTACTATGGTTCACAACATTGAGCTTCATCCTGGAAAAGGCGGACAGATGGTTCGTTCTGCAGGAAACGGCGCACAGCTCATGGCTAAAGAAGGAAAGTACGCAACACTTCGTCTTCCTTCCGGTGAGATGAGAATGGTTCCGATCGTATGCCGCGCAACTGTTGGTGTAATCGGAAACGGAGATCACAACCTTATTAACATCGGTAAAGCCGGACGTAAACGTAACATGGGTATCAGACCTACAGTTCGTGGTTCCGTAATGAACCCGAATGACCATCCACATGGTGGTGGTGAAGGTAAGACCGGTATCGGACGCCCAGGTCCTTGCACACCGTGGGGCAAACCTGCTCTCGGCCTGAAGACCAGAAAGAAAAACAAACAGTCCAACAAGTACATCGTAAGAAGACGCGATGGAAAAGCATTATCGAAATAATAAGGAGGAGAAAGCATGTCTCGTTCACTGAAAAAAGGACCTTTTGCAGACCAGAGCTTACTTAAAAAAGTAGACGCTCTTAACGCTGCAAATGATAAATCCGTAATCAAAACTTGGTCTCGCCGTTCCACAATCTTCCCGTCTTTCGTAGGACACACAATCGCTGTTCATGACGGAAGAAAACATGTGCCGGTATATATCACAGAGGATATGGTAGGACACAAACTTGGTGAGTTCGTTGCAACAAGAACTTACAGAGGACACGGAAAAGACGAGAAGAAGTCCGGAGTACGCTAGTCATCAGATTTATAACTGCCCGCTGTCAATTTAAGACAGCTGGCAGATAACTTAGATATCGAATTTAAGAAAGGAGGCACTTTAAGATGGCAAAAGGACATAGAAGCCAGATAAAGAGAGCCAGAAATGAGAATAATAGAGAGACAAGGCCGTCTGCAAAGTTATCTTATGCAAGAATTTCTGTTCAGAAAGCCTGCTACGTATTAGATGCGATCCGTGGCAAAGATGTACAGACAGCACTTGGTATCCTGACATACAATCCGAGATACGCTTCCAGCGTGATCAAAAAACTGCTTGAGTCAGCAGTAGCAAACGCTGAGAACAACAACGGAATGAACGCAGACAACCTTTATGTTGCAGCATGCTATGCAGATAAGGGACCTACAATGAAGAGAATTCAGCCGAGAGCACAGGGTAGAGCTTACAGAATCGAGAAGAGAACTAGCCATATCACAGTTGTGCTTGATGAAAGGTAAGGAGGAAAAGCATGGGACAGAAAGTTAATCCGCATGGCCTTAGAGTCGGAGTTATCAAGGATTGGGATTCCAGATGGTATGCAGAAGACAAGTTTGCTGACTACCTGGTAGAAGACTACAACATCAGAACATTCCTTAAAAAGAAATTATACAGCGCAGGTGTTTCCAAAATCGAGATCGAGAGAGCATCTGACAGAGTTAAGATCATCATCTACACAGCAAAACCTGGTATCGTAATCGGTAAGGGCGGCGCAGAGATCGAGAAAGTTAAAGCTGAGCTTCAGAAATACACAGACAAGAAGCTTATCGTTGACATCAAAGAAGTTAAGAGACCGGACAAAGATGCACAGCTGGTTGCTGAGAACATTGCTCTTCAGCTTGAGAACCGTATTTCCTTCAGACGTGCTATGAAGTCCACAATGCAGAGAACAATGAAGGCTGGCGCTAAGGGAATCAAGACTTCCGTATCCGGACGTCTCGGCGGAGCTGATATGGCTCGTACAGAGTTCTACAGCGAGGGAACAATCCCGCTTCAGACACTTCGTGCAGATATCGACTATGGCTTTGCGGAAGCAGACACCACATACGGTAAAGTTGGTGTTAAGGCATGGATCTACAATGGTGAGATTCTTCCGACAAAAGGAACTAAGGAAGGGAGCGATAAATAATGTTAATGCCAAAAAGAGTAAAACGTCGTAAACAATTCCGTGGCTCCATGAGAGGAAAAGCCCTTAGAGGCAATGTTATCAACTATGGTGATTTCGGTCTTGTTGCTACTGAGCCATGTTGGATCAGATCTAATCAGATCGAGGCAGCCCGTGTTGCTATGACCCGTTACATCAAACGTGGCGGTAAAGTTTGGATTAAGATTTTCCCGGATAAACCGGTAACAGCTAAACCAGCTGAGACTCGAATGGGTTCCGGAAAAGGCGCTCTGGAGTACTGGGTAGCAGTAGTAAAACCAGGTCGTGTTATGTTTGAGATTGCAGGCGTGTCCGAAGAGGTTGCCCGTGAAGCATTACGTCTTGCAATGCACAAGTTACCATGTAAATGTAAAATCGTTTCTCGTGCAGACTTAGAAGGCGGTGATAACAGTGAAAATTAATAAGTTCGTGGAAGATTTAAAAGCAAAGTCAGTTGCAGAACTGAATGAAGAATTAGTAGCTGCTAAAAAAGAGCTTTTCAATCTGAGATTTCAGAATGCAACAAACCAGTTAGACAATACAGGACGAATCAAAGAGGTTCGTAAAAATATTGCCAGAATCCAGACAGTAATCACTGAGCAGGCAAACGCTTCCAAATAGGACAGGAGGACATAATCGTGGAAAGAAATCTGAGAAAAACCCGCGTGGGTAAGGTTATCAGCGACAAAATGGATAAGACCATCGTAGTTGCAATTGAAGACCATGTAAAACATCCTCTTTACAAAAAAATCGTGAAGAGAACATATAAATTAAAAGCTCATGACGAGAACAATGAGTGCAACATCGGAGATACCGTTAAGGTAATGGAGACCAGACCGCTGTCCAAGGACAAGAGATGGAGACTGGTTGAGATCGTAGAGAAAGCTAAATAAGGAGGAAACCAGTATGATTCAGCAGGAAACTAGACTGAAAGTTGCCGACAACACTGGTGCAAAAGAAATCCTTTGTATTCGTGTTATGGGCGGCTCTACAAGAAGATATGCAAACATCGGTGACACAATCGTTGCTACGGTTAAAGATGCAACACCAGGCGGCGTTGTTAAAAAAGGTGACGTTGTTAAAGCTGTAGTTGTTAGAACTAAAAAAGGCGCTCGTCGTAAAGACGGATCTTACATCCGTTTCGATGAAAATGCTGCCGTAATTATCAAGGATGACTTAACTCCGAGAGGAACACGTATCTTTGGACCAGTTGCCAGAGAGCTTCGTGAGAAGAAATTCATGAAGATCGTTTCCTTAGCTCCGGAAGTATTATAGGAGGGTGCCGAATGTCAGCTATGAAAATTAAAAAAGGTGATACTGTAAAGGTAATCACTGGAAAAGATAAAGGTAAGGACGGAAAGGTCCTTGCAGTTAACGTAAAAGACAACACAGTAGTTGTTGAGAACGTAAACATGGTTACAAAGCACGCTAAACCGTCCGCAGCTAATCAGAACGGTGGAATCGTGACAAAAGAAGCTCCGCTTCATATCTCCAACGTAATGCTCGTTGTAGACGGAAAAGCTACAAGAGTTGGATTCAAGATGGATGGAGACAAAAAAGTTCGTGTTGCCAAAGCAACAGGAAAGACAATCGATTAATTAAGAGAGGAGGCATATAAAGGTGAGTAGATTAAAAGATCTTTACAAGAACGAGATCATGGATGCCATGACCAAGAAATTCGGATACAAAAACGTAATGGAAGTGCCAAAACTCGAGAAAATCGTTGTTAACATGGGTGTTGGCGAGGCAAAAGAGAACGCTAAACTTCTTGACGCTGCAATCGCAGATATGGAACTTGTTACAGGACAGAAAGCAATCGCTACAAAAGCTAAAAAATCTGTCGCTAACTTCAAAATCAGAGAGGGTATGCCGATCGGATGTAAAGTTACCTTAAGAGGCGAGAAGATGTATGAGTTCGCTGATCGTCTTATCAACCTTGCTCTTCCACGTGTACGTGACTTCCGTGGTGTTAACCCGAACGCATTCGACGGCAGAGGAAACTATGCTCTTGGTATCAAAGAGCAGCTGATCTTCCCAGAGGTTGAGTACGATAAGGTTGATAAAGTAAGAGGAATGGACGTTATCTTCGTTACAACTGCTAAAACAGATGAAGAGGCACGCGAATTACTGACATTATTCAACATGCCATTTGCTAAATAGGAGGAAAAGATTCATGGCTAAGACAGCAATGAAAATTAAACAGCAGCGTAAAGCTAAATTCTCCACAAGAGAGTATACTCGCTGCAGAATCTGTGGCCGTCCACATGCATACCTGAGAAAATACGGAATTTGCAGAATCTGCTTCCGTGAGCTGGCATACAAAGGTCAGATCCCGGGTGTTAAGAAAGCTTCCTGGTAGGCCGAGGCGAAAGCAACTTTTTAATCATTTAAATAATATTCACACGACATGTAAAGTCTGAAGAAAGAGGAGGAAACTTACATGACAATGAGCGATCCGATCGCAGATATGCTTACAAGAATCCGTAACGCAAATACTGCAAAACATGACACTGTAGACGTACCGGCATCCAAGATGAAAATTGCTATCGCAAACATCCTTGTAGATGAGGGATACATCGCAAAATATGATCTGGTTGAGGATGGAGTTGTTAAAACTCTTCACATCACACTGAAATATGGTGAGGACAAAAACCAGAAGATCATCACAGGACTTAAGAGAATCTCCAAACCAGGTCTTCGTGTATACGCAGGCAAGGATGAGCTTCCGAAGGTTCTTGGTGGACTTGGTATCGCAATCCTTTCCACAAACAAAGGCGTTATCACTGACAAAGAGGCTCGTAAGCTTCAGGTTGGTGGCGAGGTACTTGCATTCGTTTGGTAGGCCAAAGCCGCTTAACGAAGCAGTCATATAGCTTTTAAACTGAAAACAGAGAGGGCATGGGCCCTCTCCGACAATCTAAGTAAGGAGGACAAATTTATGTCACGAATCGGAAGACTTCCGGTTGCAATTCCAGCTGGCGTTGAGGTTACAGTCGCAGATGGAAACGTTGTAACAGTAAAAGGACCTAAGGGAACACTTGAGAGAGCACTCCCGACAGAGTTAGAGATCAAAGTTGAAGACGGTCATGTAGTTGTAACAAGACCGAACGACTTAAAGAGAATCAAAGCCCTTCACGGCTTAACAAGAAGCCTTATCCACAACATGGTTGTTGGTGTAAGCGAAGGATACAAAAAAGAGCTTGAGGTTAACGGTGTTGGTTACAGAGCTGCTAAGCAGGGCAAGAAACTTGTACTTAACCTCGGATATTCTCACCCGGTAGAGATGGAAGATCCAGAAGGTCTTGAGTCCACAGTTGACGGAAACAAGATCATCGTATCTGGTATCAGCAAAGAAAAAGTTGGCCAGTACGCAGCTGAGATCAGAGACAAGAGAAGACCTGAGCCATACAAGGGCAAGGGAATCAAGTACGTTGACGAAGTTATCAGACGTAAAGTCGGTAAGACCGGTAAGAAATAATTAAGGAGAGTGAGAATATGATTAACAAAGCATCCAGAAGCGAAATTCGCGAAAAGAAGCATAGAAGATTACGTCATCATTTAAACGGAACTGCAACTACTCCTCGTCTGGCAGTATTTCGTTCCAACAAGCACATCTATGCACAGATTATTGATGACACAGTTGGTAAAACTTTAGTATCCGCTTCTACTCTCCAGACGGACGTAAAAGCAGAGCTTGAGAACACTGATGATGTACAGGCTGCAGCAAAAGTTGGAACAGTGATCGGTAAAAAAGCTGTTGAGGCTGGTATCGAGAGCGTTGTTTTCGACAGAGGTGGATATATCTACCACGGAAAAGTTAAAGCACTGGCAGATGCAGCAAGAGAAGCTGGACTGAAATTCTAAGAGGAGGAAAAGAACACATGAAACGTAATCTTATTGATGCTAGTCAGTTAGAGTTAGAAGATAAAGTAGTATCAATCAAGCGTGTTACCAAGGTTGTTAAAGGTGGTCGTAACTTCCGTTTCACAGCTTTAGTTGTTGTAGGTGACGGCAATGGACACGTTGGTGCAGGTTTAGGAAAAGCAGCAGAAATTCCGGAGGCGATCCGCAAAGGTAAAGAGGACGCTATGAAGAAGCTTGTTACTGTTGCAAGAGACGAGAACAATTCCATTACACATGACTTCATCGGAAAATTCGGAAGCGCTGAGATGCTTCTGAAGAGAGCTCCGGAAGGTACTGGAGTTATCGCCGGTGGCCCGGCACGTGCCGTAATCGAGCTTGCAGGTATCAAAAACATCCGTACAAAATGTATGGGTTCCAGAAATAAACAGAACGTAGTTCTGGCAACAATCGCAGGCCTGAGCCAGTTAAAGACTCCGGAAGAGGTTGCAAAGCTCCGCGGAAAATCTGTAGATGAGATTCTGGGTTAAGGAGGATATGGAAATGGCAGATACAATCAAGGTTACACTGGTAAAATCTCCAATCGGTGCAGTACCGAAACACAAAAAAACTGTAAAAGCTATGGGTCTTACAAAGATGCATAAAACAGTTGAGATGCCAGACAACGCTGCAACCAGAGGAATGATTCAGCAGGTGCAGCACCTGGTAAAAGTAGAAGATTAAGGAGGTGCCAGAATGGAATTATCAAACTTAAGACCCGCAGAGGGTTCCAAGCATAGCGATAACTTCAGAAGAGGCCGTGGACATGGTTCAGGAAACGGCAAAACTGCTGGTAAAGGACATAAAGGACAGCTTGCTCGTTCCGGACACAAGAAACCGGGATTCGAGGGAGGTCAGATGCCTTTATACAGACGTCTTCCTAAGAGAGGTTTCACTAACAGAAACTCTAAAGAAATTATCGCAATCAATGTAGACGTTCTCAATCGTTTTGAGGATGGCGCAGAGGTTACAGTTGACAGCTTACTTGCAAGCGGTGCAATCTCCAAGATCGGTGATGGTGTTAAGATCCTTGGAAACGGCGAGCTTACAAAAAAACTTAATGTTAAAGTAAACGCTGTCAGCGAGACTGCAAAAACAAAAATTGAAGCTGCTGGTGGTACAGTAGAGGTGATCTAATGTTTGAGACTCTTAAGAGTGTTTTCAAAGTAAAGGAAATGAGAAGAAAGCTTCTCTATCTGATCTGGATGATATTCGTGATCAGAATCGGATCCCAGCTTCCTGTACCGGGAGTCGACAGTGACTTCTTTAAGCAGTGGTTTGAATCTAATACCGGTGACGCATTCAATTTCTTTGATGCGTTCACCGGCGGTTCCTTTACTCAGATGTCAATTTTCGCATTGAACATCACACCTTACATTACTTCTTCCATTATCATTCAGCTTCTTACCATTGCCATTCCGGCACTGGAAGAGATGCAACGTGACGGAGAAGAAGGAAGAAAAAAGCTTACAGCAATCACACGTTATGTAACGGTTGGTCTTGCTCTGTTTGAGTCTGTTGCCATGGCAATCGGATTTGGACGTCAGGGTATGATCCCGAACATGAGCTTCCTTAAAGGAATCGTAGTTGTTGCAAGTTTAACAGCGGGTTCCGCAATGCTTATGTGGCTGGGCGAGCGTATTACAGAGAAGGGCATTGGAAATGGTATTTCCATCGTCCTGACTATCAATATCGTGTCCAGGATCCCGAGTGATATGTCCCTTCTTTATGAGAACTTCGTCAAGGGCAAAACAATTGCAAAAGGAATGCTTGCAGCCTGCATCATTGCTGTGATTATTCTGTTTGTTGTAGTGCTCGTACTTATCCTCAACGGAGCAGAGAGAAGAATTCCGGTTCAGTATTCCAGAAAGATGGTTGGACGTAAAATGATGGGCGGTCAGTCCACAAACATCCCGCTCAAGGTAAATACTGCCGGCGTTATCCCGGTTATTTTTGCTTCCTCTATCATGTCTTTCCCGTCGATCATTGCTCAGTTCGCTGGCAAAGGAAACGGAACGGGCATCGGAAGTGAGATCTTAAGAGGACTTTCCTCCAATAACTGGTGTAATCCAAGTCAGATCCAGTACAGCTGGGGTCTGATCGTGTATGTGGTACTTTGCGTATTCTTCGCATACTTCTATACATCAATTACCTTTAATCCGTTGGAAGTAGCCGATAATATCAAAAAGCAGGGCGGTTTTATCCCAGGCATCCGTCCGGGAAAACCGACTTCAGATTATTTGACTAAAATCCTGAATTATATTATATTTATAGGTGCAGTAGGTCTTGTTATCGTGGCCGTTATACCGTTCTTCTTCAACGGTGTGTTCGGTGCGGATGTTTCCTTCGGCGGTACATCTATCATCATCATCGTAGGTGTTATCCTGGAGACCGTTAAGCAGGTGGAATCTCAGCTGCTTGTACGTAATTACAAAGGCTTCCTGAACTAATTGAAAATGAAGGTTGCGGTGCGAAAGTGTCGCAGCCTTGATTTGTAAACAGGACTGTCTGAAAATCAGGCAGAAAACAGGAAAATGGAGGGTATGCTATGAGAATTATTATGTTGGGTGCACCGGGGGCAGGTAAAGGTACTCAGGCTAAGAAAATTGCGGCGAAATATGGGATTCCGCACATCTCCACAGGAGATATTTTCCGTGCTAACATCAAAAACGGTACCGAGCTTGGAAACAAAGCAAAAACTTACATGGATCAGGGACTTCTTGTTCCGGATGAACTGACCTGCGACCTTGTTGTTGACAGAATCCAGCAGGATGACGCAAGGGAAGGGTATGTTCTGGATGGTTTCCCGAGAACAATTCCGCAGGCAGAATGTCTGACAGAGGCTCTGAACAAACTTGGAAGCAAAATTGACTATGCGATCGATGTGGATGTGCCGGATGATAACATCGTGAAACGTATGGGCGGACGCCGTGCATGTGTGAAATGCGGTGCAACTTATCACGTTGTATTTGCAGCACCGAAGACAGAGGGGGTCTGCGATACCTGTGGTGACAAGCTTGTACTCCGTGATGATGACAAGCCGGAAACAGTCCAGAAGCGTCTGAATGTTTATCATGAGCAGACACAGCCATTGATTGACTATTACACCACACAGGGTGTTTTGAAGACGGTAGACGGAACCAGGGATCTGAATGAGGTATTCCAGGAGATCGTTGACATCTTAGGAGAATAAGAATGTCCGTAACAATTAAGACACAGCATGAAATCGAACTTATGAGAGAAGCAGGCCATCTTCTTGAGAAGGTGCATGACGGTTTGATCCCTTACATCAAACCGGGTGTCAGCACCAAAGAGATTGATAAGATCGGAGAAGAAATGATCCGGTCTATGGGCTGTATTCCGAACTTTCTGAACTACGGAGGTTTTCCGGCTTCTTTCTGCATCAGCCTGAATGATGAGGTTGTGCATGGAATTCCATCCGAGGAGAAGATCATCCAGGACGGGGATCTGGTTAAGATCGACGCCGGCCTGATTTATAAGGGCTACCATTCTGACGCAGCACGTACCTATGCGGTAGGTGAAGTATCCAAAGAAGCACAGCAGCTCATTAAGGTTACAAGAGAGTGCTTTTTTGAAGGACTGAAAATGGCAAAAGCCGGAAATCATTTAAATGATATTTCCAAAGCCATCGGAGCCCACGCAGCGAAATACCGTTATGGTATTGTACGTGACCTTGTAGGACATGGAATCGGAACTCATCTTCATGAGGATCCGCAGATTCCAAACTTCCCGCAGAAGCGCAGGGGCATCAAGCTCCTTCCGGGAATGACCCTGGCCGTCGAGCCCATGATCAACCTTGGTCGTGCGGACGTGGCATGGCTGGACGATGAGTGGACAGTGGTAACCATGGATGGTTCACTTTCCGCCCATTATGAAAATACGATCCTCATCACCGATGGGGAACCAGAGATTCTGACGCTTACGAATCTGTAAGTAGCAATTGTTGTCATGACATAGGAGGTAAAAAATGTCAAAAGCAGATGTGATCGAAGTAGAAGGCACTGTTCTGGAGAAACTGCCTAATGCGATGTTTAAAGTGGAACTGGAAAACAAACATGTGGTACTTGCACATATCAGTGGCAAGCTCCGTATGAATTTTATCCGTATTCTCCCGGGAGATAAAGTAACGATCGAACTTTCTCCGTATGATCTTTCCAAAGGAAGAATCATCTGGAGAGATAAATAAGAAATATTGTAAAAGACGACCTGGTGGCGTTAAGCTGCCGGGTCTTTTTTTGCCTTTTCTGCAGAAAAAGAATTTGAAGTGGAGTTTATCACTCACATTTTTTTACGTTTCTCAGGCAGCGATACAATTGCTTCCTGGTCTGATTACGAAGTGGAGAAACCGGATACACTCTAAGAATGTAGAATAATTGGAAATCAGTGTAAAACTTAAACTTGTTGACAAACTGTGAAGTGAGTGTATTCAAGATATGCAGCAAATCGAAAATCCTGGCTTTACGAATATTATAAGATAAAACATAAAAATCCCTCGGAAATGATTAAAAAATCATTTTTCGGGGGATTTGTTTATGCAGATAATTTTTTATTTTACTTATGTTATCACCTTATCATCCGATCCCGCCCAGCACAACACCAAGGATCAGCACCAGAAAGCACACCGGAATATAAAGATATTTACACACCGGGTAAAAATATTTCGTGAATGGTTTCTCGCGGCCTTTGTTGACCTGGCTTTCCACATAGCTCCGGCCGAAGATCCAGAAGAACATGATCCCTGCAAGTCCTGCGCCGAGAGGACAGATATAGATGGAAAGTACATCCATCCAGTCAGAAACAATGCCCTGGATCAGCAGAGAAGCTACAACGCCGATCACTGAGATCACCATGCAGGAAGGAATCCGGCCAAGACCTGTTTTTTCCTGAACTGTGGCAATAGGAGCTTCATAAAGGTTCATAAGCGAGGTCATGCCTGCAAGGAACACAGCTACGAAAAAGATGATGGCAATGATCTGTCCGCCAGGCATGGTTTTGATCAGGTGCGGCAGGTAGATGAACAGAAGTCCGGGACCGCCCTGGTCAAGCTTGGCACCTGTGGTAGCCATGGCCGGAATGATAACAAGTGCTGCCAGCATAGCAGCCAGAGTATCAAAAAGTGCTACCCTTGCAGCAGATGCAGGGATATCTTCGCTGTCCGGAAGATAAGATCCGTAGATCAGTGTACCGTTGCCTGCAACAGATAGGGAGAAAAATGCCTGTCCAAGTGCGAAGATCCAGGTGGAAGGCTTTGCCAGAATTTCCGGCTCCACGCGGAAGATATAGCGGTATCCGGCAGCAGCTCCCGGCTGAAAGGCAACATAGATGCCAAGGATCACAAACAGTATAAAGAAGATAGGCATCATCACTTTATTGGCCTTTTCGATGCCGCTTCCAACGCCGTACATCAGGATAAACATGCAGATCACAAGAGCAGCCAGCTGCCAGAGATTATTTCCCCAGGCAGAGGCCATGCCTCCGAATTTGGCGCCAAAGGACTCAATATCTGCCGGTGCCAGGGTAGATCCTGTAAAGGTTCCGAGCATATATCGGAAGATCCATCCCATAACAACCGTATAACCGATAGCCATGGCCAGTGCACCGATCACCGGTATCCAGCCCAGTGTTTCACCCAGCTTTCGTCTGCATTTGGTTTCACAGGCCATGCCGAAGGCGTCAATGGGCCCGGAACGTGTCCCGCGGCCAAAGCTCATCTCACCGATCACCCCGGTAAAGCCGATCAGTGCCACAAAAATAAAATACGGGATCAGGAACGATCCCCCGCCATACAGGGAAACTCTGGTGGGAAACATCCAGATATTTCCCATTCCAACCGCAGACCCGATGCAGGCCAGAATGAACCCCCAGCGGCTGTTAAAAGATTCTCGTTTTTTCATAAAAATAAAATTTCCTCTCTCCGTTGATCGTTTCAGTATAACATAATTTTGGAAAATAGGAAACTGCAGCATCTATACAGATCCAGGTATCTATACAGATCCAGGTATCTATACAGATCTAGGCGGATATTTGTGAGCCACATTTGTCACCTGCTCATAACCGTATAGCTGCGAAGCAGTTATGAGCCGGGCTCATCGGCGCAGGGCATTAGCATAAAATCGAAAATGATCCGGTCTGTGCCGTGACTGGGTATACTCAAACATCACACCGTCACTGTTATAAGTCTGGCTGGACACCACAGCCACGCAGTTATAATCCTTTACATTCAGATGAAGATATTTTTCATCAATTTCTGTAACCTTTTCCACAGTCATGATACGTTTGCTGTTGACAATGGTCATATGAAGCACCTGTTCCAGATATTCATAGATAGAATGACTGGCAATCTCGGCAGTAAGGCCGGGAACGGATTCCTTCAGAAAATAATTATGGTTGATGATCAGCGGGATATCTTCAAGATAATGGATACGCTGAATATAATATACTTCTGCACCAGCGGGAAATCCTGTGTAAGCTGACTGATTTTTGCTGATACAAAGCTCTGTAAAAAGAGCCACCTCCGTATGGGCATTCTGACCGTTCCTTGCAGCAGATTCCTTGAAGGTTTCAATCTCTCCGATGGTGAAAGCAGTCTTCTCGTTTGGACGGTAGATATTGCGGACACCTTTTCCCTGCATGGTCTGTACATAGCCGTCACTGACAAGAAGACTGACCGCACGTCGCAGGGTATTGCGGGAGCAGCCGTAAGTCTGGATCAGAGTGTTTTCGGAAGGCAGAAGCTCCTGATAGGCAAAGGTGTTGTCCTCTATTTTCATTTTCAGATCTTTATAGATATCTTCGTAAATACTTTTGGGCATTTCAATTCTCCATTCATGTTCGGTCAAAAATATATAGCAGGATTTATGATTTCTGAAATAATTATAAAAGATTTTCCCGGTAAGCGCAATGTAAATACCGTGGAATGTTTAAACAAGTTACAGAGTATATTGATATGTTATGAGGATAGTATGAGAAATATAGATGAAATCAATTTGTGGCCATTCAAAATCATGATACTGGATTTCGAACGCATATAAGCTGTAAGCGCCAGAGGGGCTTACGCGTAAACAAAAAAGGAAATGTGACAGTGTAAAAACAGATCACATTTCCTCTTATTTTATCAAAGCTAAAATAAAGTCAGGCCTCTTTTTTCTTATAGGAAAGATTCCTGAAGCTGCTGCCGTCAGAAGCTGTGCTTCGGGTAACTGCCGGTGTATCGGCTACGGTATTCCGGTCTGCACTGATCAGCCATACAGCATAGAAGGCAGGAACCAGACAGAGCCATACGCCTGAGAGACCGCAGGTCATATACAGGATCAGAGACAAAGCTGCACCTGTATGAAAAGAAAGCAGCGTCATTCCGTAGAATTTTGCTTTATCGCACTGTGCGCTGTCCTTTTTCATAAGGAACTGAGTGACAGCTGTGGTGAACTGGCGAAGGTTGTTGGTGGAAAAGATCGTGGAGCTGTTATATCCGCCGGGAGCCTTGAAGGTACACCACTGGAAAGGCATTGCAAAGAACACGGGGTAAAGAGCCACAACCGGAGACATTCCGGAAGGAAAGAATCCCAGGAGCAGGATCGCAAAGATATCGATCCCGATACTGATAAAACGAAGATCTGCGGAAAAATGCTCTGGGATCCAGACCGTAAGGATAACAGCAGCCATATATATGAGAAGCGCACCCACACGCAGAAGCATATCCGAAAAATTCCTGCCTATGAGATCCCGCACAACACCAATAAGATTGGCTGTCTGGGCATTGCCGAAAAGATCTGCTCTTGACACAATGGCATAAAGCCCCAGGTATCCACCGATAAAAGATAAGGTGTAATGTATCAGAAAACGATATTTCATTTCCGTATGCATATGTAAAGATTCCTTTCATTAAAATAGGCAGATTCCATATGTCTGCCGGACTTTGCCACCCATTATAATACAGCCTGTAAAAAAAATCAAAAATTTTTTTAATTTTTTCTTGCATTTCAGGAAAACAGGTGTTAGTATATATTTCAAGCGCGCAAATACTGTGTATGAGTGCGCCTGTGAAACTGCAGATATGAGACTAATTTACGGAAGGAGGATTTCCAGTGAAAGTAAGATCATCTGTAAAGCCGATCTGCGAGAAGTGCAAGGTCATTAAGAGAAAGGGATCCATCAGAATCATCTGTGAGAACCCGAAGCACAAACAGCGTCAGGGTTGATTTCCATATCGGGACTTCTTTGGAATGTTTGTGAAACGTGCGGCTGCAGTATGAAACACCCGGCAGGGTTGTTCTACTGAACAGATAATAAGCATGTATTGCCTAATACCGAGAGGCAACAGCGGTTAAGATCCGCAATTTCGGAAAGGCTGTGATTCGCCAATTACAGCTGGGTGTTTTACCGAGGCACCCCAATTAGGAAACTAGAAAAGAAAGAGGCAGGTCGATATGTCCCATTTCACCTTGCGAGAGCAAGTGACATACGATATGCGGAACTTTCAGAAACAGAAAATGGAGGAAACAGTACATGGCTCGTATAGCTGGTGTAGACTTACCAAGAGAGAAACGTATTGAAATCGGTCTTACCTACATTTATGGAATTGGTAGACCAAGCGCGGACAAAATTCTTGCTAAAGCAGAGGTTAATCCTGACACACGTGTCAGAGATCTGACTGATGACGAGGTTAAGAGACTGAGTGCTGTTATTGATGAGACAATGACAGTAGAAGGTGATCTGAGAAGGGAAATCGCCCTTAACATCAAGAGACTGCAGGAGATTGGATGCTACAGAGGTATCCGTCATCGTAAAGGACTCCCGGTTCGTGGTCAGAAGACTAAGACAAATGCGAGAACTCGCAAGGGACCGAAGAGAACTGTTGCAAACAAGAAGAAATAATTTATAGATATAACTAATTAATTTCAATAAAAGGAAAGTGTAGGTTAGTTTTAAAATGGCAAAAGTTACAAAGAAAACGACAAAACGTCGTGTCAAGAAAAACGTTGAACACGGACAGGCACACATTCAGTCTTCCTTCAACAATACAATCGTCACACTGACAGATAACGAAGGAAACGCTCTTTCATGGGCAAGTGCCGGTGGTCTTGGATTTAAAGGTTCAAGGAAATCTACCCCTTATGCAGCACAGATGGCAGCAGAGACTGCAACAAAGGCTGCTTTAATTCATGGATTAAAAACAGTAGACGTTATGGTAAAAGGCCCGGGCTCAGGCCGTGAAGCTGCAATCCGTGCGCTTCAGGCATGCGGACTTGAAGTAACCAGCATTCGTGACGTAACTCCGGTTCCTCACAACGGATGCCGTCCACCAAAACGCAGAAGAGTCTAATTAGGAGGTAGTTGAAATGGCAGTAAATAGAGTACCTGTTCTGAAAAGATGCAGATCCCTTGGCCTGGATCCGATTTACTTAGGAATTGATAAGAAGTCCACAAGACAGTTAAAACGTGCAAACCGCAAGGTGTCTGAGTATGGTCTTCAGTTAAAAGAGAAACAGAAAGCAAAATTTATCTACGGAGTTCTTGAGAAACCTTTCCGTAACTACTACAAGAAAGCCGACAGAATGCAGGGCCAGACAGGTGAGAACCTTATGGTTATGCTTGAGAGCAGACTTGACAACATCGTTTTCCGTATGGGATTTGCCAGAACAAGAAGAGAGGCTCGTCAGATCGTAGATCACAAGCACGTACTTGTTAACGGAAAATGTGTAAACATTCCGTCCTACCTGTGCAAAGCAGGAGACACAATTGAGATCAGAGAGAAGAGCAAAGGCTCTGAGAGATATAAAGGAATCCTTGAGATCACTGGCGGAAGACTTGTTCCGGAGTGGATCGACGTTGATCAGGAGAACCTGAAGGGTGTAGTTAAAGAGCTTCCTACAAGAGAGCAGATCGATGTTCCTGTAAACGAGATGCTTATCGTCGAGCTGTATTCTAAATAATTAGTAACTGTTTACTGTGTCTACAGTTACAAAAATTGGTAATACCCTCGAATGTTGATTAACCCAGAAGGAGGGAACCTTATAGTGTTTGATTTCAATAAACCAAAAATCGAAATTACCGAAATATCCGAAGATAAGAAGTTTGGAAGATTCGTTGTAGAGCCTCTGGAAAGAGGTTATGGTACTACCCTTGGCAATTCTTTAAGAAGAATTATGCTGTCCTCCCTTCCGGGAGCTGCAGTAAGCCAGGTGAAGATCGATGGTGTACTTCATGAATTCAGCTCCATTCCGGGCGTGAAGGAAGATGTGACCGAAATCATCATGAATCTGAAATCTCTTGCCATTAAGAATCACAGCAGTGACAATGAGCCGAAGACCGCATACATTGAGTGTGAGGGCAAAGGTGTTGTTACAGCAGCTGATATCCAGGCAGATCAGGATATTGAGATCATGAACCCGGATCAGGTGATCGCAACCCTGAACGGTGGAAAAGACTGCAGACTGGCCATGGAGCTTACCATTACCAAGGGACGTGGCTATATCAGTGCAGACAAAGGCAAAACCGATGACATGCCGATCGGTATGATCGCAGTGGATGCGATCTACACACCGGTAGACAGAGTCAACATGATCGTAGAGAATACACGAGTTGGTCAGGTAACTGACTTCGACAAGCTTACACTGGATGTATATACCAATGGAACACTTGATCCGGATGAGGCAGTCAGCCTTGCAGCGAAGGTTCTCAGCGAGCATTTAAACCTGTTCATTGATCTTTCCGAGAATGCTAAGACCGCAGAGGTTATGATCGAGAAAGAAGACAATGAGAAGGAAAAGGTCCTGGAGATGAGCATTGATGAGCTTGAGCTCTCTGTTCGTTCCTACAACTGCCTTAAGAGAGCCGGTATCAATACGGTTGAAGAATTATGCAACAAGACTTCTGACGATATGATGAAGGTTCGTAATCTGGGCCGCAAATCCTTAGAGGAAGTACTTGCAAAACTCAAAGAGCTGGGACTTCAGCTCCAGCCTACAGAGGAATAATCCGGAAACAGAGTAATGAGTGGGGTGTCAGCAGCAGGGCAGTAAGACCGAACAAGCATGTCCTGGTGTCCCACAGATGGAGGATAATAAAATGGCAAAATATAGAAAATTAAGCAGAACATCTAACCAGAGAAAAGCACTTCTCAGAAATCAGGTTACAAACCTTCTTCATCACGGAAAGATCGTGACAACAGAAGCTAAGGCTAAAGAGATCCGTAAGATCGCTGAGGGACTTATCGCTATGGCTGTACGTGAGAAAGACAATTTCGAGACAGTTACAGTAACAGCTAAGGTTGCTCGTAAAGATGCTGACGGAAAACGTGTAAAAGAAGTCGTAGACGGCAAAAAGAAAACAGTTTACGATGAAGTTCAGAAAGAGATCAAGAAAGATGCTCCTTCCAGACTTCATGCACGTCGTGAGATGATGAAAGTTTTCTATCCTGTAACAGAGGTTCCTGCTAAGGGCGCTGGCAGAAAGAAAAATACAAAAGAAGTTGACATGGTTGACAAGATGTTCAGCGAGATCGCTCCGAAATACGCAGATCGTAACGGTGGTTACACAAGAATCGTTAAGATCGGACAGCGTAAAGGCGATGCAGCAATGGAAGTTCTTATCGAGCTTGTATAATTTACTTCTGACCGATTTAAAGGACATCTGCATTTCTGCAAATGTCCTTTTTTTATATTCCAAAAAACTCGAAAAAATGCATAAATGGTGGGTTTTCGACCATAAATTACATTAAGATATCATAATTTGAATAACAAATCATGGTATAATATATAGAACAAAAAGTAACAATGATGGAGTAAAAGGGGATACATAAATATGACGATGATGACCATTGCCATTTGTGATGATATGCAGGCGGATGCGAGAAGACTTCACAAACAGCTTGAGCGGATCGTTCCAGGGTCAGAAATTCGGATATTTAAAAGCGGTGAGCTTTTATTGGAAGAATTGGAAAAGAAAAGGAAACCTTATGATGCAATCTTTGTGAACATTGATTCAAAGAAAGTAGACGGACTGGAAACAATACGGAAGATACGTGAAAAAGAAATGTCAGTGGCAGTGCTTTTTATGAGTAGAAGCGATGAATATTACAGAAATGCTTTTGACCTGTTTGCATATAACTATTTACTGAAACCTGTAACCGAAGAAACTTTGGAATATGTAATGGAACCACTGAAGAAGCGACTTAGCGGCGGGAATGATGAGCGGGTGATCCATTTTCAGTATCGTGCCCGTGTGTATACTTTACGCTACAGTCAGGTTAGCTATATTACCAGCAGTCTCCATATCGTGAATTTCCATAGGACAGACGGAAGTATACTCCAGTGCAGAGGTAAGCTGAAAGACTTCGAAAAACAGCTTGACGACGGTACATTTTTGCGGTGTCATCAGAGCTTTATAGTAAATATGGAACGGGTCACAGGCGCTGAAAATGACAGCTTCCATATCGGAGAGCATGTAATACCGATCTCCCGATCCTATAATCGGAATGCACACGAGAAATATGATGAATATCTGAGGCTTCAGCAGGAATATGACGAGGAAGAAGAGGATTAACTTGATTATTATCCTTTTTTAGCGTACAATCGGTAATGTATGAAATACGACTACACGTATGCGAAAGGATGATAAACATGGTCGGTGGGACTTTTGGTATTACCGGACAGAAAAAATATAGGAATGATTTGGGACAGGTTCCCGGATATGATAAATTTGCAGAAGATAAAAAGGAAAGCAGCGAGGAAATGTTTTCCTTTACGTCTTGTGCATTTTTTTGTTGCCTGAGATGATGCGACGTTTTATACTGACATTGGAAATACTGTTTGTATCACTTTTTCTTCTGGGAGGTAGTTTCACGGAAACAGAAACTGCCCGGAATACATCAGGAGGATTTAGCTGGAAGGACTACAGGACCATTGCACATGCTCTGGGAGGTATGGACGGAAAGGATTACCTGAATTCCAGAGAGGGATTTCTGTTCATGTATGAACAGGGAGTTCGTCTTTTTGAATTGGATCTTTCCAGGACATCCGATGGAGTATGGGTCTGCAGGCATAACTGGAACGATCCCATGGGACAGTGGGATGGCAACGGAAAAAAAGTCCTTACAGAAAAGGAATTCAGACAAAGTAAAATATATGGGAAATACACCCCCATGACACTGGAGGATTTTTTCCTTCTTCTGAAAGATTATCCGGATGCATATGTGCTGATCGATTCCAAACAGTATTCTCTTCGCAATTATCAGAGAACACTGGAGGATTACAGTGATTATGTGGAAATCGCCAGGAATGCAGGTGCCGGTGAGACGCTGGATCGGATCATTCCGGAAATCTACAATGAAGCAATGTTTCCCGGAACGGCCATGCTCTATTCTTTTCCTTCCTATGTATATTCACTGTGGCAGGAGTATTCTGTGGAAGAGCTGGAGTATATTGCATCCTTCTGTAAAGAAAAGGGAATTCCGGCAGCAACAGTATACTGGGAGTATTGGTCAGAAGAAACGGAGAAGATCTTTGAAAAAAACGGGATCAGTCTGTATGTTTATACGGTTAATGACCGTGACCAGGCCAGAAGATACATTTCGCAGGGAGCAGAAGGAATCTGTACCGATTTCCTGACAGCGGAAGATCTGTGGTAAGAGAAATAAAAACAAAGGAATCAGAAGATTATGAAAATAAGAACAACCATTGCTGTGATGGCAGCAAAGATCACAGGACATGTCTGTAAGCTTATGGGCCGGCAGGGTGTGACCTGGGCCGGTAAGGTCGCGATGAAGATCTGTCCGGATATCCTGGAAGAGCTTTCTTCTCAGGTAAGTGAAAAAATATTTGTAGTATGCGGAACAAACGGAAAGACCACAACCAATAACATGCTGTGCGCAGGCCTTGAGGCAGAGGGAAAAAAGGTCATCTGCAATCATACCGGTTCAAACATGCTCAACGGAGTTGTGGCAGCCTTTGTATTGGGGGCAAAATTCAGCGGAAAACTGGATGCGGATTATGCCTGTATCGAGGTGGATGAGGCATCCACAAGACATGTGTTTACAAGGATCAGACCGGATTATATGGTTATGACCAATCTGTTCCGCGATCAGCTGGACCGTTATGGCGAGATCGATATCACTATGAACATCCTGGAAGAAATGATGAAAAAGGTTCCGGATATGAAGGTCATTGTCAATGGTGATGATGCACTGTCTGCATATCTTGCCATGGACTGCGGAAATCCTTTTGTAACCTACGGGATCAGCAAACCGGTGATCGAGAACAAAACAAACGAGATCCGTGAGGGCCGGTTCTGTAAGTGCTGTGGAGAAAGGCTGATCTACAGCTTCTATCATTACAGTCAGCTGGGAGACTACAGATGTCCGAAATGCGGCTTTAAACGTCCGGAGATCGACTTTGATGCCACAGATGTGAAGGTGGATGATCAGATTGCCTTTACAGTGGAGGATAAACGGATCGTGGCCAATTATAAGGGATTCTATAATGTGTATAATATTCTGGCTGCCTATGCGGGAATTCGTACCGCAGGCTTTAAGGCGGAGCATTTTAATGAGATGCTCCGGAAGTTTAATCCGGAGAACGGACGCAATGAACAGTTTCGGATCAAGGGCACCAGTGTTGTTCTGAATCTTGCCAAGAATCCGGCCGGTTTTAACCAGAACATTTCAGCTGTGATGCAGGACGGATCACCAAAGGATATCATCATTGTGATCAATGATAATGCACAGGATGGAAAAGATATCTCCTGGCTCTGGGATGTGGATTTTGATCTTTTCGGAGGGGACAATATCAATTCCATTACAGTCAGTGGTATCCGGTGTCAGGATATGCGCCTCCGTCTGAAATATGTGGATATCCCGTCCATACTGGAAAATGATGTGGAGACAGCCATCCGCAAACGAATCGGGGATGGATGCGGCAATCTTTATGTACTTGTAAATTATACGGCGCTGTTTGGCACCAGAAATATCCTGAAGAAACTGGAGGGTGAGAAATGAAGATAACGATAGGGCATTTATATCCGGATCTTCTGAACCTTTACGGTGACAGAGGAAATATCCAGTGTCTGATGAAGCGCTGTCTCTGGAGAGGAATCGAGGCAGAAACCATAGCTTATGAACTGGATGACAGAATCGATTTTTCCAAACTGGATATCGTACTTCTTGGCGGTGGCTCCGACAGAGAACAGATGCTGGTATGTGAAAAGCTGAAGGAAATCCAGAAGGATTTCAAGGCGTATGTGGAAGATAATGGAGTTGTGATCGCAATCTGTGGAGGGTATCAGCTCCTTGGAAATTATTATAAGACGGATCAGGGAATGATCGAGGGTCTGAAGCTTGTAGATATGAGCACTGAGCAGGGAAAAGGCCGCCTTATTGGAAACATTGTGATGCAGAGCGATCTTTTTGATATGCCCATCGTAGGTTTTGAAAATCATGGAGGGCGTACCACCATCGGAAACAACAGATCCCTGGGAAAGGTTCTGTCAGGATACGGAAATGACGGACAATCCGGTGAGGAAGGGGTTATATACAAAAATGTGATCGGTACGTATCTTCACGGACCGCTTCTTCCCAAGAACCCGCAGCTTGCAGATCTTCTGATCAGCCGTGCACTGGAAAAGAAATACGGTAAAAAGATCGAACTTGAGAAACTGGACGACAGCGAGGAACAGGAGGCAAACTCCTATATTTTCCATCGCTTTGTAAAAAACGAAGGATAAGAGGGCAGTATGGCAAAATCAAACAATCAGAAGGCGAAGATCCTGTACCTTGAAAAAATGCTGCGGGAAACAGGGGAGCATCGGGTAATATCTATGCAGAAGATCCTTGAGAATCTTGAGAAACAGGGAATCCGTGCAGAGCGAAAGAGCATTTATGATGATGTGGAGGTATTACGTTCTTTTGGAATGGATATCCGTTATACAAGAGAACGGCCGGGTGGGTATTATCTTGCCGGTGAGAGTGCCGGAGAGGAACAGCCGTCTGAAGAACCCGGGCTGACTGCGGAAGCTAAGGAGATTCATGAAACTAAAGATATTCATGAGACCTCTGTGGCAGGGTACCGGAAGCTTCTTGAGGCTTCAGCCGGAACCATAAAAAAAGAAATAAAACTTCTCTGTACCGGAGCTGTACAGGCGGAGGTGCGTGACTTTTTCGGCACAGATGCAGAATATAAGATGAAAGATAGCGGAGATCTGACGGTAACTGCAGAGCTTCCGGAAAATGGAAAATTCTACGGCTGGCTGACCGGGATGGGCGGCAGTGTACGTATCCTGAAACCCAAGAAATCTGCAGCCGCCTACAGAGACTATCTGAAATCACTGGCAAAGGACTATAAAGGCTTATAGGAGAGATTTGATCATGAAGAAAAAAACAGCAATCCTGCTTGTGGGAGCTTTTGTCTTTACAGCAGCCTTTTCCGGCTGTGGAAAAAACAAAGAGGCGACAGAGGCAGCCAATGAAAGTGTGGAGTCTGAAGACCCGGAAGGAAAAGCCAAAAACAGCAATGATGCAGAGGAAGAAGAAAAAGAAGAAGCAAAAGAAACTGCGGCAGCAGATAAGAAAGTAGGTGTGTTTCTGCCTTCATCAGCAGATGATCCCCGTTGGTCTGCTGATGGAGAAACTCTTCAGAATACACTGGAAGATGATGGATATGATGCAGAGATATTTTGGGCAGATGAAGACAGTGATACGCAGGTATCACAGATCCAGTCCATTCTGGACGATGAAGAGCTTTCTGCACTTGTCATCGCACCTTCAGATGCTTACAGCCTGAACGATGTGCTGGAGCAGGTGTATGAGAAATCTATCCCTGTGATTTCTTACGATCAGCTGATCATGGATACAGATAAGGTCAACTATTATGTTACCTTTAATACAAGAAAAGCCGGAAAAATGGTGGGAGATTCCATCATAAAAAAAATGGATCTGGAGAAAGCCCGGGAAGAAAAGAAAACTCTGACCATTGAGTTCCTTATGGGCTCTCCGGATGATCGTGACGCACTGTTCTTTTATAATGGCGTGATGGAGAAGCTTCAGGAATATTTCGACGACGGAACACTGGTATGTACTTCAGGAAAGCTGACCTTTGATGATACTGCAGTGATGCGTTCCGGAAGAAATACCGCAAAGAATGATATGGCGGAGATCCTTTCTCAGAATTATACAGAGGGTGCGCCGGATATTATCTGCACAGGTGCCGATGACCTTGCACTTGGGGCTGTGGATGCCCTGGAGGATGCAGGACATGTGTCTGGAGAGGATGGCTGGCCTATGATCACAGGAGGCGGATGTGAGGCAGAAGCAGTGACCGCTGTGATCCAGGGAAAGATTGAGGATGATCTGCTGTTTGATAACCGTGTACTGGCAAATGACTGTGTGACGATGGTGGATGCTCTTCTGAAAGGGGAGAAGCCGGAGATCTCCGATTATGAGCAGTATGACAACGGGACCAAGATCGTGGGAACTGTGACCAGTGATATCCAGATGATCGATGCAGATAATTATCAGATGCTTGTGGATGACGGATATTATGAAGAGAAAGAGATCATGCCGGAGGCAACTGCCACACCAACGCCGACAGTGACATCGGAAGCTACGGTGACGGAAGAACCGGATATAGATGAAAATACACCGGAAGCTGCATCGGCTTCATCGGAAAAGGAAGAAACGGAAATTTCCGGAACACCGACACCGGAGGAAACAGTAACTCCGACACCTTCAGAGAAAGCGGAAAAGGGTGCAGATGCATAGATCAGAAATGATATCATGATCTGGCTGTGATAAAAATAAAAATACTCCCGGAAACAATGTATATAAGTTTCCAGGAGTATTTTTTATGATAAATCTTATTCACGGAAAGTAAGTTTGCCATCAGCAATGGAATCAATGATAGCAAGGGATTCCAGATGGATACCCATGTCACGGATGGTCTGTCCGCCGGACTGGAAGCCTTTTTCGATAACGATTCCGGCTCCTTCAAGAGTTGCGCCGGATTTCTTAACGATGTCGATCAGACCAAGAAGTGCACAGCCATTGGCAAGAAAATCATCGATCAGGAGTACGTGATCTTCCGGTCCGAGAAATTTCTTGGAAAGGATCACATCGTAAACTTTCTTGTGGGTGAAAGACTCTACCTTGGTGGTGTACATCTCGCCGTCAAGGTTCACACTCTGTGCTTTCTTGGCAAATACAACCGGTACATGGAAATACTGTGCCGCAATACAGGCAATACCGATACCGGAAGCCTCGATGGTAAGGATCTTGGTGATTGGACAGTGGTCAAAACGTTTCTTGAATTCTTTGCCGACCTCGTTGATCAGGTCAATATCCATCTGATGATTCAGGAAGCTGTCCACTTTTAAAATATTTCCTTCTTTTACTACGCCGTCTGTCAGAATTCTGTCTTTTAAAAGCTGCATGAAATTTATCTCCTTTGATTTATCACATTAATATATGTTTACTGCCCACGGACAGAGCAGTAATATTTTTAATATGTATCATACGACAATATTTGCGTGAGTGCAATTATTTTTGACAAAAAAACATAAAATTATTATAATGGATAGGATGACTAAGAAAGGAACAGGCACAGATGAAAGAGTACGAAGTAATCTGGGAAATTTTTAACAAATGTCCGAGAAATCAGATGCGTGATGTATTTGTGGAAGAAGTGGAGATTGCAGATCCGGAAGCGTATGTGAAACAGAAATTTCAGGGGAAGGATGTCTCCTACGAGAAGACAGTACTGGAAGACGGAACCATCATTTTTGACATTCAGACATCTATGATCCGGCAGCGCTGTTCTTTCACGGAGATCTGAAGGAGGAAACACACATGAAAGAAACACATGTGCACGTTCTCGAGGATGGAACCGTTCTTGAACATACCCACGGGGATCAGGAACATGTGCATACTCACGATGGCACACATCCTCATCATCACAGCCACGCACAGACCAAGGCCGTACTCAACAGACTTTCCAGGGCCATCGGGCATATGGAATCCATTAAGCGTATGGTGGAGGAAGGACGTGACTGCAGCGAAGTGCTGATCCAGCTGTCAGCCGTAAAATCTGCGATCAATAATACAGGCAAGATCATCCTGCAGGATCATATAGAACATTGCATCGTGGATGCAGTGGAGCATGGAGACAGGGATGCTATCAAGGAACTGGAAAAAGCGATCGACAGATTTATGAAGTAAGGTAAGGAGTTCATGAGAGCTCATGAATGAGAAAAATGCACGGACAGAGAGCCAGTTCTGTCTGTGTAAATACAAAGAATGAGAGGAATCTATTATGGCAAAAGAGTGTAGCAATACATCCTGCAACAAATCAAGCTGTGAAGGCTGCGGACAGAAACAGCCCCAGAGCCTCATGGCAGAACCAAACGTTTTTTCTGACGTAAAACATGTGATCGGAGTTGTCAGCGGAAAGGGAGGCGTGGGTAAATCCTTCGTAACAGGCTCCCTGGCAAACCTGATGGCTTCCAAGGGATATAAAGTGGGCATTATGGATGCTGATATCACCGGTCCGTCCATCCCGAAGATGTATGGTATCAAGGGCAATGCACAGGGCAGTGACAATGGGATCTATCCGATGCCAACTGCAAACGGAATCGAGGTTATGTCTGTAAACCTTCTTCTCCCGGATGAGGAGACACCGGTGATCTGGAGAGGTCCGGTCCTTGCAAATATGGTAAAACAGTTCTGGAGTGATGTGATCTGGGGTGAGTTGGATTATCTCTTTGTAGATATGCCGCCAGGAACTGGAGATGTTCCGCTGACAGTATTCCAGTCCCTGCCGATCGAGGGTGTCGTGATCGTTACTTCTCCGCAGGATCTGGTCCGCATGATCGTCAAGAAGGCCTATAATATGGCTGATATGATGAAGGTTCCGGTCCTTGGGATCGTGGAGAACTATAGCTATGTGAAATGTCCGGACTGCGGAAAAGAGATCAAGGTCTTTGGCGAGAGCCATATCGATGAGATCGCTGCAGAACTGAAGGTTCCGGTCCTGGGCAAGATGCCGATTGACGTGAAGCTTGCAGAGCTTGCAGACAGCGGTCTGTTCAGTAAGATCGAGAATGAGTATATCACTGCGGCAGCAGACGTGATGCCGAAGGCTGAAGCGTAAGTAATAAGAATAATATCTGACCGATATCAATAACAGAAAAGACCACCGGAATTGAGTACATAAGGATCGTAATAACCTTATGGCAGATTCCGGTGGCTTTTTTACTGAATCAGGGAAGTATCCTGCTTCGATCGCGAAAAGCAGTAAGCGGCAGGAACTTGATCGTATCAGATCTGGGAAAAATATTTAAGAAAGCACTGGGCAGCCTGGGAAAGCTGCAGTGCCTCATGATGAGCGATCACGGCACTTCTTGCGGGCAGAGGTGTTTTCAGATGGACAGGTTCCAGACCCGGACGGTTGCGGAGCATATAATCCGGGATACAGGCAATACCAAGTCCGATCTCTGCAAGATCGATCAGCAGATCGTTGCTGTTCAGTTCAACCTCAGGCAGCAGCTTCAGTCCCTGGGCTGCAAACACCTGATGAAGATATTCGCTGGTGGTACTCTTTGGAGCGAGCATCAGGATGGGATAATCCAGAAGATTTTCCATGGAAAGAGGCGATTTGCCCATGGTGAAATAGTCCGGATTTGCCACGAAGATATCCCGGAATTCCAGCACAGTCTGAAGCTTGGTGTGGGCTGAAAGCCGGGAATTCGGGTAGTTGGTGACGATCAGCTCAGCCTGGCCGTTTTCCAGAAGCTCCGCACATCCGATGGAGGTACTGTTGATGATCTTGATCCGTACCTCCGGATGATCCTTGTGGAAACGGCGGAGATAGGGGATGAGAAAATAGCGGCACAGAGTATCGCTGGCACCGATCCGCAGCTGACCGGTAAGATTTCCTTCTCCGGAAAGGACAGCCTCTCCTTCGTTGAGCATGGAAAGGGCCGGCTTTACATGCTGGAGGAGAAGCTCTCCCTCCGGAGTCAGGATGACCCGTTTGGTGCTGCGCACAAACAGAGTATGGCCCAGCTTTTTTTCAAGGTTTTTGACGGCCTGGCTTACTGCAGACTGTGAGATAAAAAGCTGTCTGGAAGCCTCCGAAAAGCTCAGCGTCGTGGCCACGTAATAAAACACTTTGTAAAGTTCAAGATTGATATCCATATGTGAAAAATCCTCCGCTTATAAATGATATAAGATATATTAATTTTACTAATGATATTTCCTATGATACTATATTTTCAGCAGAAAAGAAAGACTGAAATGCTTTCTGCACGTTTACCATCCTTATTATCGGATATAGAGAAAGGAGCCTTCTATGAGCAACGTAAGACGTGTGTATGTAGAAAAGAAACCTGCCTTTGCAGTAAAAGCAAAGGAACTGAAACATGAGATCAAACATTATCTTGGTATCAGCACTGTGACAGCAGTCCGTGAGCTGATCCGTTATGACGTGGAGAATATCTCCGATGAAGTATTTGAGAAAGCCTGCAAGACCGTATTTGCAGAGCCGCCGGTAGATGATCTGTATCTTGAAAAATTTGATGTGGCAGAGGGCGCACGTGTATTTTCCGTAGAATTCCTTCCTGGACAGTTTGACCAGAGAGCCGATTCTGCAGTGCAGTGTGTACAGTTCCTGGATGAGAATGCAGCACCGATCATCCGTTCAGCAACTACTTATGTAATCGAAGGAAACGTTACAGATGCAGAGTTTGAGGCAATCAAACATCACTGCATCAACCCTGTGGATTCCCGTGAGACAGGTCTTGAGAAGCCGGAAACACTGGTAACAGTATTCCCGGATCCTGAGGATGTGAAGATTTTTGACGGATTCAAGGATATGGCTGAGGCTGATCTGAAGGAGCTGTACGCTTCTCTGAACCTCGCCATGACATTTAAGGACTTCCAGCATATCCAGAATTATTTCAGAAATGAAGAGAAACGCGATCCTTCCATGACAGAGATCCGTGTTCTGGATACCTATTGGTCTGATCATTGCCGTCATACTACTTTCTCCACAGAGCTTACCAGCGTGAAGTTTGACGAAGGTGATTATAAGACTCCTATTGAAAAAACATACAAAGAATATCTGGATGCCCATAAGGATATGTACAAGGGCCGTGATGATAAGTTTGTCTGCCTGATGGATCTTGCACTTATGGCAATGAAGAAACTGAAAGCAGAAGGCAAGCTTGCAGACCAGGAAGAGTCTGATGAGATCAATGCCTGCAGTATCGTGGTACCGGTGGACGTGGACGGGAAAGAAGAAGAGTGGCTGATCAACTTCAAGAACGAGACACACAACCATCCGACGGAGATCGAGCCTTTTGGTGGTGCGGCAACCTGCCTTGGCGGAGCCATCCGTGATCCGCTTTCCGGACGTACCTATGTATACCAGGCAATGCGTGTGACAGGTGCAGCAGATCCTACCGTATCCGTAAAGGAAACTCTGAAGGGTAAACTTCCGCAGAAGAAGCTTGTCCGCAGCGCAGCCCACGGCTACAGCTCCTACGGAAACCAGATCGGTCTTGCAACCGGTGCTGTAAAAGAAATCTATCATCCGGACTACGTTGCAAAACGTATGGAGATCGGTGCGGTTATGGGTGCGGCTCCGAGACGTGCGGTTATCCGTGAAAATTCCGACCCTGGAGATATCATCATCCTTCTTGGCGGACGTACCGGCCGTGACGGTATCGGCGGTGCAACCGGTTCCTCCAAGGTCCACACAGAGGCTTCCATCGAGGTCTGCGGCGCTGAGGTGCAGAAAGGTAACGCGCCTACCGAGCGTAAGATCCAGAGAATGTTCCGCAGAGAGGAAGTCAGCCATATCATCAAGAAATGTAACGACTTTGGCGCAGGCGGTGTTTCCGTTGCCATCGGCGAGCTGGCACCGGGACTTCAGATCGACCTCGACAAGGTTCCGAAAAAATACGCAGGTCTTGACGGCACTGAGATCGCTATCTCTGAGTCTCAGGAGCGTATGGCTGTTGTAGTTGACCCGAAAGATGTGGATACTTTCCTGAAATTTGCAAATGAAGAGAATCTCGAGGCAATTCCGGTTGCAGTTGTAACGGAGGAGCCACGCCTTGTCCTTAACTGGAGAGGAAAAGAGATCGTAAATATCTCCCGTGCATTCCTGGATACCAACGGTGCACATCAGGAGACCTCCGTTGAGGTTGAGATCCCGTCAAAGGACGGAAATCTTTTCGAGGAACGTCCGGATGTAACAGATGTAAAGAAAAAATGGATGGATACTCTTGCTGACCTGAATGTATGCTCACAGAAGGGTCTTGTGGAGATGTTTGACGGCTCCATCGGCGCAGGCAGTGTATTTATGCCTCACGGTGGTAAATATCAGCTGACAGAGACACAGTCCATGGTTGCAAAGGTTCCGGTACAGAACGGAAAAACAGAGACTGTTACCATGATGAGCTACGGCTTTGATCCATACCTTTCCTCATGGAGTCCGTATCATGGAGCTGCCTACGCAGTAACCGAGTCCGTTGCCAAGATCGTTGCAACCGGTGGTGACTATAAGAAGATCCGTTTCACCTTCCAGGAATACTTCCGTCGTATGACAGAAGATCCTAAGAGATGGAGCCAGCCGTTCTCCGCACTGCTTGGTGCTTATGCGGCACAGATCGGATTCGGCCTTCCTTCCATCGGCGGTAAGGACAGTATGTCCGGAACCTTCAATGACATTGATGTTCCTCCGACACTGGTGTCCTTCGCAGTGGATGTTGCAAAGGTAAAAGATGTGATCACACCGGAGCTCAAAAAAGCAGGAAGCAAGCTGGTATGGCTCCGTGCACCGAAGGATTCCTATGATCTTCCGGATTACCCGGCTCTTATGGAGCAGTATGATAAATTACACCAGGATATCCAGGCAGGCCGTGTGATCTCCGCATATGCACTTGACCGTCATGGAATCGCTGCTGCAGTCAGCAAGATGGCCTTTGGTAACGGCATGGGTGTAAAGATCGAGCATAACCTTGATCCAAGAGATTTCTTTGCTCCGGCATTCGGCGATATCATCTGTGAGGTTCCGGATGGAAAAGTCGGTGAGCTTGCCATTACCTATACTGTGATCGGTGAAGTTACGGATAATGCGAAGTTCACCTACGGTGATACAGAGATCACTCTGAAAGAGGCGCTTTCCACATGGGAAGGAACTCTGGAGAATGTATTTAAAACAGCAGCAGGAACCGAGGACGTCAAGGCAGATGACGGTTCCCTTTACAAAGCAGACAGCATCTATGTATGCAAACATAAGGTTGCAAAACCGCGTGTATTTATTCCGGTATTCCCTGGAACAAACTGCGAGTATGACAGCACCCGTGCATTTGAGAGAGCAGGCGCCGAGGTAGACGTAAAGGTATTCAAGAACCTTACAGCAGAAGATATCCATGATTCTGTAGAACTCTTTGAGAAAGCCATCGATCAGGCACAGATGATCATGTTCCCGGGCGGCTTCTCAGCCGGAGATGAGCCGGACGGATCCGCGAAATTCTTTGCTACCGCGTTCCAGAACGAGAAGATCAAGGAGGCAGTTATGAAGCTCCTCAATGAGCGTGACGGTCTTGCTCTTGGTATCTGCAACGGATTCCAGGCACTGATCAAACTGGGACTGGTACCGTACGGTGAGATCTGCGGACAGAAAGAGGATTCTCCGACACTGACCTACAACACCATCGGACGCCACGTATCCAAGATGGTTTACACCAAGGTTGTCAGCAACAAGTCTCCATGGCTTCAGAAAGCACAGCTTGGCGGCGTATACTGTAATCCGGCTTCTCATGGTGAGGGACGTTTTGTCGCAAATGATGAGTGGCTGAAGAAACTCAAGGAAAACGGACAGATTGCAACGGAGTATGTACCGGTAGATGAGACCGGATATGAGGGTGAGTTTAACGTAAACGGCTCTTATATGAACATCGAGGGTATCACAAGCCCGGATGGACGTGTTCTCGGAAAGATGGCACACAGTGAGCGTCGTGACGCAGGCGTGGCTGTCAATATCTACGGAGAGCAGGATATCAAGATTTTCGAATCTGGTGTTGAGTACTTCAGATAATACCAGGGGGAAAAGGTCAAAAAGTCGTTCGTGCTTGCACGATAAGACTTTTGAACTTGGACCCCGCCAAACATGAGGAAGTAGCAATTTACGTAGTAAATTAGCGGATTCCGAATGTTTGAGGATTGCGTGAGCTGCGTGCAGCGGAGCAATCCGGGAGTATCAAGTTATGGGCAATACTTTGCCCATAACATCCTTACAGTGGCAGGGGATTTCAGACCTCCCTGCCACTGTAAAAATACAAAAAAGCATATATTTTTTAAAAAATTAAAAAAAGTGAAAAAAACTGTTGACACAAGTCACAAACCATTATATAATAGCAAAGCGAGTTGCGGAACGGAAGAGTTCCTAAGACGAACAACTGTTATGGGATCTTAGCTCAGCTGGGAGAGCATCTGCCTTACAAGCAGAGGGTCATAG